>JAPUGV010000191.1 GCA_027298025.1 Chloroflexota bacterium | reverse complement strand
AACCCCGAACGAGCCGGCGTAGTAGTCGGTAAGTGGGTCGTTGATCCAGATCGTACCGGCCTGCACTTGCTCGGAAAAACGCTTGATCAGCCGAGGGTCGTTACTCACCCAAGAAGCCCCAGCCGATACGGGCTGTCGTTGGCCAGCTGAATGGCTTGATCGAAATCTCGGAAGGTCATAGTGGCGAGCATGTCGGGCACCGTTGTGCCCACCTTGGGGAGATGCTTGGAATAGGCGCCATCGGATGTGCCGAGCTCGACCCTTCCACCGCTCGCTAGGAGATGTTCCAAAAGTCGAAAGGCGCGCGACATGTCGGGACAGAATTCACGATCGATTCGTTCCCAAATGCCTGTCGCTCCCCATTCCTGCAGGATCAACTCATGCAAAAACATCTGGCTGGCCACTGTGAGATGGTTTCGAATGGCATCATCTAGTGCTGTGTAACGGTCCAGTGCTTCTGTTTGCATTGGGGAAGATTCGTTGGTCTCTCCGCCTAGGAGGGTAACTATCTTACACCTCTGCTCATATTCTCCCCATGTCCGGTGGAACATTGGGAGTACAGGCGGCCTCCCGCGTTTAAACTGCAGTCGCGAGTGCGCGCTTCAGTCGTCGCTAGTGCGCGAAGAATACGCGGGGAAAAATAGGTATCATTAGAATGTTAATCCCCTGCATGAAAAGGGCCTTATTCAATCATAGGTATGCCCTGCACCGCTGTATTTCGGGCAGTGGCGCAGGTCCTAGCAGCTATCTGAAGGACCGGATCAAATCGCTCTCCCACTCGATCAGAGGAGGAATCCCATAGCAACCAATTCCAATCATGACGCCGTCATCCTCGGTGCCGGCCACACCGGGCTGATCTGCGCCCCCTATCCGGCCAAGTCCGGCAAGAAACCGCTGGTGCTCGAGCGCCGGCACATCGTCGGCGGTCCGTGTGTCACCGAAGAGATCTGGTCTGGTTATCAGGTCTCCACTGCCGCGTATGTCATGAGCAGCAAAGCTGATTTGTTGGAAGAGAAAGAGCGCGTCTCTGAGGAGTTTGTGGCGACAATGCCTGCAAGCGGGACCGGCGGGCCGACGTCAGGGTAAGGCCGACGGCTAGAACCGATAGCCCAGGCTTGCGGCACGGCGGGTTGCTAGCGAGCAGGGCCTTCGCCACCGTGAGGTCGATCCAAGCCCATGCAAACGACTCATTCAATTCGATCTGAGAATGTAATTTCTCTTCTGTCGCACTTTCCACACCGAGAAAGGGCATGCTGATGCCTCCTCTACGTCTTGCGATCGTCGGTTTGGGCAGTATTACGGAACGTGGCTTGCTTCCGCACCTCGAGCTTGAAACGGACCTTGTTAAAGTAGTCGCGCTCAGCGATATCTCCGAGGACCGGCTACGGCACCTCGCTCTGCAATTCGATGTCCGACAGACCTATGGGGATTTCAAGGAACTCCTCCAGGAATCCGATGCGGAGGCAGTGGTCATCGCAACGCCGATGGCCTACCACTACGAACAGACTAAGCTTGCGCTCTCACACGGGCGGCACGTGTACGTCCAAAAACCTATGACCCGTACGGCCCAGGAGGCCGCCGAAATAATTCAACTCTCAAGAGAGCGGCATCTCACCCTCGCCGCCTCCCCGGGGCAGATGCTCTTACCTGCCTATGAACATGCTCGTCATTTGGTGAAAGATGGGGCCATAGGCACGGTCTACATGGCCATCGGCGTCAACATGGCCCTTGGGCATGAACACGAAACCCTACGTTCGCGTACTGAAAGCGGACCAGACCCCAGCTGGTATTACAAGCCTGGCGGTGGGCCGCTACGCGACATGGGGGTGTACTCGCTTCACGCAATTACGGGCATCCTCGGACCCGCAGAAAAGGCCATTTCCTTAGGCACTTCACCGGTGCCGCATCGAGATTGGAAGGGGAATAAGATCACGGTGCAGGTCCCTGACAATGAAGCCGTGCTTCTACAGCTAGGGGAGAACCAGTTGGCAACGATTGCGGCCACCTATTCGGTCAATCCGATCATCCTTAGCTGGGGACTCATCAGCCTCTCTGGATCTGAGGGGACCCTTGAAGTTCGTCGCCTTCCGGAGAACCCGTCGAGCTATCAGATGATCCTCCATCGAAACCGTGAGGCGGAGCCCAAGGAGATTCTGTTTGGAACCGGGCTTTCTCAAGACCACGATCGCCTTGAAGAAGCGCACGTTGCGAGGGATTTGATGGACTTCGTTGACTCGGTGAGGAATCGGCGCTCGCCGGGTGCAGATCCCTGGCGCGCCGCCCACGTTGTCGAAATCATCGAGGCTGCAGAGCGATCGCGGGATGCAGGACATGCTATCGAGATTGGCGGCCGCTTTGCTTCCAACCCCGAAAATCACTAGGAAAGGATGAACGGCACAGTGCGAACCATCGGGTTGACCGGCAGCACAGGCGCGATCGGCCAGCCTCTGCTCAAACACCTAACTGGAATAAGAGGCTTCGGTGTTTGCGCCCTGGTGCGGAGTCAACAGCCCACTCCGATGGACAGTGTACAATTCATACAAGCGGATATTCTCGACCCGAACGCCCTGCGGGATCTGGTGGCCAGGAGCGAGGTCGTTATTCACCTCGCGGGACGAAGTCCGCGCTCTCCCCAGCAAGATGCCAGAGAAGCAGACCTGTTCATCTACGTAAACGCCCTCGCGACTGCCACCATCGCTAGACTCACGCTCCAAGAACGCAAACGCTTCATCTTTGTTTCGAGCGTTTCGGTCTATGAGCTCAGCGAGCGCAAGAGAGGAATATTTAACGAGCAGGAGCCACTTCCCGGTCGCCAGGAGATTCAAGACTGGTTGGGCTTAGTGAAGCAACGCCTTGATGAAGCCGTTCATGGCTGGCTTTCTGGGAAAGTCACCAAACTAGGGGAAACTACAAACGACATCCTCTCAACTCACCCCCCGCCGGACGAAAGCACGTATGCCCTCTCGAAGCTCTTGGGTGAGAGGCTGATTCCTCCCCGATCTGAGAGCGTCATACTTCGGCTAAGCGATGTCTTCGGGCCGCCGGATCTGTCATCGCGGGTGATACCGAATCTTCTGCGTTCCCTGGTAAGAGGAGCAGGTGTGACGGTTGACTTCGGTCCGCGCGAAATCGTAAGTTTCATCTACATCGATGATGTAATTCAGGCCCTCGACGCTACAATTTCCATCGAGGCCGCTTCTTCCCTCCCCCGCGTAATCAACATCGCCTTCCCAAGGCCTACGACCGAAGATGAGCTCACTCAACACCTTCGAGCCCTCGCACGTGAAACCGGGTCCGTCGCCCATGATCGAATTTCAGCGATCACACAGCCAACGGGAACGCGCGAGTCTCGCGTTTATAGCACTAGACGCATGGAAAAGGACCTCGGTATCACCCATCCCATGCCGTTGGCCTCTGGTTTGCGCGAATTATGGAGGTTTATGGGTGATAAAGGGCGAGGAAATCTTTGACCTTCAGCCGTGGTGCTCTTCTCGCTATCCGTAGACAGCACACGCCGCAGACCCCCCATGAGCCGAATGGTGAATGGGGGGCGGACCGCTTGAGTCCAACGGAATCTAGGGTCCGCACAGACCCGAAGATGATGGCGATCCCCACCTGAATTGGGTAACCGGTGCCGCTCTGCCGTAACTAAAATGATCATCGCCACTTGCCGACGCTGAGAGACATATCTCGCTTAGAGTTCGATGAGACACCCCTCGTGGCTGCGCAGGCGCAGGGAGCCCAAATTGATGTGGCCTTCGCGGTCGAGGTAAGTGGAAAGGACCACTCTGCCCCCTGCCGGGTCCTCCAGGCTCACTATTCGCTCCTTCGCAGAGAAATTTAGCGCGATTAAGAGACGTTGGCCGTTGAACTCACGAAAATAAGCGAACCCGTCCTCGGGCGTGCCGTCAAGGGAACGGTAACTCCCTATAGTCAGAGCAGGCCTCTCCCGCCGATATTCGAGCAGCTGCCGATAGAGGTTGAGCATCGAGCTGGAATTCCCTCTCTGGACACTCACGTTGACCGTCCGATAACTGGCTCCCACTGGCAACCAAGGCTCAGACTCCGAAAAACCAGCGTGCAGCTCGGCACTCCATTGCATTGGACTGCGTGCTTGATCACGTCCTTGGCTGGGGACACGGATTCCATATGGATCCTGCAACTGATGGCTTGAAAGCGCCACATCATGCATGCCGATCTCCTCGCCATAGTAGATAAAGGGTGTGCCACGCAGAGTCAGGAGAAGCATGGCGGCTACTCTCGCTTGACTGGGGCCAATCCGGCTGGCGACGCGCGCTTGGTCGTGATTCCCTAGCACATAGTTCGGCCAGGCAAAGGAGGGCAATGCCTTGTCATATCGGTCCACATACTCGTGAATGGCCGCAGCATGCCAGGGGAGGGTGATCAGCTTGAAATTCGAGGGGAGGTCAAGTTCGTCGTCGCGGCCATAATAGGCCACCAGATCCTTCAGGGACAGGCGGTATGAAACCTCCCCGATGCTGACCCGGTGATCGTATGTATCGAGCAGTCGTCGGAAGTCTCGGATGCGTGCATGGGCCTCGGGTTGATCTTGACTGTAGAGGTGCAGCAGGGAATCCCTGGGATGATCCATCCCCTTCCGATAGTTGGGATTTGGAGGATCGTCGCGAAATTGCCCATCCTTGATTAACGCCGCAATGGCGTCCATCCGAAAACCATCGACCCCGCGATCTAACCAGAAGCGCAGCACGTCCAACATGGCGTCCCGAACATCCGGATTCCGCCAATTGAGGTCAGGCTGTTCTGCCAAGAAGCTGTGCATATAGTATTTTGAGATTCGCTCATCGAGTGTCCATGCAGGGCCACCGAAATTGCTGAGCCAATTGTTAGGGGGTCCGCCATTCCGCAGGGCGTCGCGCCAGATGTACCAGTCAAACTTCGCGTTGGTATGGGAAGATCGTGATTCCTGAAACCAGGGGTGTTGGTCGGAGGTGTGATTGGGCACAAAGTCCAGGATGACTTTCAGGCCCAGGCCGTGAGCGCGAGTCAGCAGCTCATCAAAGTCGTCCAGTGTGCCAAAAATCGGATCCACATCGAGATAGCCCGTAACGTCGTAGCCGAAATCCACCATAGGCGAGGGGTAAAAGGGCGAAATCCAGACCGCGTCCACACCTAACCATGCAAGATAATCCAATTTGGAAGCAATCCCAGGCAGATCGCCGGTTCCGTCGCCCCGGCTGTCCATGAAGCTGCGCGGGTAGATCTGATAGATGACGCCTCGCTGCCACCACGCGGTTTCATCTCGCCAGGAGCTGTTCATGCAGCATTCAAGAGCTCTTCAATCGGATCGATCGGCCTCGACGCGGATTGACACGATCTCTTTCCCTTGCAGCATGCAAGGCAGAACGAGAGTGACCCACGGTGTGAATTAGGCATACGCAGGGCCAAGATTATACTAGCGGGACCCGCGGAAGATCCCCATCCTCATCCGCCTGGTTTCGGAGTGGGTTGGATGAGCAGATCGGGGAGCCGATTCCTTCACAGAGTTAATGCGCTGCTGTTCACGGCCCCAGGGGATGGAAGGCCGAGCCAGGTGCGGGTTCTCAGGATCAGAAGAAATCGAGCTCCATGCTAAGGAGTTGACGGGATGTACAGGAGCAAGGCTGAATGGTTGCGGGCAAAGGAGCGCGCCTACTCCGAGTTTCAAGCGGTGGTGGAGGAGATTGGCGACGCGGGGACCGCAAAGATTAAGGAGACGGCCACCGGAGAGTGGGGTCTCGAGGATGTGGTCGCTCATGTAGCATTTTGGGAGGATTTCTTGTCGAAGATGCTCATTGCTTGGCTCGTCGAGGGCACGCCCTTCCCTGGGTTCGAGTCCTACGATGAGATCAATGCGTATTCGACCGCGCTCCGCCGATCGGGACAACTTTCGAATATCCTTCAGGAACTCGAGAGAGCTCACCGCGACGTTATGACCATCGTGAAAGATTTGACGACCGACGAAACCCTTCATCGTGAGGTGCCAGTCGCATACGCCTCCCGAGTTGACCAAAGGCCACTGGGCGAAGTGCTTTCAACCTACATCGAGCACTATGCCGAGCACGCGGAACAACTGCGCTCCCTGAGCTGAACGACCCTAGAGTAACAGGGCTTCTCCATGGTCACGGTCCGTGGGGGAAGTGCGCCTTCTGCGCAGGCGTCCGGTCTTACGGTGGACCTGGATGCGCGATGCTGGCACAGGTCGGCGGCACGACCGAAATCGCACCTGAGGGCTGGGGACGAAGGTTGACAGGCATCCAAAGACATAAGTATGCTCTCCTTATCCGATTGGACGAGGCCGGGACCCGCCGAACTGGAAATTCCCAGCTAGACACTGCCACAGACCCGGGGTACATCGCCGAAGACCGACCTTCGGATTGACCCACATGGACATTCTCAGCGGCAAGACGATCCGCGGGTACCAGCTTCGGGACCGCATCGGCTCCGGCGGCTTCGGCGAGGTTTATCGCGCCTATCAGAAGTCGGTCGACCGCCAGGTGGCGGTCAAGGTCATTCTGCCCGAGTTCGCCGAGCACCCGGACTTCGTAGCCCGCTTCGAGGCCGAGGCCCGCACCGTCGCCAAGCTCGAACACCCGCACATCGTCCCGCTCCACGACTACTGGCACGACGAAGAGGGCGCGTTCCTGGTCATGCGCTACCTCAAGGGCGGCAGCCTACGCGATCGGCTGGAATCCGAAGGCGCGCTCGAACCAGAAGAAGTGGGCAGCGTGCTCGATCAGATCTGCGCCGCACTGCACGCCGCCCACGAGGGTGGCGTGATCCACCGCGACCTCAAGCCGGAGAACATCCTGCTCGATGAGCGCGGCGAGGCCTATCTCACTGACTTCGGCATCGCCAAGGACCTCTCCGCCGAGGCGCTCACCCACTCCGGGGTGCTCACCGGCTCGGTCGGCTACCTGGCGCCCGAGCAGGCCCGCGCCGAGCCGATCACGCCGGCCACGGACCTCTACTCGCTAGGCATTCTCATCTACGAGCTGCTGACCGGGGAGCATCCTTTCCCGGACCTGACGCCGATCCAGGTCATCCAACGGCATCTCAACGATCCGCTTCCGCGGGTCGCTGAGATCCGCTCCGAACTCTCTCCCGAATTCGACGATCTCATCCAACGCGCAACGGCTAAGAACCCAACGAATCGGTATGCAGACGCGGCGGCCATCGCAAATGCATTTCGCGCCGCTCAATCCAGCACAGCGCAGGCCGATGAATCAGACCTGCCAGCGTTCCTACACGCGGACGCCGAGCAACTGGCTGCGCCAGTGGAGGTCTTTGTTGGCCGGGTGCAAGAGCTGGCTCACCTGGAAGGGCTGCTCGCCGATGCACTGAACCGGCGCGGGAGGGCGGCCTTCGTGACCGGTGAAGCAGGCAGTGGGAAGTCCAGCTTGCTGAACGAGTTTACTCTCCGTGCCCAGGCAACTTACCCAGACCTGGTCGTCGCCAACGGGATCTGTAATGCCCACTCCGGGATAGGCGATCCGTACTTGCCGTTCCGTGAGCTGCTAGGCATGTTGACCGGCGAGGTGGAGGCCAGATGGGCCGCGGGCACCATCCCGCGCGAGCAGGCCCTGCGCTTGTGGCGCTTGTTCCCTGAGGCGTTAGAGGTGCTCGTCGATCACGGACCGAATCTCGTCGATACCTTCGTGCAAGGAAGAGCGCTGGAAACCCGGGCCGCCGCGTTCACAGCTGAAGGCCCCCCGTCTCGGGCCGGGGGCCCCGATCGGGGCGAAACGGTCGGCGGGTTGAACCGCCTTCAGGAGATGCTTACCCGCAGGCGGACACAGATTGAGGGCCAAGCCTCGGATCAGAGCAACATCTTCGAGCAGTACACGAATGTGCTGCAGGTGTTGTCAGCACACGTCCCGTTGATGCTCATCATTGACAATCTACACTGGGCCGATCTCTCCTCCGTCGGCCTGCTGTTCCATTTGGGTCACAGGATCGACGACCATCGCATATTGATTGTGGGGGCGTACCGGCCGGAGGACGTCGCCCAAGGCCGCGATGGCAAGCAGCATCCGCTGGAAAGTGTGCTGAGTGAGCTCAAACGCCACTTTGGGGAGATGTGGGTGGACTTGGATAGCGGCGGGCCGACGGTGGCGCGTGATTTCGTGGATGCCCTACTGGACGAGGAGCCTAACCGGTTAGAGGAACGATTCCGTCGAGAACTGACCGGGATTACAGGCGGACACCCAATGTTTGCGGTCGAACTGCTGCGGGACCTAAGAGAACGGGGCGACCTCTTGCAGGACAGGAAGGGTCGCTGGGTCGTCAGGTCTGACCTGATGTGGGATGAACTGCCCCCGCGTGTGGAGGGCGTGATCGAGAGGCGCATCGGCCGATTGGACCCCGAGCTGGGAGAGGTCCTGACGGTAGCCAGTGTGGAAGGTGAGGATTTCACGGCCGAGGTGGTCGCCCGGGTACTGGGGGTCGACGAGCGAGAGCTCGTTCGTCGGCTGAGCGGCGAGTTGGATAAACAACATCGCATCGTGAGAGCTCAGGGAACTCGCAGGTTGGACTCCCGACGTCTATCCCTCTATCGATTCCGGCACCACCTGTTCCAGAAGTTCATATACGACGGCCTTGACCCGGTCCAGCGCGCGTACCAGCACGAGGCGGTGGGGAGCGAGCTGGAGGCGCTGTACGAGGGCGAGGCAGAGGAGATCGCGGTTCATTTGGCGAGGCACTTCCAGGAGGCCGGACTAACCGACAAGGCTATCGGGTATCTGCTGCAGGCGGGGGAGCGGGCCTTTCGGCTATCTGCCAACCAGGAGGCCATTGCACACCTCAACAAAGGCCTTGACCTACTCAAGACCCTGCCAGACACGCCAGAGCGGGCTCAGCTAGAGCTCGCGCTGCAGATCGCGCTCGGTGTGGCCTTCAAGGTCACCAGAGGACGCTCGGCGCCGGAAGTGGCTGCAGCATTCGCTCGGGCGCGAGAACTGTGCGAGCAGGTTGGCGATCCGTCGCAGCTTTTCATGGTGCTGTGGAACCTTGGGGTAGCCACTGAAGGCTGGGGGGGTTGGCAATCCACGCGTGAGCTTGCTGATGAGCTAACGTCGCTCGCCAGGCAGGTGGGTGAGCCAGCGTTATTCCTCCAGGCCCTACACGCTCATTGGGCAATATCGTTATGGACTGCTGAAATCTCCTTGGCTTACGAATACACTCAGCAAGGAATCGCGCTCTACGATCCCCAGGAGCATCACGCGCTTGCCTTTCACTACGCCGGTCATGATCCAGGAGTGTGCTGCCTGATCACCTCAGCAGAAGTTTTGTGGCTTCTTGGCTTGCCGGACCAGGCCCTAGAGAGAAGCCAGGAAGCTTTGAACTTGGCCGAGGAGCTGTCACACCCCCATAGTCTGGCTTTTACACAGACGTTTGCTTCTCAGATCCGAGTTTTTCGCAGGGAGTCCCGTGAAGCCCGACAACTAGCAGAGTCAGCCATCTCGCTCTCAGCGGAGCAGGGCTTCCCTGACTACTATGGGGAGGCAACGATCTTTCGAGGCTGGGCGTTGGCAAAACAGGGGCAGGTAGAGGCCGGTATCGAGGAGATGCTGCAGGGGACCGATCCCGAACGAGTCCTGCCCCACGATGTGGAGCGGCCGTTTTTCCTCAGTCTGCTTGCTGAGGTCTATTGGCAAGAACGCCGCTCTGCGGAGGGGCTCAAAATACTGGCCGAGGCGCTAAAGCCAACGAAGAAGGGAAAGGCGCATTACTGGGATGCGGAGATACAACGACTCAAGGGCGAAATGGTCCTATCACAAGGCATGGATCAGGCAGCAGTCGAACAGCACTATCAACGGGCCATTGAACTCGCCCGTCGCCAGGGAGCGAAGTCGCTCGAGTTACGTGCGTCGATGAGTCTCAGTCGTCTGCTGCGGCAGAAGGGGAAGCGGGATGAGGCCCGCCAGGTGCTGGAGGGAATCTACGGCTGGTTCACCGAAGGATTTGACACCGGGGACCTGAAGGAAGCAAAGGAGTTACTTGAAGCCCTGGCCTGACCCAATCCCGGATTTCCCATATCCAGCCAATCAATGAGCAGAGCGCTAACGTGAAATAGCTTCAAAAGCGGCTCTCTGTAGGTTCACTGGAGGGGGAGGAACCCTACGGGTGAAAAGGCCCGGGACCCAGCGCCGAGTTCCCATCCGCCAACCGATCGCAGGCAAACGCCAAGGGGTAGCCTGTCCTCAGAGTCGTAATCTGAACGGAATCTACGCTAGAAGGGCTAAGCACTACCGAGAAAGGTCTGAATCCGGTCGGCTGGATCCAAGATCATAGAGTCCGACGTACCTAAAAGTAGGGCGGATCGCTGCCGATCTCGCCGCCAGGCCATGGGCGTCTGGCTCATAATATTTATGAGGTACACTTATTTTTTATGGTTTTCTTACCTAGGCCAAGCGGATTTACGGACATGACGCTTAGCCCTGGGGCTTGGATAATCATAAAACTTCACAAAAAGTGCATAAATCGAATATTAGAAAGCCACGATAATTCCGAAGGAGGTGACTGATTGGATTATACCGCACCACCCACGACCATTAGCGCATAATGGTCGATGGAGTACTCAATCGAGGAGATAAAGGAGAGAGACATGTTGCATGCAAAGAAAGGCTGGGCCGTAGTCGGCCTAATGGTTGTCCTGACGATGGCGCTCGCCTCGTGCGCGACGCCGCAGCCGGAGATAATCGAAGTCGAAAAGATCGTGGAGGTCGAGGTCGAAAAGATCGTCGAGGTCGAAGTTGCGCCTGAGGTTGATACAACACGCGTACTGCGCACGGTCACATACGAGGACTGGGGCGGAGCAGAGTCGCTCGATCCCGCGTCGCCAACGCGTGACCTACCGGCCATTCAGATCATCTACAATCAGATGATTCGCCTAGATGAGGAGAATTTCTCGAAGCCGGTTCCTGATTTGATCGAGTCCTGGGAATCGGATGCAACGGGCCTGACGTGGACTTTCCATGTCCGCCAGGGGGTAAAGTTTCATGACGGCACGCCCCTGACTTCGGCGGACATCATCTACACGATGCGGCACATCGTCGATCCGGAGGTCGGTTCTCCCGCCGCGGGCGCGCTGGAGATCGTCGATGTCGATAGGCTCGAGGCGCCAGACGACTTCACCGTGATACTGCACCTGAAAAGCGGGCACTCTGACTTGCCGCTGCTGATGACAGACTACCGTCTGCTCGTCATTAAAGACGGCAGTGCAGATGACCCGGATAGTCCAGATTTCGTTGAAACAGCTGCTATCGGCACCGGTCCCTACATGCTCGAGACCTTTGACACCGACAACGTAACGGTGTTGGTTGCCAACCCAGATTACTGGGAGGGTACGCCGGGAGTGGATCGGATCGAACTCCTGCGCATCGCGGATGCAAGTGGCTGGGTGCGGGCGCTGCTCGCCGGCCAGGTCGATATGTTGGACAAAGGAAAGGTCGGGGCCGACCAGCTTGTGCTGTTCGAGGGTACCGAGGATTTTGTGATCCACGACCTAACGACTGGCGAATGGCAAAACTTCGTCATGAATGTCAATGTACCTCCCTACGATGACATTCGCGTTCGCACGGCGATGAAACTGGTCGTCGATCGCCAGGAGATGCTGGACGCGATTGTAGGCGGACAAGGGGTCGTAGCCTGTGATTCTCCAGTCTGGCCAGGAGACCCGTATTTTGTCCAGCAGACTTGCGAGCAGGACATCGAGCGGGCCATCGAACTGCTGGCTGAAGCGGGCTACCCGGACGGGCTGGATGTGGTGCTGAGCGTCGGGGAGGCCAATCCCTGGATCGTCCCGATGGCCGTCGTGTACAAGGAACAGGCCATCAAGGCCGGGATTAGGGTTGAGATCAACCAGGTCCCTGCCGACGGCTACTGGTCCGATACGTGGATGGTTCTGCCCTTCGTTGGATCACACTGGGGCGAGCGTAACGCCGACCAGGCGCTGAACGAGATCTTCAAGTGCGGCGCTAACTGGAACGAAGGGTTCTGGTGCAACGAGGAGTTTGATCAGCTGCTGGTGGACGCGCGTGGCGAGACCGACTTTGACAAGCGGCAGGAGCTTTACCAGCGAGCGCAACTACTGGTAAGCACAGAGGCCGGCACGATCAACCCGTTCTTTAGACTGGATAACCGGGTATTGGCTGCCAACGTCGGCGGAATCAATCCCGACTTCAGGAATTTCCAGTGGTGGAAGATAACCCTGACAGACTAGAATAGAAGGCTAGGATGTTGTGGGGCTGAGCGCCTGACGCGCTCAGGGGGCTGGTTAGTCAGTGTGCCGCCTGTCCCCCCCCCGATGCATGCCCTTCCCCCCCAAGTAATCCGGGGGGGAAGGGCATGAGTTTCTACCTTTCCCGACGTTCCGCGCACCAAAGGAGAGGGGTGCGTTTCTAACCGGCCAAATAGACTTCGGAAGTGTGGAGCCCCAACCGAAATGGTACACCTCATAATGATATGAACCCCGAGCTATTAGTTCGATAGATTAAGGTGTTGAACCTATGCTAGCACTCATCGCGCGGCGGCTGCTATTGTCGGTCGCAACGCTGATGATCGTCGCTGTGGTGGTCTTCGCGGTGACCGAGCTTTTGCCGGGTGACTGGGCTACAGCCTACTTTGGCCGGGAGGCGACGCCAGAAAGGTTGGAACTATTGCGGGCCGA
>JAPUGV010000190.1 GCA_027298025.1 Chloroflexota bacterium | reverse complement strand
ACGCGGCTCATTGTCTCATTGTCTTATTGTAGCATTGTACTCCGCAATTCCTGCGTTCGCCTGCTGTCAGTAACCTGACGGCGAGGTGGAGGCGCCATCAGCAGGCATAGGATGTCACGAGCCGTGTGGGTATCTCACTCTCCCGTTTTCCACTACATGGGTCCTCGGCCCCTCTCTGCCGCGGGGAGCCTTGACGGGTCAGGATCGAGTGGTATAGTCGTCGGGAGCATTGTATAGTTGTATAGTCAATGAAGCATCTACCTTTCGTTATTGACAGGAACAGTCCAACCCCTCTCTATTATCAATTAAAGGAGGAGCTGGCGCTGCTTATTCGCAACGGCACCTATCCAGCCGGCAGCAAGCTCCCCGCTGAACTGAAGATCAGCCAGGAGTTGGGGCTTAGCCGTGGGACGGTGCGACAAGCCATTGGCAGCCTGGTTAACGAAGGTCGTTTGCTCCGCGTGCAGGGCCACGGAACCTACGTCAGCAAGTCCCCGCCCGCCCTCCGCTTGGCCCAGCACTTTACCAGCTTCGCAGAGGATATGCGAGAGATAAGCATCCTCTTCACCACACAGTTATTGTCTAAGGAATTGATCCCGGCTCGCGGGCGACTGTTGACAAAGCTCAACCTGTCGCACGGAGACAATGTGTTCCACCTCAAGCGTCTCGGTGAAGTGGAGCAGGAACCATTTGTATTGGCCTTCACTTACCTCAGCGAAGCCCTATGCCCTGGACTACTGGCCAAGGACCTGATAAACCGCCCACTCTACGATGTCCTCGAACAGGATTACAGCCTGCGCTTGGCCAAGGCGACACGCACCCTCGAAGCTTCTACAGCCGACGAACACGAGGCGAAGCTGCTTCATATTCCCCTCGGTGCACCGATTCACTTCCTTCACAGTTTGGCTTTCTTAGAGGACGGCCGCCCGATCGAGTATTCACGATTGAGGTTCCGTGGTGACCGCAGCCGGATTTCGTTCGAGGTAAAACGGGAAACCTAAAGGGTTGCCAGCGCTACTCATCTTCCCGCGGCTTCGGGTGTTTTTTTGGGCAGCGATGCGCCCGGCCAGGTATTGGCGCCCGCGGATGCCGTCGATCGAAACCTGCGAGAGGGTGGGCTGAGCAGTTACGGAGCAACTTATGAAAATTGAGGGTTCATTTACTTTGCGAGCACCCGTCAGCGCCGTGTGGGACTATCTGCTCAATATCGAAGAAATGTCCCAATGCATTCCAGGCGTCAATACGCTCGAAACCATCGACGCCAATACCTATCGAGGAAAGCTGGAGGTCAAGATCGGCCCCATCAAGGCCGCGTTCGGCGGCACGGTGACGCTGCTAGAAGTTGAGCCCCCCCACCGCATCGTAGCCGCAATCGAAGCAGACGACAGGCGCAATGCCTCGCAGGTCAAGGCCACCTTCATCTCGGTGCTCAATCCTATCGCAGACGGAACCGAAGTCACCTACGCAATAGATGCAAATGTGCGCGGCCGGTTGGCACAGTTTGGACAAGCCGTTGCCCAAAGCACAGCCAAGAAGATGGCGGGCGCATTTGGCAGCTGCATGCAGAAGAAACTAGATGCAGGAGAGGCGGAATGAATTATGAGCTGTTGCAGCCGGACTCATTGTCCGGAGCCATGGAAGCGCTCGCCCAACATGGCGACGAGGCCAAAGTTTTGGCAGGCGGCACGGCCGTCGTTCTGATGCTTCAACAGAAATTGATCGCCCCGACAGTGCTGGTCAGCATTGGGCGGGTACCCGATCTAGACCACATTCGTACAGAACCCGACGGCTTGCACATTGGCCCCCTGACGATATTGCGCGATATGGAACGCTCATCCGTCATCCAGAGGCGCTTCCCGCTCTTGGCGCAGGCCTGCGGCGAGGTCGGCAACGTACGCATCCGAAATCAGGCAACTCTGGGCGGCAATTTGGCCGAGGCAGATTACGCCTCTGATCCGCCCACCGCACTGCTCGCGCTCGGGGCGCAAGTAACAGCGACGAGCGTGCGTGGCGCGCGCACCATCCCCCTGGAAGACTTTCTTGTCGGCTTTTACACAACCGACCTTGAACCCGACGAGTTGATCACGGACATCTTCATTCCCGCGTCCACTCCCGGTAGCCGCATGACCTATCTCAAATATAAGAGCCGCTCATCGGAAGATCGACCCTGTACCGGCGTCGCAGCTATCGCAGCATTTGGCGCCAAAACCTGTACGGATTTGCGTGTGGCGGTAGGCGCAGCTTGTGAAGTACCTCAGCGACTGCCGGCGGTGGAAAGCCTGGCGCGGGGCCAGGCGTTGACTGATGAGCTGATAGGCGAGATTGCGGCTGGCTATGCGGACAGCATCGAAACCTTGGAGGATATCCGCGGCTCTGCCCGGTATCGAACCCAGATGATTCGCGTCCACGTGTATCGTGCATTGGAGGAACTTCGCAATGGCCATCGGTAAATCGGTTCCGATGCTCGATTCGGTCGCGCGAGTCACCGGCACCGTTCCCTATGCATCCAACCTGAAACTACCTGACATGCTGGTGGGCAAGGTTTTCCGCAGCAGCGTGCCACACGCACGCACTATTAAGCTCGACGTTAGCGCGGCCGAGCAATTGCCGGGCGTCGTGGCCATAGTGACGGCCGCGGATTTCGCCGGTGACGACACGCCAAACCTGCACTTTGGCTCAACCATCCAGGATCAACCAGTTGTCGCCGGCGACCGCATACGCTTCATCGGCGAGCCAGTTGCTCTGATTGCAGCCGAATCGGTTGTAATTGCCGACCAGGCTATGGATTTGATCGAGCTGGAGTACGAAGAAATTCCGGCCATTTTCGACGCCGAGGAGGCCCTATTGCCGGGCGCGCCGGTATTGCATGAGGCGTTCCCCGACAACCTATTGGGTCACTCCAAGCTTCGCCGCGGGGATATTGAAGCCGGTTTTGCGGCCGCGGATGAAATATTTGAAGAGGTTTTCAGCAGCCCGGTGGCTCAGCAGGCCTCATTAGAGACCCAAGTGGCCGCTGCGCGATGGAAAGATGGCAAGCTGACGGTTTGGACCGGTTCCCAATCCCCCTACACGGTTCGCCGTGTACTGAGCGCGATTTTCGATCTAGATGTCGAAGACGTTCGAGTCATCGTCCCGCCACTGGGAGGCGGTTTCGGGGGGAAAGGCAACATCCGCACACAGCCGATGGCGGCCGCACTGGCTTGGAAAGTCGGTGATCGGCCGGTCAAGCTTGTGATGACCCGTGCCGAGGAATTCTTGACGGTCACCAAGCATGCCGCGAAAATCATCGTGAAATCCGGGGTCAAGCTCGACGGCACGTTCACGGCTCGCAAGGTCACTATTTATTGGAACGCAGGCGCTTATGCCTCCTCTAGCGCCCATCTGGTGCCGGCAGGCATGCTCCGCGCCCTCGGCCCTTACCGTATCCCGGCGGGGCACGTGGACTCTTATGGCATCTACACCAATCTGCCCATTGCAGCCGCCTACCGCGGCGCGATGAGCTCCCAGGGCGTCTTTGCACACGAATCTCACATGGATACCATAGCCCACCGATTGGGTATCGACCCGCTTGAGTTAAGGATAAAGAACTTACTACGCACAGATGACATTTTCGCCACCGGTGAGCGGCTGCACGACATCCACTTTGTCGAATGCCTGGAGGCGGCCGCAGACGGGCTCGGTTGGCACGAACCGCTTCAACGCGAAAACGGAACTGTAAAAAAGCGAGGGCGCGGGGTGGCAGTGATGATGAAAAACACCATTGCCAACTCAAGTTCAGAATGCCGGATCAAGCTTGACGCGGAGGGACGCGTTACCTTGTACACCAGCACGGTGGAGACGGGCCAGGGCGGACACACCGCGATGGCGCAAATTGCCGCCGAGGCGTTAGGAGTACCCATCGAGGCCCTGACGGTGATAGGGCCGGATACAGCCGAAACGCCGCCAGATGCCCAAACCGCCTCTAGCCGCAGCACTCACATGATGGGCAACGCTGTGCTCAATGGCGCGGCTTCCCTGCGACAGCATTTGGCCGAGGCAGCCGCCCCCATCTTAGAATGGTCGCCGGAGGATCTCTCCGTCGCGGATGGATACGTGTTTGTCACCACCCAGCCGCAGGAGCGCATACCCTATGCAGAGGTACTTGGCCGCAAAAATATCGCTGCGCTGACGGCGACGGGCAAGTATTGGACGAATGAGGGCAAGCTTGATCCGGAGACGGGACAGGGCATTTCCACGCCAGATTGGCATCAAGGGGCTGGCGCATGCGAGGTCGAAGTGGATACCCAGACCGGTAAGGTCACCGTGTTGCGGTACCACTCGGCTTCATTTGCCGGGCGGGTGGTAAACCCGACACTGGCCGGTCTACAGAACGACGGCAACGTGATCTTTGGGCTGGGGGCATCGTTACTGGAGGAGGTCGCCATCGACGGTGGCCAGATCACCAACCCCAATTTATCAGACTACATGCTCCCCTCGTTTCTCGACATTCCAGTCGAACTCAAGAATGTATCCCTAGAAGCGGAGGGGAGCACTTTCCAGGGCATTGGCGAAATGACCTTGCCACCTGTTGCCCCAGCCATTGCCAACGCAATTTATGATGCCGTCGGCGCACGAATTCGAGACTTGCCGCTGACAGCGGAAAAGGTCCTGCGGGTTATCCATGAACAAGGCGAAGCCGATGATGAGCAATAGAACCCTAACATTGCAGGTGAACGGACAACCCCAAACGCTAGAGGTCCCGTCCGGACAGATCTTGCTGGAAACGTTGCGAGAAGCATTGGACTTAGTCGGCGCGCGTAACTCGTGCGGAATCGGAATGTGTGGCACCTGCACGGTGCTGGTAGATGGTATGGCTATCAGCAGCTGCCTGACGCTAACGGCCCAGGTCGAGGGTAAACACATCACCACCATTGAGGGGTTATCGCAGAACGGACAACTACATCCAGTGCAGCAAGCTTATATCGACCACGGGGCGTTTCAGTGCGCCTATTGCACCCCCGGTCTCATCCTATCCACCGTGGCTCTTCTCAACGAGCACGTGAACCCAGACGATGCCACCGTCCGCGAGTATCTCGCTGGCAATCTATGCCGCTGCGGCAGCTACGTAAATATTCTCAACGCCGTCCGCGCCTGTCACACAATCAATGATTAAAGCCGTTTTGTTTGACTTCAGCTCAACACTGATCCACTCGCCGGCCTGGATGGCGCTTGAAATTCGCACCCTGCCTCGAGATGCCTTTGAACTCTTAGTCGCTCAGGGTCACATTACACCGCTCGGCGCTGAACAGCTGGCACAAGCGGAAGGCGTCTTCCGCCATGCGCGCGAGCAAGCAGATGCCGCTGGACGTGAAACCAGTCACGTAGACGATCTGAGCAGCATGGTCGCGGCGCTTGGCTTGCGGGATCAGGTGCCGCTGAATCTGGTGGAGCAGACCGTCGCCACCCTGCACCGGCAATGTCTGCCCGAAGTGACCCTCATCTCGGGCGCAACCGAAACGCTGGCGACGTTGCAAGCCCACCATTATCGGATCAGCATCATCTCAAACGCGGCCTATAGCCCCTTTCTGAGCTGGACATTAGAGCGCTTCGAGTTGCTTCACTTCTTCGAGAAGATCCTGGTTTCCGCCGATTTGGGCGTGCGTAAACCCGCCCTAGACATCTTCCGCATAGCTCTCGGCCAACTGGAGTTGGCGCCGGCGGATGCGGTTTACGTGGGCGACGATTTTCAGAAGGATGTTGCAGCGCCGAAGCAGCTCGGCATGCGCGCAATTTGGTTTCGGCCCGATGATGCCGCTCCCCCCCCAGAAGGGCAGGCTACTGCAGATGCTATTGTGGGTGAGTTGATTCAGATTCCAGACTGGGTTGACCGCTGGAGCAATAATAGGGCCTAATGCTGTTTGCGGACGAGGCGCACGTCCAGGCGTTGACGTCTGCGCCAGTTTCTCGGAACGCGGCATGCAGATTAGATCGCCGCGCGCGCTGCTCCGACGCCCTGCTCCAATTGGACGGGGTACCCCAAATCAAGCAGGCTGAGCTCCAAGGCCGAGAGGGCCATCTCGACATATACTCGCTGGGCCATATGACCCATGTGACCGATGCGAATCAGCCTGCCCTCTAATTCCTTCAGCGAGCCTGTGATGACGATGCCGTATCGCTCTCGCATATGATCCACCAACTCGTGCGCATCGATCCCCTCTGGCACGCTAATCGCCGTAACGCAAGTGGACATGATCTCCTCGCTCGCCGGCCACAATCCGAGATTCATGCCCTTCGCCCCCATCCGGCACATACGAGCCACCTGAGAATGGCGCTTTATGCGAGGTCCTAGCCCCTCCTCAAGCACCATCGTCAGGGCCTCATTGAGACCATTGATCTGGGATACAAAGATCGTGAACGGAAATCTCCGTTGCTCCATCCACAATTCCTTCCAATCCAGCAGACTTAGGTAGGACCCGCGAAGGGGGCTCGGATGGACCCGCATAGCTTCCCATGCACGCTCGCTTACGGCAATCAAGGCCGATCCCGGCGCTGCCCCCAGGCATTTATGGGGTCCGGCAACGCACACGTCAGCCCCCCACTCGTCAACCGGAACATCCATACCCCCCAATGATGAGACCGCGTCGACAATGCTTATGGCCTCGTATTCTTGGGCTAGGGCGCAGATCTCTCTGACCGGGTTGAGCGTTCCAGAGGGAGTCTCGCTGTGGACCATCGAGATGAAACGTATATCGCCCTCTTGCTTGAGGACTTTCCTAACGTCGGACGGGTCGATCGACTGGTTGTAGGCCACCTTGACCTCGACCGGATCCTGGCCACTGTAATACCTGAAGTGGCGTGCGTAGCCCGCTCCAAACACACCCGAAACAAGATTCAGGCATTTATCACCCGGTCGAACCATGCACGCGCTGGCAGCTTCCAATCCAAGCACCGCCTCTCCCTGCATGATCACGACATCGCCCGAGGTTTGGAACACCTGCTGGAGTTTCATAGTCGTGTCATCGAACAGGGCGTGAAACGCAGGATCGTAGTGATAGAGCAGTTGGCGAGCATAGGCCTGACGGACGCGGTCGTGAATGCTCACCGGTCCGGCGGCCATTGTGTACTTAGCGGAGGTGGAGTTGGGTCCGGGCATCATCTTTCCATCTCACAGGATCTTGGTCAGTTCATCGACGGCGAAGTAAGGTAGGGCAGATGTTTCGCTTTGCTTTACCAGTAGGCGCCCCTCGTCAGAGGGTGTGACCACGCCTATAGCGGCGCAGGCAACGCCGAGCGCGCGAAGCCGCTGCCTTAGCCCCCCCGCCCGCTCTGGACTCGCGGTCAGAATCAACATCCCGGATGCGATCAGTCCAATCGGGTCTAGGGCGTAGGCCTCACAGATCTCCTGTGTTTCTGGCAAAACCGGTATCTTTTCAGCCTCGACTCTGACGCCGACCTCGCCCGCTTCGGACATCTCATGGAGCGCCGTCGCCAGTCCGCCTTCTGTAGCATCCGTCATGCTGTGCACCCAACCCGTTTCGGCTGCCGCCAGCGCTTCATGATACACATCGATTCCTGGATCGAAAAGGAATTGCTGAGCACGGAGGATTAGATTCTCCGATATTCCCTTCTTCAAGAGGTCAGCCTCCATCTCACGCGCGACGATCGAAGTTCCTTCAATCCCCACCGCTTTCGTGATCAGAATAACATCTCCGACCCTCGCTCCTCCGGTAGCGACCAAAGCATCTCGCGGCGCATCCCCGATCAGGTGGCCGATCACGATAGGTCGATCCAGGTTATGAGTCACCTCGGTGTGACCCCCGACGACCAAAACATCGACCGCGCGGCTTGCTTCATAAATTTGACGAAAGATCCCCTCCACCATTTCTGGTGTGGTTTTGCCTTCCGGGAGCAGGATGCAGTTCAGCATCCATCGGGGTCGGACGCCTCGAACCACCATGTTGTTCACGCACACGTTGACTAGGTACCAGCCAATCTCGTCAGTCGGGAAGGTAATCGGGTTGGTCTTGGTCACCAGGTACCGGTCCCCAAAGTCCAGCACAGCCGCGTCTTCACCTACTTTGGCCCCAATCGCGATCCCTTCACCGCTGTCGGTGTATCTGCCCAGCAGGCTCGACAGAAAACCCATATCGAGTTTGCCGACCGGCAAGATGCGTTCCATGAAACTCTATTCCGGCGCTTGCCGGCTCCCTTCGTAGCGCGGGTACGATTTGTGCAATTGAAGCATCCTTGCCGCAGAATCGAATGTGGATATCGGAGCGCGCCATGGGATCTTGACAGGCACCAGATCACTCTGCACGCGCAAGCCAAGGGCATCGACGGCCAGTATCCGTTTCAAATCAAGCTCAGCGGGTGCTTCCCGAACCCAAGACGAAGGTTCAGGTAGAGCAACAGGACCGTCACGCCCAGGATGAACACCGTGTAGGCCCAATCCGATCGTCGGAAGTGGATATCATGCAAGTAGGTACGCTCTACGCCGCTGGCACCGAGAGCACGTGCCTCAAGCGCGTTGGCAAGCTGGTCGCTGGCGCGCATGGCGCTGATGACCATGGCGACGAAA
>JAPUGV010000019.1 GCA_027298025.1 Chloroflexota bacterium | reverse complement strand
GCGTATCCTCGACGGACTGAGTGATGGTGCGGCCGTAATGATTGATCGCCGCGGTGAACAGAGCGTGCTTGTCGCCAAACGTGTCGTACATGCTCCCGCGGTGGATGCCCATGGCATCGAGCAGGTCCTGGACGCTTGTGGCCTCGTACCCGTAGGTCCAGAAGACCTCCATCGCTCGCTCCAGGGCCTCTTGCTCATCGAATTCCTTGGGGCGTCCAACCATGATGACTCCAATATATCACTTGTGGAACGCTCAGTCAAGAACGATTGTTCCAAAATGTCAAATTTTTCTGGATGAACTATATATCTCGTACTGACTGGGCCAAGGTGGGCTCGAAGAACGTGAAGCTGACTGAGAGGTTGGGTAAGCTACTTGATGCCGTCCGGGTCAGCGGCGGAGCCGAGCAACATGAGACGCGAGACCTCCTTTACGACACCGCGCCTCCCTTTGATGGCGCCGGGCCTACAGCCCGCGGCGCAGCATGCTGAAGTCTTTGCTCCCTACGACCGCTCGTTAATCGCTACCGTCGAACAGGCCGACCGTGCTGGTGTTGATCAAGCGCTGGAAACCGCCTACGGCCTGTTTCGCAATCGCGATGCTTGGCTGTCCCCCGCCCGGCGCATCGAGATCCTGGAACGCACCGGCGCCATCATGCAAGGATGCAGAAATCAACTGGCGCTGCTTGCCGCCCGGGAAGGTGGGAAACCGCTGATCGATTCCCAGGTGGAGGTGGACCGGGCCATCGACGGTGTCAAGCTATGTGTCGAGCACCTGCGCACGCAGGCAGGCCGCGAGATTCCCATGAATCTCAATACCGCTTCCACCGGCCGCGTTGCTTTCACGCAGTATGAACCGATCGGTGTCGTCGTCGCGTTTAGCGCGTTCAACCATCCGCTCAATCTGATTGTTCACCAGGTGGGTCCTGCCGTGGCAGCCGGTTGCCCGGTCATCGTCAAGCCGGCTGAGGCGACACCGCTCTCCTGCATGCGTTTCGTCGAGATCCTCCGCGAAGCCGGTCTCCCGGAGGAGTGGTGCCAGGCGCTGTTGACGACCGACCGGGATGTGGCCGGTACTCTTATGAGCGATCCCCGCGTTGGTTTCTTCAGCTTCATCGGAAGCGCGCGAGTGGGCTGGATGCTCCGCTCGAAGCTCGCGCCGGGTACCCGATGTGCCCTGGAGCACGGCGGGGCGGCACCGGTGCTGATCGCTGCCGATGCGGATCTGAATGAGGCGGTCCCCCGTTTGGCCAAGGGCGGCTTCTATCACGCCGGACAGGTGTGCGTTTCGGTGCAGCGGGCCTTCGCGCACCAGAGCATTGCTCGCAATCTGGCCCAACGTCTGGCGGAGCGGGCCAAGTCATTAACGGTCGGCGACCCCACGAAGGCGGATACGGAGGTCGGACCGCTTATCCGGCCCGCTGAAGTCAAGCGGGTTGACGAATGGGTCAAAGAAGCCGTCAACGGCGGTGCCCAGCTCCTCTGCGGCGGCGAAACTCTATCGGCCAGCTGCTACAGTCCCACGGTCCTGTTCGATCCCCCGGGCGGCGCGCGGGTGAGTACCGAGGAGATCTTCGGGCCGGTGGTGTGCGTCTATCCCTTTGACGCCATTGAGGAGGCCATCGCCCGGGCCAACGCGCTTCCCTTTGCCTTCCAGGCAGCGGTCTTCACTCGGGACCTCGACACGGCGCTCCGGGCGTCTGAACGTTTAGATGCCTCGGCGGTGATGGTCAACGACCACACGGCCTTTCGGGTGGATTGGATGCCCTTCGCCGGGCTGCGGCAATCCGGACTCGGGGTGGGCGGGATCCCCTACACCATCCGTGATATGCAAATTGAGAAGATGACCGTGATTCGGTCACGGGAGCTCTAGATCGGACACGCAATCTGGCCGAGACGCTCAGTCAGCTTCAGGTTCTCGTCGTAATCGATCGGGAGCGAGAGAATCACCGGGGCATCCGCGGCGAACGCTTCCTCCAGGGCCCCCATCAGCCCACCCGATTCATTGACACGGATGCCCTTACATCCGAATGACTCGGCAAGTTTGGTCCAGTCGGGGTTATTGAAGGAGAGCTCTGAGTGGTCGCCGAACTGCGTTTGCTGCTTCCACTTGATCAGACCGTACTCGTGATCTTCCCAAACCATCAAAACAATGTTCAACCCGAGGCGGGCCGCGGTCTCGAGGTCCTGGATGTTCATCAGCGCCCCACCATCACCGCAGATCGCCAGCACGTTGCGATCGGGATAGATGATCTTTGCCGCCATCGCCCCCGGCAGGGCGAAACCCATGGAGCAGAAGCCGTTGGAGATGAGGCAGGTGTTCGGTTCAACGCACTGATAGTGGCGGGCAATCCACATTTTGTGGGCGCCCACGTCGGAGAGGACGATGTCCTGGGGCCCCATGAACTGGCGCACGTCCCAGATGACTTTCTGCGGCTTGATCGCCCCTACGCTCTGGTCGTACTGATATTCGGCAAATTCTGCGAGCATGGCATCGCGCACGGCAGCTCGATCACTGATGTTGAAGAGCGGTTTGTCGTTACCGAGTCGCTCGTTCAGCTGCCAGAGGGCGTTGGCAATGTCACCCGTCACTTCGACGTTCACCCGGTAGTTGTTGTCAACCTCAGCGGGTAGGAAGTCGATGTGTAGAATCGTCTTCTGGCTCGAATTCCACAAGCGGGGATGGTATTCGACGATGTCATAACCCACCGTAATGACCAGGTCAGACTCTTCGATTTCGCACAGAACGAGATCTTTGGCCTGGAGGCCGACGGTGAACAAGCAATGTTCGTCGGTCCACGGGATCGCGCCTTTGCCCATAAACGTATTGATGACGGGAATGCCGGTGCGTCGAGCAAAAAGACCGAGTTGCTTCGAGGCTCGTTTGCGAACAGCCCCGTTTCCTGCCAGGAGGGTGGGATGTCGTGCGGACTTGATAAGGCTGATGGCCTGATCAATGGCCTTTTCATCCGGCGCAGGGCGGCGCAACTTGGCGAACGGAATTGGCTCGCTGTCGGTTTGTTCTTGGGCGATGTCTTCGGGCAGTTCAACCAAGCACGCTCCGGGCTTCTCCATCTCGGCGAGCTTGAACGCCTTGCGGACCACCTCCGGAATGTTGTCCGGGTTGATGATCTGACGAGCCCACTTGGTGATGGGGCGATACATCTCGACCACGTCCATCGCCTGGTGGGATTCCTTGTGCATCCTCTTGGTGTCAGCTTGGCCGGTGATGACCACCATCGGGGCACGGTCCATGTTGCCGTCGGCGACTCCCGTGACGAGGTTCGTCGCCCCCGGGCCGAGGGTGCCGAGGCAGACGCCGGCCTTGCCGGTGAGTCGCCCGTAGACATCGGCCATAAACGCCGCTGCCTGCTCGTGCCGGCACAGGACAAAGTCGATCGACGAGTTCTTCAGCGACATCATCAGGTCAGCGTTTTCTTCGCCCGGCAGGCCGAAGATTCGCTCGACAGCCTCGTTCTCGAGACACCTCACAAACAGGGCGGATGCTTTCATGATGGTCGGCCTTCCGAAGATTGGACGCGGCGGATGCTTTGAGGATACCACTCGCGTCGTGTGCGAATACTCGATCGAGCGATCATGCCGCTTCTCGATAGTAATGATTGAGGAGTCCGCCGAGTCGTTCACGTCCCGCGACCGTGCCTGATCCGTGTTCTGGAACCCCGTATGGG
>JAPUGV010000189.1 GCA_027298025.1 Chloroflexota bacterium | reverse complement strand
CCATCGCTCGCCTCTCCCACGACTTCGATATCAGGCTGGACCGAGAGTAGCGTCCGGATCCCCTCTCGAAAGAGGGCCTGATCATCCGCAAGAAGCACGCGAATTGACATGACTAGCCCCTTAGTTTGCGTTCGCGCAAGTCCATCCGTTTACGCTTCAGGTTGGGAGGGCGATAAAAATTGCGAACCCCTTTCCTGGCACGCTGCTGACCGCGACCTCGCCGCCCAGCATCTGCACCCGTTCGCGAATTCCGGCTAACCCAAAGCCCTCCTTGCTGGTTTGGCTGGATCCGACGCCGTTGTCCTTGACCGTCAACTTGACGGCGTTTGTATCATCATAGTCGAGGGTGAGATCCACGCGGGAGGCGCGCGCATGCTTGCGGGCGTTGGTCAGTCCTTCTTGCGCCACTCGGTAGAGCGTCAGCTTCGCCTGGGATTCGATCGCACGCGGTTCTCCCTGGACCTCCAGTTCAATCACAGCCCCCTTAGACTCTGTTTCCTGAATCAAAGCCGCAATCGCTTCTGGCAACGACCATTTTTCAGTGGCCGGTTCTCTGAGAGCAGACACGGACTGGCGCACCGCCGCCAGGCCCTTCTGCGTCAGATCCTGCGCCCGCTTCATGGCGACTGCAGAGTTCTCCGGTTGGCTGGCCATCACAGCCTGCGCGGCCTCCAGCTGCACATGCACAGCCGTGAGATAGTGGCCGAGCGAGTCGTGGATCTCGCGAGCAAGTCGATTACGTTCTCGCACGGTGGCAAGTTCCTCCACCTGCGCTGCCAACTGCTCTGCCCTCTCACGCGCCGCCTGCTCGCTCAGGCGCAGCCTGGTGAATATCACGACGAAGATAAATCCCGGGATGAAAAGTAGAGTCCTGGCCAACGCGTCGCCCCAATCGCCGAACTGGATGCCGATCGGGAGGGCGAAGACCGCCACAATGGAAGCATAGACTGGCCAACGCCAGCGCGGTGACAGTCTTTCCACAGCCGTGGGAGCCAAAGCCAGTGAGACTAGCCAGATACCGCCGAAGTGTTCAACAGCAACCAGCAATTGAATCATAAAGAGAAGCGTGAGCTGGGCGACGAAAAACAGAGCGGTTGCCCCTGGCGATGGAAAACGAGCGAAAAAAGCACGCTGGCGAAGCAAGAATAGGAGATAGATCACGCCCAGGAGGACGGCCACTGCGATCATGAGAGGCGTAGGGGCGTAAGCGCTCGCATCTGAGGCGCCTATGCTGACGAAGTGCGCCACGTAGCCGACGACTACGACTACGACAATAACCAGTTGTTCCTGCGGCTGCATACTTGAAGGTTGGCGGGATGATGTACTCATGATCTCGCTGATCAGCGGTAGGGCACTAAGGTGATTGCTTAGGCTTTGGCGACCTTCGATATAAGTTTATTCTGCTTTGGACGAGCGGAGAGCTTTTTTCGAACTGACAGGGCAGATAGGAAGAGAGCGCCTGGCTGAGTCTTTCAACAGCCTGGCAGCTTGTGCGACATGGTGGCGTCACCTACGATGCCCCTACTGGATGAAATTGATTCCATTCCGCAATACACGATCAATGTACTGCATACACGTAATCGTCTAGGTTGAGGAACCGGATCGTGGCGCATAAACCGTGCGGCCGGAACGGCTACGCCGGCATCCGCACGGCAATAGCGAGATCGTTGCAGGCTGAGCAAATGCCCCAACGAGTATTGCACCGCCCCGAAATCTTAGTGCAAGTTAGTCGGATTCTGCAGGCTCAGGTTATGTATATCGCCTTGCAGTTTCAGGACGGCCAAGAGTCCTGGATGGATACGGCAGCAAATGAGAAAGGATCCTTTGTCGGAATCCTTTGAATACACCAGTACTATCGATCATATGAGCGGCCGACATAAGGTGTTCGCCGCTTGCTCAAAACGTCTTGCACAATCTCCATCTCGCGCCGACTGTATCTCATCGTCGCAGTGGGGCTAGAGTGTCCCAGCGTCAACTGAGCTCCGGCGAGGTCTCCTCGATCGATCCGATCGCCGGCAAGGGTCCTCCTCCAGTCGTGCCAGGTTAGTTGGTCTATTCCCGGTTCTATTGAACCTTCAGTGGTCCGCAAAGGCGGGTTCTTGCTCAGCATGAAAGTCCTGAGAATCAGTATTCCGGTGCGTTGAAGTCAGAAACCGGTTGTGAGAAACCTAATTCTCAAGACCGATTATGCAAAGTGTCTCAGCACCTGAGCTCCGATAGCATCCGTAGAAGTGCGAATCTCCCAATCATTTGGCAGCTGAAACTCGACCTCGCGGATACCTCTCCATATACAGTTGCCAATAGTCTAATCAGCAGGTTTCAAGAGCTCCCAGGGTAATAACTGAGCCAATGTCAGGCCAAAAGCTACGGAAGACGCGTAATCTCGACATGATAAAGAAGATTCGGGCGACTGAGCTGCATGACGCAAAACCTTTCTTATTCAATCAGGAATGGTCGATAATCTCGTGACGTGAGAAATATTAGAACGTATTTTCTACATAAACATACGAACTGTTGGAGTATTGTTCAGAGTTGATCGATAACTTCACGGCGTCAGCTGGTATGTAGTATTGTTTCTACATATTCATTAGTTAGGCGCAGGAGGTGGAATTGGGTCGATCGAACGGAATTCTAAAATCGGCGCTTGGCGCGATTGGCGACACCCCTCTCGTTGAGCTTGCACGGTTAACGGGCAAGACACCGGGGCGCGTCCTTGCTAAGCTGGAGTATCTGAACCCAGGCTCATCGAAGAAAGACCGGATAGCACTGCAGATGATCGAGGAGGCTGAAGAGGAAGGCAAACTGGTTCCGGGCCAGACCGTTGTGGAACTGACAAGTGGTAATACGGGGACCGGTCTTGCAATCGTGTGTGCTATTAAGGGCTACGCGTTTGTGGCGGTCATGTCCAAGGGCAATTCGACCGAGCGCGCTCGCATGATGACAGCTCTTGGTGCGGAAGTTATCTTAGTCGATCAGCTGCCATCATCGCGTCCCGGCCAGGTTTCAGGCGGAGATCTTGAGCTGGTGGAGAATATGGCTCAGAAACTCACGGCGGAGAGGAACGCATTCAGAGCTGACCAGTTTCGTCTCGAAAGCCATGTCCGCGCACACTTCCTTCATACCGCCGAAGAGATTGTTCGCCAGACCAACGGAAAATTCGACGCATTCTGCGACTTCATCGGGACCGCTGGGTCCTACGCGGGTTGCTCTGCGGCATTCAAGGCACATGACCCCGAAGTCAAATGCTTTGTCGTTGAGCCTGACACCTGCGCCGTCCTGTCAGGCGAGCCAGTCACGAATCCCAACCACCGAATTCAGGGTGGTGGCTACTCCATGAGTTCCTTGCCCTTGTTCAATCCGGAAGTGGTGGATGGCTACATTCGGATCACGGAAGAGGAGGCAATCCATACTTCGAGAGAGCTCGCTCGCAAGGAGGGTATCTTCGCCGGATTTTCCGCCGGAGCCAATGTCGCTGCGGCCATGAGCTTACTGGGGGGCGAACTTAGCGGAGCGACGATAGTAGTCCTCCTCAGCGATTCCGGGCTCAAGTACCTCAGCACGGACTTGTGGCTCTAGCCCAATCGGAGCAGTTGAAGGCCCTACGCATAATAACTCGCTGGAGCGGACCGGGGAATCAGCGGCATAAGCGTGTGACGATCGAGGCGCGGGTACCTGAAAGAGCATTCGGAGGCGCGACCCCCGGCCGCTCAGCTCGCAGCCGTTAGGCGCTAGAACGAGTTGCTTCCGGCGGATTTCTCCGATAAGACGCAGAGGAGCACCGCAGGGTCACGGGGAGGGGAGTAAATATGAGCGTGGAACGGCTGTTAGCTGATTGGGATGGTGAGGAGGTCATCCTACGCTACGACAAACCTGCCGCGGCTTGGATCCTTATTGCAGTTCATTCGACGCGCCTCGGCGCCGCTGTCGGCGGCACAAGAATGAAGTCGTACCCAGACCTCGAAGCAGCCCTGGAGGACGCGCTCCGCCTCGCCAAAGGGATGACCTACAAGTTCGCTGTCCCTGGTCTCGCACATGGCGGAGGAAAAGCTGTGATCTCTGTTCCCCCGGATCTCGACGCCCAATCACGGCACGCATTGCTGCGCCGATACGGTGCGCTCATTCATCAATTGGGGGGCCTATACAGCACTGCGTCCGACGTCGGGACGTCAAGCGCAGATATGGATATTGTCGCTGAGACCGGTGCGCCTTACGTATTCAGCCGCACGCAGGGTGCCGGCGGCATGGGTGACACGGGACCAATCACGGCACTGGGAGTATTCGCAGGAATCCAGGCAGTCTGCGAAGACCTATTTGCGGATGCCTCTGTTGCCCGGAAGCGGGTCTTGGTCCAGGGAGCCGGCCATGTGGGGGCGAATCTGATCAGACATCTGCGCGCGGCCGGAGCGCACGTGATGTTCAGTGACGTGGACGAGGGCGCCATCCATCGTTTTCGCGACGAACTCGGACTGACCTTTGTTGCTGCAGAACTGGTCTTCGAGGCTGAGTGCGACATTTTGTCACCTTGCGCGCTGGGCGGTATCCTGAACTCGACGACCATCCCTCAGCTCCGCTGCAAGGCAGTCGCCGGAGCCGCCAACAATCAACTTGGCGTCCCGGAAGACGCGGAACGACTTCGGGCCAGAGGCATCTTGTATGCGCCCGACTACGTCATCAATGCTGGCGGGGCAATAGCGGGCATCGGGATTGAGACGATGGCCTGGTCGCACGCTCGAGCGGAGAAGGAGGTTGTCGAGAGTGTTCAAAGTACCCTACGCCAGATCATTGCCACAGCCCGGGCGGAAGATATAACTACCGAAGAAGCTGCGCGCCATATCGCTGAAGAACGACTCAGGAGACAGACATGAGTCTGGGAACTGTTGAGCGCGCCTAACAACTCGCTGGAGCGGACGCCGCCTCAGGCAGGCTTGAAGGTGGGAGCAACTCAGCGGCGCCGCTCAGCTCGCAGCCGTTAGGCGGAAGGAGTGAAGGGAGCTAGATGCTATGAATTCCTCCCGAATCAAAGACCCCGGGCTCAGTGCCCGGATAGAAGAGGCGGAAATCGCCTGGTTGCGCTACGTGACGCCGATCACCGAGCACTACTGCCGCGAGATCAGCCAGCGGGACTACCGTGGCAAGAAGCTGGCTTGTTGGATGCACGTCAGTTCTAACGCCCTGCCGATGATGTTGGCGCTAGCCGATGGTGGCGCGGAAATCGTATATGGGGCCTGCAATGTCGATAGCACCGACGACGCCGCGGCGGCCTATCTGTCCGAACGGGGCATCACGGTCTATGGCTGGCAAGGCATGACCCGAGCGGACTATGACCAAAACATGCAGCTTGTGCGCGCCTTCGACGCCGATTACCTGTGTGACATGGGCGGCGAGTTGAGCGAAGCTTATCTGGACCGGGAGCCGACTGTTAAAGGCGCGCTGGAAGCGACGACCAGTGGGCTTAACGTGCTGAGGGATCACGATATCCCGTTCCCTGTTTTCGACTGGAACAGCATTCCGCTCAAAGACCGCCTTGAGAACCGCTTATACGTCGGAAACGAAGTATGGCCGGTTTTCAGCGAGGTCACCTGGATGAGCCTGTTCCGCCGGTCTGTCTTGGTGGTCGGTTATGGACCCGTCGGCAAAGGCATCGCGGAGCGAGCGCGCGACCTCGGCGCGATTGTCTACGTGATGGACCTCGACGCAGTGCGACTGATTGAGGCTCAGCATCACGGCTGCATTCCGGTGAGCATGAAGGAAGGATTGGCGCGCTGCCAGATCGTGGTGACGGCAACTGGCGTCGAGGGGGTACTGGGTGAGGAGCATCTGCAACAGGCGCGGCCGGGCACAATCTTTTTCAATGCCGGCCACTCCAATCGGGAAATTGACATCGACTGGCTCTACCGCCAACCTTATCAGCGCATGTAAGCCCACGTGGAGCGGTTTGATCTCAACACTACGCACATCTTTCTGTTGGCGAAGGGAAGTTTGTTGAATCTGGCGGCCGGGACTGGGGCAGCCGGCGCCGACCTGTTCGATCTCTACACGGCCGTTATGCTGCGAGGGATTAGCTGGCTGTTCGATGGCGGTGCAAATGGCGCTCCCCCCGGTGTGCAGCCCTTTCCAGCTGTTCTGGAGCTGGAAATCGCCCGCCTATCGGTGAAGCTTCAAGAGGAAGTGTCATAGTCAATGTCCGCAGGAG
>JAPUGV010000188.1 GCA_027298025.1 Chloroflexota bacterium | reverse complement strand
TTCGCGAGATGGGGTAACTTGCCACCATCAGACGGTACATCTCAGAGTATGGGGTGTCTTCTGATGAAGCGCCGTATTTTTCGGCCAGCCTCGTCAACATCCCTTGCAGCTCTTCGAGAAAGGCCGATCGGTCGTCTGGGTCCGCCAACTCGATCTGCGCGTTAATCGCGAGCGTCGGCCTCTCGCCACGGACCTCGGCCAGGGAGCCGATTTCGAAATGCGCCTGCTCGACCAGGGCAAAGAGATAGCTCAGGCTCATCTCATCCCTCGCGCGCTGCGGGATTCCCAGTTGGCCAGCCATTTGTGGGGAGAGCCAATAAGAGCGAGCCGATGCTTGGTAGATTCCCTGCATTACGCCGCGCACTCGCTGCTCGGCAATCTTTTTGACTAAGCCTGCTCGCTCAAGGATCTTTACGTGGTAGTAAATATTTTGGGGGGAAACGCCGAAGGTACCTGCGAGGTCATTGCAGGTGAGGGGGTCTTCCAGCTGCCGCATGATTTCTAGTCGCAGCGGTTTGAATAGCACCCGCGCCTGCTGGACGTCCTCGATGTACTGAACCTGTTCCACTCCGCGGATGGCCTCCAAACCGCGTCATCGTAAAAAATAATTTGTACAAAGTCAAACTGGCGTTTCGGCTGACCCCTTTCTCAAGTTGCCCTCCCGGGATGCGCAAACGCACTAACCTACTGTATGCTGGGACCTAATCAGGACAGCATAACGTCCTCGGAATAGATCCATGGAGGAATTCCGATGAGATCCACGTTTGGGCTTTTTGTTGCAGCGCTAGCTGTGCTACTTTGGCTGAGCGGCTGTGGTGGGGCCGATCCCACCCTCTCGCCTCCCAATCCGAAGGAAACGGGAGATCTTATTATCGAGTCGGCCGAAGTCCTTCAGGCCGAAAGCTGGCCGGTGCAGGTTCGTCTGGAACTTGCCGGGAGCCTGCCGTCGGCATGCCACATCCTAGACTACGCGGTGATACTCCCTGATGCTGGTGGATTGATCGAGGTGAAGGCCCAGGCCAACCTTGAAGAAGGAGCAGAATGCTCGGAGAGTTCGCATCCCTTCCGAAAGGACATTGGCCTCGGCAGCTACACCGATGGCGAATACCAGGTGTTGCTCAATGGCGAGCCCGTTGGCGAGTTCCGGATTAGAGAGGATACCCCATCTCCGGAGCCCGGTGCGGACAATGGGGGGCTCGTGCGTGGACCGGTATTTGTCGACGAGACCGAACTGATCCTCCTCGAGAGTTTTCCGGTGCAGGTTGAGCTCATCATACGTGGGGCACTCCCTACGCCGTGTGCGTCGCTGGAGTGGCGTGCCGAGCCACCGGACGAGCAGGGTCGCATCCTGGTGGAGGCCTTTTCGCTCCAGGATCCTGCCCTGGCATGTATTCAAGTCCTTCAGGAAATGGAGGAGCGTCTCCCGATCGGGTCGTATTCGGAAGGCTCCTACAGCGTCTGGCTCAATGGCGAATTGGTGGGGGAGTTCGACGTCTGATCGATCGCGTAAAGCCGGATCTCACAAGCTGGCTGGTGGAGAGACTATTCGGGGGACCCTCTTGCCCGATTTTGTGGATTGACGCCTAATGCGTCAGGACCTGCGACAGGAACAGCTTCGTCCGATCCTCTTGAGGCCGGTCGAAAATATCCGATGGCGTCCCGCTTTCTACGACCAAACCCTCATCGAAGAAGAACATCCGGTCCGCAACCGCCCTTGCAAACCCCATCTCATGGGTGACTACGATCATGGTCATGCCCGACTGCGCCAGCCCGATCATTACATCCAGCACTTCTTTGATCATTTCCGGATCGAGCGCGGAGGTCGGCTCATCAAAAAGCATGATCTTGGGCTGCATCGCAAGCGCGCGCGCGATGGCCGTGCGCTGCTGTTGCCCGCCGGAGAGATTGGCGGGGAATTTATCAGCTTGCTCGGGAATACCGACCCGTTCCAGCAGCTGCCGTCCCATCTCATTTGCTTCGTCCTTGGGCATCTTCCGCACCCAAATTGGAGACAAGGTCACGTTTTGCAGCACGGTTAGATGTGGAAATAGATTGAAGGATTGAAACACCATGCCGATTTCGCTACGAATGGCTGCGATATTCCGAAGATCGTGTGTGAGCTCGATCCCATCCACGATAATGGTGCCCCGCTGATGTTCCTCCAAGCGGTTGATGGTTCGGATAAAGGTCGATTTGCCGGATCCGGAAGGACCGAAGATAACGATCACCTCACCCTTCTCGACATTCATACTGATGCCACGGAGCGCGTGAAAATCGTCGAACCACTTGTGAACGTCCATGCACTGGATGATGGCATTGTTCTCGGCTGACATCGCTTCTATTATCTTACCTCTCTCCCACACCTAAGCGTTCTTCCAGCCTGCGACTGGAGAAGGACATCACAGAACTAAAGATCCAAAATACAGCCGCGATGAAGATGAACACCTCGAGCTGTAGCTGAAGAAACTCAACGTCCGATTGAATTACCGACTTGCCGATGCTCAGCAGTTCGTTGATGGCAACGATGATGGCCAATGTGGTGTCTTTGAACAGGCTGATCAATTGTCCCACAATGGCGGGGATGACGGCACGCAAGGCCTGCGGGAGCACGATGAGCACCGTAGTTTGAAAACTGCTCAGGCCTACCGCTTTGGCAGCCTCGGTTTGTCCCTTCGGGATGGACTGCAGCCCGCCGCGCACGTTCTCGGCCATGTACGCCGCACTGAACAAGGTCATGCCTAACAACGCGCGGATCAGGCGATCGATGCGAAAACCTTGTGGCAAGAAGAGCGCCAGAATGATGGAAGACATAAAAAGGATGGTCACGAGCGGGACACCGCGAACGATCTCGATG
>JAPUGV010000187.1 GCA_027298025.1 Chloroflexota bacterium | reverse complement strand
CCTCCAGTTCCTCCCTGGTGATCATGTCTTTCGTGAGCAAGAGGGTCTGAAGTGCCGCAAGGCGAAGGAGACCGAGTTCGAGAACTTCTTGGACGCTGCCGATGTACAACATCGTCACTTTCCCCATGCCCCGGAGAATCGTTTCTTGTTCACTTGTGAACGCCCCCATGAGTACCTCCATTTCAGTCGAGCAACTCACTCACCTTGGTCTTCAATGTCTTGGCGAGACGTTGCAGCAGATCCATCGAAGGTCGCCGTTCGCCGGTCTCCAGTCGCGCGATCGTGACCTGGTGGACGCCCACCCGCTTGGCGAGTGCCACCTGAGTCATGTTTCTCCGTTCTCGAGCAGTCTTGAGCACAGAACCCCTCCACCAGCTACGTGTCAATTATAACCTCCCTGGTTATAATACTGTCAAGGGGTATTTTCAGGCTCACCCAGCAGCCGCAGCGCCGCCTCGAGGTGCCAGCGCAGCTCCCGGTCTCGGTCGGCCCGCTCCTCCGCCTTCTTCTGGCGGCTGCGCGCGGCCCGGCACTTCCCGGAACAGACCTGCTGCGCCTCCCTGCCTGTCAGTGGGGTGTGGCACACAGGACAGTGGCGCGAGTCTATCAAATTGCCCCTGTGAGGTGCACGTACGCTTTCTGACGAGACTTTGACTGTGGGCGTAGGGGATGATTCCATGGCTTGCCGCATTAAGGTACCAGGCTCACCCACGCCGTTGTTCGGCAGGGGAGCCTGCTCTATCTACATCCCTTCGGCCTTCATGGCGCGGACTCCTTCGACCGCTCGATCAGTTGGTCGAGATCAGCCCGATCGAAGAGTAATTTTCTGCACTCGCCCCCGCGTCGCTTGTTGGTGATCGGCAAGGAAATGCGAACCCGCGGCAACACGCCCTCTGCTTCCCACTGCCGGATCGTCCACGGGCTGATGGCCATGTACGTAGCCGCACCGGCCAGATCGAGCAGGCGTGGCGTGAGTGGCGCGACGGCTTGCAAGGCCGGCGCACCCTCATCCGGCCCGCTATTCACGCGGTCATCCGCGTGCGTAGCGAGTTCGGTTGTCACGAGGGATATTAATCCTGAGACCTTATCCTGGAATTGGACGCAAGGATCTAGCGGACCTGTTGGTTATTTCCGGGGGGAGTGTAAGACGTCCACTGGTGACCCTGTAAAGCCACATGATGTGGACAATCCCACGGCTCGGAGCGTTCCGGTTAAAGATGTAATCCCTGGCCCAGGGAGCTATTCCTGTGTTGTCAGAGCGGTGAATGATGCTGGACCTTCGCTACCTAGTAATGAAGTCCATGTCACTGTCGCAGGTTCATCCGTACGAGAAATGCCTGCCTACTAGTGGTGTTAACGCATCAAAGTTCTCAAGCTTAGGTAAAAATATCACGAGCCTTGTATCTTCAGCAAGGCTCATGAATGATACTGGCCACGACGTAGTCGGGCGTGATAGACCGACGAGCCTCAGGTCCTGAGAGACCGTGCGTGAGCGAAGGTCGTCACGCCTTCTTCCTCACATGAGCCCGAACAGTTGCCTGGGCCGCAGAGCCCGTATCGGCAAGGCTGGGCCACCAAGGAGGATCTCCATGAAGAGCCTACCGGTGTTTGCTGGCATTGATGTCTCCAAAGACCGTCTGGATCTGGCGTTACGCCCCGCAACCCGCGGACCGTGCCGTATGACGATGCGGGCATCCAGCTGCTGGTCGAGCATCTCCAGGCGGTCGCGCCGGCCGTGATCGTGCTGGAGGCGACGGGGGGGCTGGAACTGCCGCTGGTGGCCGCGTTGGTGGCGGCCGAGCTGCCCGTGGTCATTGCCAATCCCCGACAGATCCGGGATTTTGCGAAGGCGGCCGGCCAATTGGCCAAAACCGATCACTTGGATGCGCAGGTGCTGGCCCACTTTGCCGAGGTCATGCGCCCGGTGCCCCGCCCGCTGCCCGATGAGCAGGCCCAGCCACTGGGTGCGCTCCTCGCACGCCGTCGCCAATTGATCGAGATGCTGGTCGCGGAGCGGAATCGCCTGAGCCGTGCCCGCCCGACCCTCCGCAAGCGGCTGCAGGCCCACATCGCCTGGCTGGAACGGGAAGTGGCCCAGACGGACACGGACTTGGCTCGGATGATTCAGACCAGCGCGGTGTGGCGGGAGAAAGACACCCTCTTGCGCTCGGCTCCAGGGATTGGGCCCGTGCTCTCCCTCACGCTGCTCGCCGAGCTCCCAGAGCTGGGGACCTTCACGCGGAAACAGATTGCGGCGTGAGCCGGCGTGGCCCCCCTCAATCGCGATAGCGGCACCCTCCGGGGGAAACGGACCGTCTGGGGAGGACGCGCGCACGTGCGAGCGGCCCTGTACATGGGGGCGCTGGTGGCCACGCGGTGCAATCCGGTGATTCAAGCTTTCTATCACCGCCTGTGTGCCGCGGGGAAAGCGAAGAAGGTGGCCCTCACCGCCTGTATGCGCAAGCTGCTCATCATGCTCAATGCCATGCTGAAGCACCGCACCGCATGGCACGCTGAATTCGTACCACACGCTTGACCGTGAAGACAGTTGCTCACGCCGGCGGGTGTGGGGCTCTTCGGTGTTCACGCTTGTCGGTGAGCGGCTCGCGCTGCCCCTCCAAAAGTAGCACGCCCCCCGCGCAAGTTGCATAGACAGCCTTCGTGGAAACGCCTACACTCCAGTCTGGTGGGAGTGCGGCGATTGGACGCGTGGTAGAGCCTCGGCACAGTCTCACCGTCGTCTACTCGCGGTGCGTCCACTCCCGCCGCCATATCGCAAAGGAGCGGGTCACGGGGTGACTGGCGGTCTTAACTAGCATCGTAGCGTTTAGAGGCCCTTCAGGCAGGTGTGTGCCTGAAGGGTTTTTTGTTTTGGGTCGAGCATAGCTTGAAAGTGGCTATCTGAAATCAACCATAGGAGGGAAGGAGCCATGAGAAAACTTACCGTTCTGTTGTTGTCAGGCGCTATTCTAGCCATTACAGGAGGAGTGTCGGTTGTGAGAGCCGACGGATTTGCCATTGTTAGATGTATAAATTTCATCGTGATCCCTGCTCTCGATACCAGCTTTGACACACCTGAAGAGTGTGTGGACGGAAACAGCTGCAGCTA
>JAPUGV010000186.1 GCA_027298025.1 Chloroflexota bacterium | reverse complement strand
GCCATCTTCGCCTGGACAAAGATCGGATTCAGAATGGCTGGAATGCCGTCTTTGGGAGGGCCACCTGAGCGGAGCTCCTTCAGAGGCACGCTATGCTGTGACAAGTCGAACTCACTGGAGCTACGGCCAGAGAAGCTCATTAGGCTGAGAGCTAGAAACATTCCCGCACTGATGATGGCCGCTCCCTTCAGGCTTACTGTGGTGCTGGTCGGTCTCATGATCCTTGCCTGCTGAGATAAACTGTTTGCCTCCGGCTACGCGAACAGGCGCTGATATTTGTGAGTCAAGAGCTCAAGGTTTAACGGCTTCAGGATATAATCTTGCGCGCCCGGTTGGAGGCTTGGACTGCCTGACTTATTTAAGTGTAGCACTGTGCACCACGCCGGCTTGGAGCCAAGAGAAGAGCGTTTTATAAACAAGTAGTTATAGGGAAAGAAGCGTGAATCGTGAGTGAGTCCGCGCAGGGCTGGCGAGGATGTCTCTCAGCTAGGCCAATCCTCAGCGTATGAGGGAGCTAGCAGCGCAGGCGCGAGAGGCAAAAGCGCGGGCTGTGGGCTGATCCGCACGCGGTGCCGCCGTGGGAGTGGCGGATCATGAGGAAGCGGTATCGGTAAACCGGCCTGGGTCCACGACTGCCTAATCCGAATCGAGGTTGCGCACCGTCGCCAGGGTCGCTCTGGCTGGGCTACCCTTACGTACTTAGAGATATTGACGTGCCTCCCACAGAGGCTTAGCGTCTTTGACAGAGAGGAGCTGGGCATGGGGTGACTGGCCTGAAAATATGTCCTCGGGAGTCAGGACTTCGTGGGTAAGCCCTTTAGGCTATTTGTGCTCGAAGGGCTTTTTTGTGTTTCATCGAAGGAATTTCCTTGGTGGGCCTGTAAGTGACATCAGCATTGTGGAGAAGCAGCCCTGATCGGATCGGCTGCCTAACAGCTGCGAAGCTGCGGCTGAGCAATCGTACCTTAAGCTGGGCGTGGTTGGTCAATGCACGCGAGGGATCGTCTCAAGGGAGGAACCTCCGAATGTTGGCTGCCGTTCTTATTGTTACCTTCGCGGCTATTTTTTCCCCGGTTGCCTGCCGTGGTGGGCCCTCCGGGACGGACTATGTTGAGGGTGAGCTGTTGGTGAAGTTTCACTCCGGGGTGTCGGAGGCCCGCATGGTGGAGGTCCATCGCAGCCTGGGGAACCGGCTTGTCGAATCCTGGCCCGGGATACGATGGTATCGGGTCCTGCTGAAGGAGGGGGTCACCGTTCCCGAAGGGATTCAACAGTACCGACGCCTACCCGAGGTGGAAAACGCCGAGCCGAACTTCCGAAGACGTCTGCAACCGCCACGCCAGGTCCAGCCGAAGCGGTTGCCCCAATGAGGGAGAAGGAAGATGCGACTTCCTAGTCATCACACCCTAGCCCTCGCTCTCACGATGACTGTGCTATGGTTCCCCCAGCCAGCGTGGGCGCAATCATCGCCCGACTACGTCCCCGGTGAAATCCTCGTCAAGTGGGAACGCGCGCTAACCGGACTCAGCAAGGCGATGGCCCGCGACTACGTTGCTGGCCTAACCGTGCGCGAGTTTTCCGAGATTGGCTGGGAGCACATCGAGATTGATCCGACGATGGACGTGCAGACCGCAATCCAGAAAATACTCCAACAGCCAGGCGTTATCGCCGCCGAGCCAAACTATATCTTGCATGGCTTCGCGACCGTCCCGGATGATTTCAGGTTCGATTTGCAGTGGGCCTTACAAAACACGGGTCAGACGGTCGATGGGATCGCAGGAACTGCCGGTGCCGACATCTCCGCGACGACCGCGTGGGATCTGCGCACAACCTCGCCCAATGTCGTTGTCGCGGTCCTCGATTCGGGCATCACCCTGAACCACTCGGACCTGAGCGCCAACCTCTGGGTCAACCCGGGGGAGACGGCGGGAAACGGGATTGACGACGACGGCAACGGGAAGATCGACGACGTCAACGGATGGGACTTCGTGAATGGTGACAACAATCCAACGGATGATGAAACCAATCTCCACGGCACACATGTGTCAGGGATTGTTGGGGCCAAGGGCAATGACGGCTCCGGGATCGCCGGGATCACATGGACAGTACAGTTGATGAGCCTCAAGATCCTAGATGCCTCGAATTCCGGCACCACTGCCGATGCCATCTCCGCCGGTCAATACGCCCAGGCCGAGGGAGCGCAGATTATTAACGCAAGCTTTGGAGGGCCGAACTTCAGTCAGGCGGCAAAGGATGCCATTGACGCGTTCTCAGGGTTGTTTGTCGCCAGCGCGGGAAATGATGGAACAGACAATGACGTGACTCCCGTCTACCCGGCATGTTTCACCAGCACAAACATCGTCGCCGTGGCCGCCACTGACCAGAACGACGCACTGGCGTCATTCAGTAACTTTGGAACCACGTGCGTGGATCTTGCTGCGCCTGGCGTCAACATATTCTCTGACAATAGCGTAGGCTTTGTGAGTGTCCTCGATGGAACCTCCTTTTCGGCGCCGATGGTCAGTGGCGTTGCTGCGTTACTGAAGGCCCAGGAGCCCAACCGGAGCACGGCGGAGATCCGCAGTGCGATCCTGGACAATGTCGACGCCAAGGCGAGCCTCTCTGGAAAGGTAGCGACCGGGGGGCGCCTGAACGCGCGCGCTGCACTCGCGGCGCTTGCGCCTCTGGCCCCCAGTGGCTTGGCCGGGACAGCCGCCGGCGCAACCCAGGTCGACCTCACCTGGACTGACAACTCCGCTGGCGAAACCGGTTACGAGGTCCAGCGTAAAACAGGCAGCGGGAGTTTTACGACGCTGGCCAATCTGGCGGCGAACAGCACCAGCCACGCTGACACGACGACGACCGAATTGACTACGCATACCTACAGAGTGAGGGCGTCTAACTCGGGCACAAACTCCGGCTTTTCGAGTGAGGTCAGCGTGACGACGCCCCCTGCGGCCCCGACCGGGTTAACAGCGACTGCGGACTCCACGAGCGCGATCACCCTGACGTGGACTGATAACTCAGCCGGTGAGACGGGGTATGAAATCCAACGCAAGTCCGGGGGCGGGGCATTTGCAGCGGTGACGACGACCGCGGCGAACGGTACGAGCCACACGGACTCGGGCCTGGCGGCCGGGACGACCTTCACTTACCAGGTCCGCGCAACAGGCACCGGCGGGAATTCATCTTTCAGCGCGGAGGCAAGCGCCACGACCCAGGGTGGAGGCGGCGGCGGCGGGGGTGGCGGGTGCTTCATTGCCACGGCAGCCTATGGTTCGCCCCTCGCTGCTGAGGTGCAGGTCCTTCGCGAGTTCCGGGACCGAGCCCTGCTGAAGCATGCGCGAGGACGATTTCTCGTCAGCGCCTATTACCGGCTTAGCCCGCCGCTCGCCGGTGTGATTGCAGAGAATGAGGCGCTGCGGGCAGCCACACGGGGCGCTCTGTGGCCGGTGATCTGGGGGGCGGAACTCGCGCTGACTTCGCCGGGCCTGGCCTGGACAGTCCTGGTGCTCGGGGCAGGTGGGCTGGTGATCAGTGTAACGGCCCCCTTTGTCGTCTGGCGCGCGCGCCGCGCCCGGAAGTCGTCGCCATGAAGCCCCGGCCTCTGCATCAGTGCCACGCAGGCTGCGCTGCGGCTGCTCTCCTTGTTGCCTGTGCCTGGACGGGCGCAGTCGCCGCGATGCCGGTCGCTGGAGCCCCTGCTCCGCCTAAAGACGCGTTCCTGACTGTCGGGGAGAACAGTGCGGAGGTTCATCTCCCGGCACCGCGGCGTTACGCCATCATCGTTCAGGAAGCTGGACAGGTCCAGCGCCTTTACGCCCGGGGGGACGTGGTGTTCCACCCGCGGGATCGTAGTCGGTCATGGACTGTCGGCCAAGTCAAGGCCAGCGCCGTCGTCCTGCGCGACAATCGAAGCCAGCGCTCTCAGATGCTGGAGGTGGGGCGGTCAATCCCTGGCTCCTCGGGCTTGACCGTGGCAGGCACCATGGAGCTTGAGAGATTGCAGTATCGGGCAAGGCTCGTCGACCGCCTGGTGGACCCTGCGCCGGTGCTCATAGCAGTGGCGGGCTACCGCGCAATCGTTGAAGTGGAGATCCTTCGTGCGGCTC
>JAPUGV010000185.1 GCA_027298025.1 Chloroflexota bacterium | reverse complement strand
TGCGATCTGGTTCCACCACACGTCTCGCGGGTACACCACACCATACAGCTTAGTAGCGCGGCCCGCCGAAAGACGCACTAAGGATTCCATGTCATGGTAGCAGCAGATCACACGATCGAGGGTGACGACGTCGTGCGGTACAAGGGTTTCAGCCAACTCAACGAAGTCACCGTGTCTAACCTCAACCCGCTCGCTCCAGCCTAGCTCACGGGCTTCGTCTTCGGCTGCCTTGGCGAAGGCAGCAGAAGCTTCTACCGCGGTCGCGGTGCTCGCCCCGGCACTCAGCATGGCGTGTTGGATTGCCCCCACTCCTCCCCCGATGTCCAGCAAGGTGCATCCATCGACTCCTTGCTCGGTAAGTGCATCGATTAGGTACTGGGTCGTCTCGGTCGGCCCCTCCGCGCGGTATGCGTCGATCTCGTTTTCCGCGTCCTCTGCATTGAACTGACGTTCAATTCCCTCGCATTGGCAGCATTTCATAGCAGAGCATTATAGCTCTCACCTACCATCCCCCAGTGAGATAGCCTGGAACGGAAACATGCTAGACTCAGCCCGCCGTGGAACTCGAGAGCGCGCTGCTTATCATCCCCCCGAAGCCGGTGCAGGCATTTGCCTATCCTCTTAGGGAGGAATACGATCCCGATTCATTCGCAAAAGTGCCTGCGCATTTCACTATCTTCTTCCCATTTGTGCCCGCCGAACAGTCGAATGAGGCAGCCGATGCGCTGGGGTCGATTTGCGCCCAGCACTCCCCTTTTGTTGTGACCCTCGAGCGGTACGGGCGGTTTGAAGACGTCGTATTCCTCGAGCCCTCCGATCCCGAACCGATGATCGCGCTCCACCGATCGCTTGCGGAGGTCTACCCTGATTACGCGCGGGAGAATTACCATCCACATCTCACCCTGGGAAGGGCCAAGGATCCCTCCCGAATCCAACTCCCAAACCCTCCTTCGTTTACATTTCCGGTCGACTCAATCCGCATCTATGTTGGATCGCCTGAAGACCAGACAGCACCGTACATTCCTCGGCTGACGATTCCGCTCGGTTGATTCGGGGCTTAACTCAAATCGCCTAACAAACATGGATGCCATCATTGAAATCTTCAAAGCCTACCTGATCCCAGGCTCAGTCGAATTCCTGCTCATTGGATTCATTCTGGGAGTGGTGCTGCTTTTTGCGCATCGCGAAACGCGGGCCTGGGGCAGCAGCTTGCTGGCCTTTCTAGCGGCACTCTATTTCTTGCTCAGCCTGCCCTTGACCGCCCGCACCTTCGAGCGCGCACTTCAGGACCGATCGCAGCCTATTCGGACCGTCGAGGAAGCCAGGGGCGTGGAGGCGATTGTTGTCTTAGGGGGAGGCAGCGCCACCTACCGCGCCGGCGGCAATGAGATCAATAATCTCAGCGATGCCACTGCATTGCGCGTGTTGGAGGGAGCGCGCCTTTACGAGTTGCTCGATAATCCAGCAGTGATCGTGTCGGGCGGCGCAGACCTGCTGCTCGATATGTTGACGCCCGAAAGCGTTCCAATGCAGCATGAGCTGCTAGACCTGGGTGTGGCGCCGGATCGGATCCACATGGAATCTCTCTCTGGGAGCACACTCGAGCAGGCGAAGCAGCTAAGCAAGCTGCTCGAGGCAAGGGAGATTGGGGACTTCATCCTAGTCACCTCTCCTATCCACATGCGGCGCTCCCTGGCCACGATGCGCGCCCATGGGCTGGATCCCGTGCCGTCTCCGTCCAATCAGCATTCGGAAGGCCATATCGTGGAACGAGGTGGCCTCCTCCCGCACCCGGCTGCCCTGCGGGCCAGCCACGCTGCCATTCGGGAGGGGCTAGCTGCGCTCTTCTACTGGCTCAATGGATGGACCGGCCCACCCTGGGCTCCATAGTTTCTCACTCGACAATCGAACATGACGGATCTTGAGAAGGCGGCAGCGCTCGGTCAGCCCTCGTTTGCGTGGAGGGCCGGTCAGGAGCGCCGGCTGCGGATGATCCTAAAGATGGCCGCCGGCCGGGAGCGCGGCTGGGTGTTGGACAACGGTTGTGGCGTAGGGGCCTACCTGGAGCACCTGGCTCCGCACGCGGAGCAGGCAATCGGCCTCGAGTTTGACATCGCGCGCGCGGCTGAGACCAGCAACCGGTCACTGGAAGTTCTTTCAGCTCGCGGCGAGCGGCTTCCCTTTCCGGACGGCTCGTTTGACCTCATCCTCTCACACGAGGTCATCGAACATGTGGATGACGATCGAGCCGCGATGGCAGAAATGATCCGTGCTCTCCGCCCGCCCTCTGGAGAAAATCCAGGTGGGCGTCTTGTGCTGTTCGTACCCAATCGCGGCTACCCTCTGGAAACGCACGGAGTGTATTGGCGAGGCAGGTACCGCTACGGCAACGTCCCTCTGGTAAATTACCTTCCCACCTCCATACGCAACCGGCTCGCCCCCCACGTCCGTGTTTACACCGGCCATCAACTGGGGCAGCTCTTCTCGGAGCTGCCGGTCCGGATCGTTCAACGTACAGTCATCTTCGGCGCCTACGACAACATGATCGCGCGCTGGCCGCGCCTCGGTCGCCAGCTGCGATCGGTCCTTCAAGGCCTCGAGCACACTCCCCTTCGCGCGTTTGGCCTTTCCCACTTCTGGGTCCTCGAAAAAACCTAGCAGCATCGAACGCCGTAGGACATACCACGCAGATCCTGTACAGGCCACACCGCGAATCAGTTCTCGTCAAATTGGAGATTAGAAGGCTAGAGGTAATATTGGCCCTTCAAAATCTCGATTCTGAAGGAAAATGAACGGATCGACCCGGGCAGACCCGCCAGAAAACCCCAAGGAGCCTTCAATGAATGCTTCACGATCGCGTGCCGCTAGCACAAAGCTTGCCCAGGCCGGGCACTATATCGACCCAACGACAGGAGCACTTGTACCTCCCCTTCATTCCGCGTCCACCTTCGCGCGCGACGAAGACTACGAGCTGATCGGCGAATTCATCTATAGCCGCACGCGAAATCCAACGGGGATTGAGGTCGAGAAGCTGCTGCCGAGCTCGAAGGCGGCAGCGAGGCGTTGCTGTTTGCCTCTGGGCTGGCCGCAGCTGCCGCTCTTTTCGAAACTGTGGAGGCCGGCAAGCAGATCGTGGTCCCGGAGGTCATCTACTTCGGGACTCTGAGCTGGCTTCGACGGGTCTCGGAAAGGCGATCCTTCGAGCTCACCCTGTACGATCCCAGAGAGCCTGATTCGCTGGCCAGGTCCATAAAGCCCGGAAAGCTGGATATCGTGTGGATTGAGACACCAGTGAATCCCACCTGGGATGTGATCGACATCCAGGCCGCAGCCGACATTGTTCACGAGGCCGGCGCCGTCCTGGCGGTAGATTCGACGGTCGCACCGCCGGTTACAACTCGGCCACTGGACCTTGGAGCAGATTTCGTTGCCCACTCCGCTACGAAATACCTGAACGGCCACTCGGATCTGACCGCGGGCGTTCTGGTCACCAACCAGATCGACGATCGATGGAAGGAAATTCGCTTCATTCGGGAGCACGCCGGGGGTGTACTGGGGGCTTTCGAGTCTTGGCTCCTACTTCGTGGCCTGCGCACGCTAGCCGTTCGCTACTCGCGATGCTCAGACTCGGCCCTCCGTATCGCGCAGCACTTCGAGCACCACCCTGCAATTGATGCCTGCCTTTACCCGGGACTCGAGAGTCACCCTGGACATGAAATCGCGCTGCGTCAGATGACGAATGGCTTCGGCGGGATGCTCTCGATTTTGATTCAGGGAGGCGCGAAAGAGGCGCTTAAAGTAGCCACCGGCCTCGAGGTGATCGTTCGTGCGACCTCCTTGGGCGGAGTGGAAAGTTTAGTTGAACACCGTGCTTCGATTGAGGGTCCGGAAAGCACGGTCCCACCCAATCTGTTGCGGTTCTCTATCGGAATTGAAGATGCCGATGATCTAATCCGAGATATTGAGCAAGCGCTTAGTTCGCTCTAGGATTTCATCTCAGTACAAAGAAAGTGGCGGCCAACGGGCCGCCACTTTCATTATCTAAGTACGGTACGTTTGCTCAGAGTCTGGTGATCAGCCCCGCCACAATGTAACCCGCAACCAGCAGTAGGCCGGTGTACAGATGCGCGAATACAGTGGTAGCGTTGGCCGGGATCAAGCGGTAAGCGTAGCCATGGTGTTTGCGCAGCGCCTTGAATGCGCTCCAAGCCATGGGGACCGTCAGGAGTCCAAGCAGCGTTGCCAGAGGCATCACCCGCAGCGCCACGCCAACGAGGATGGACAAGTAGGCCGTCCCCATTATCACTGCATAGCCGGTGACTGACGTTTCGGGCGATAAACGCGTGACCAACGTTCGTTTCCCTGCCTTTTCGTCCCACATGCGATCTGGGATCTCATTGATGTAGAGTACCGCTGCAATCAGAATCCCCACCGGAATCGAGGCGTACAGGGCCGCGGTGCTCAACTGCTGCGCCTGTACCCAGTAGGCGCCCAGCACCATGACCGGG
>JAPUGV010000184.1 GCA_027298025.1 Chloroflexota bacterium | reverse complement strand
TCAGGTCCATCGCCCATGGCGGTCAAATCTTGATCTCCGAAGTCACGGCCCAGTTGGTCCGTGATGATCTATCCGGGGAAATAAACCTGAGGGATATGGGCACCCATCGCCTCAAGGACTTACAGCGGCCGGAGCAGGTCTTTCAGCTGCTCCACCCCTGCTTGCCTGCGGATTTCCCCGCCCTTAACTCCCTGGACGCCCATCCTCACAATTTGCCGGTCCAGCTAACCAGTTTCATTGGCCGTGAAGAAGAAATCGATGAGATCAGCAGCCTTCTTTCCACTGCTCGCCTGGTCACGCTGGCAGGCGCAGGCGGCTCTGGCAAGACAAGGCTGGCACAAGAGATTGCAGCTTCAGGCATCGAGGATTATCCCGACGGTGTCTGGTTTATCGGCCTAGCGGCTCTGTCGGATCCTAAGATGTTGCGGCCACACGTTGCTGATACTTTCAACGTAGGGGAAGGTGCACTCTATGGGTTCCTGCAAGGGAAATCCATCCTGCTAATCCTCGACAACTGCGAGCACTTGCTCGTTGGGGCCGCCTCTTTGATTCAGTGGTTGCTTTCCTGCCCCGGCGTCACCGTCATTGCCACCAGTCGAGAGGCGCTTAACCTGGCGGGCGAGCGGACATTCCAGGTGCCACCGTTGCCTATCCCTCAAGACAACACAGGCCAAGGGATTATGGCCGGATGTCCTTCGGTGCAACTCTTCCTAGAAAGGGCGCGGGCCGCGAAACCCGCGTTCGAGTTGACGGCTAGTAACGCGGCCTCTGTTGCTCAGATCGTGCGGAGACTCGATGGCATTCCCTTGGCGATAGAGCTCGCAGCGTCTCGCGTGAAACTGCTCCAGCCGGCCGAGATCGCCGGCCGCCTTGATGAATGCTTCAAGTTTCTCACGGGCGGACCGGTCGATGCCTTGCCACACCACCAGACGCTCGAGCGCGCCATCGACTGGAGCTACGACATGCTGGACTCAGACCAGCAAACACTCTTCCGACAGCTATCGGTATTTCGGGGCGGCTTCACTTTCCCCGCTTGTGGCGCAGTCAGCGGAACCGATAGTGAATATGAGGTGCTCGAGTCACTTGGCCAGTTGGTAGATAAATCGCTTGTGCGGACGATGCCCGCCGGCGAGGAGACCCGATACTCCTTACTGGAGCCGTTGAGGCAGTACGCCGCCGCCCGGATCACCGCAGACGAGGTGGCAGAAGCGGGTGGTCGACACGCGCGTTTCTTTCAGAATCTCGCCGAGCGGGCTGCGCCGGAGCTTCACGGTCCACGCCAGCTCGAATGGCTGGCGCGGCTGGAGACAGAACACGATAACCTTCGCGTCGCTCTGGCGTGGGATCTGGAGGCTGGCGATGCAGATCTTGCCCAGCGTACTGCGGCCGCCTTGACCTGGTTCTGGATAATACGCCGACATGTGGCCGAGTCTGCGGAATGGTTCGATCGGGTGCTGGATTTGGGCGGAGGTTCCACAAACGCACGCGCCGCAGCGCTCGTTCAAGGTGGCTTTATAAGCACAATGGTCCGCCAGGATGATCTGGAGGGGTGTTTGGCCCGAGTTCGTGAAGGCCAAGCGCAGTTCGTAGAGCTGGGAGACGAGCAAGGGGTACAGTTGGCTCAGACCTACGAAGCCATGATCCTGTGGTACCAGCGAAACCTCAAGACCTCTAGCCGTCGGTTCGCCGAGATCCAGGCGGCCCAGCAGGCCTACGGGTTTGAATGGGGAGTCGCCTTTTGTGGCTGGTTCTTGGGTTCCGCCGCCTGGTTAGGAGGAGACCTGACACGGGCATACGAACATTACAACCGAGGACTCGATATTTTCCAGCGTCTGGGCGACCTCGCTTTTATCGCCTGGACGCTCCTGCCTCTAGCAAACATTGCCTTGGAGTCCAACGAGCCGGACCAGGCGACAGCGCTCTACGAACAGAGCCTCCCCATGATGCGGGACCTAGGGGACCGTCACGGCGCGGGCGCAGTTTTTATGGGCCTGGGGATGGCTGCGCAGTTCCGGGGCGAGATGGAAGAAGCCCAGCGACTCCTTGCGGAGGCGCAGACGAACCTGCGAGAGGGCGGCGGCGGCCAAGGACTATCCTGGCCGATTTCCAACGTTTTGGTCGACACCCACACCCACGATCTATTGGTCGCAGCGACTAACCGTTATCAGGCGAGCCTGAACCTGCCGCTTGAAGAGTGGGCCCGGATGGTGTGTTCCGATGGGGAGGCCTGGCGCGCGCGCACCAGACTCAACCCGTAACCTACCCCTAACTACAGGACAATGTGTGATGTTATCTCCAGCGATTTACAGAATTATGGCGGTCAGCAAAACAATTGCTCAGGTTGGTGCTCGACGGCCCTCCTACTGATTTCACTTCATCTTTTTTATAAGAGGCTTTCCCATGTCAACAGCGGACGTATTACGGCAAGTGTGGTTATTCTCGGGGCTGGACGAGCAGCAGCTTGACGCCGTTTCAAGCCTCACCTTTCAAAAGAGGTTCGGCCCCGGCGAGTTGATTGTTGAAGTGGGCCGCACCGGTAACGGGATGTACGCGATTATCTCGGGCAATGTGGAGGCGGTGAAAGCCCTGGGCACTGAGCAAGAACGTATCGTAAACCGGTTAGGCACCGGAGAGGTTTTCGGGGAGATGGCGCTTCTAGGCGAGTGGCCCAGGACTGCAACCGTACGCGCGATTGACGAGGTTGAGTGCTTGGGTATCGACCGATGGGTGTTCCTCACTCAGCTTGAGCGGCACCCTCAGGTGGGGATAAAATTGCTCCAAGTTCTCGCCCAAAAATTACGGGACAGCGACGCCCGGCTGGTGGAATAACTTTTGCCTCACGCGACCGTTGCTATTTTTTCAGTTGCTCCGCGTACGGGCCCAGCGAAGCCCTCACCCTGGTCAAGACCGACGACAAGGTCCCCTCGGTCTGGAGGAACCCGCAATATGCGGACAACTCGTTGAGCCGCTCAACGAACAACGCCTGAGCAGCATTTCGGTGGGGTGGCGCGTTGACACCCCGCGAGAATCGGAAACTTGGACCAGCCATCAGTCCTGAATGGGAAGCGCCTGCCGGCAGCCGTGTTAGTGCCTCTCCTAGCGGCCCGATTACGTCTACCATCAGCTCTTCGGTAATATCGGACAGTTGCGTCAACTCGTCCTCCGTCTCCTCCCCATGTGCAAATAATCGCCCAAGCATTTGGATTAGTAGCTCGTAGCATCCGTCAAACAAATTGCTTATGTCGATGCTCAGCGGGTCTTCTATTAGGTTCACTTCACTATCATCGCCGACGTCATTTGGTAACATAGAATAAGGATTCCACATCACCGGTCGTCCCGGCTCGAATGTGGGATCTTCCCTTAGAATCTGCTCGTACTCTTCTTGGATAGCAAGAAATCTGCCATGATGGGAATCCTTGGAAACTCCACGCGCTCCTTCCCCTTGCACGATGATTCCCTGAAGAGCGGCTTCTGCCGAAGTCAGATCCGTGACCGGGTTCAAACCCGGTAGGTTGAAATAGGCACCGGCTATCTGGGCTTTGGGTGGACCGAGGAAGAGGCGGTCCTCACCGTATTTTTGGGAGAGGTATTGGAGGCCGTCTTCGATGCCATGGTAAAGGCGACCTTGGTTCTGATATTCTCGGGCGCTTGAGAAAATATCGCTGAGTTTCGGCGCTTGCGGAACCGGCGAACCCGAACTGTGGCCCTCTCCTACTGCGGGTTCGGGCTCCTCCGGCCTTTCGATGAATATGAAGTTTTCCAGCGATTCCTGGCAAAAGGGAGCAAGCTCTAATTTGAAGGATGGCGGGTAGGCTTTTGGGC
>JAPUGV010000183.1 GCA_027298025.1 Chloroflexota bacterium | reverse complement strand
CAAAGCCTCCAACTATCTGGGTGAGAGGCATTTGAAAGAAAAAAGGCTGGTTAGGGGGCGGGTCATTATTCCGTGATCACAGTGGGTCACTTTTACTCGATCATTCCCAAAGGCCAGCCCGCGCTGGTAGCACCCGGCATGAAGGGCAAGGTGCTCTCGCTGCATGACGGATTCCATCTCGATATGGTGCAGGGCAAACCCATCCCGCCCAAGGCGATTGTGCAGTTCGACAGTGGCATGAGGCTGATGGTGGATGAGCGGATGAAGTGGGAGAAAGTTGACGAACCAAGCTAATCCGAACCCATCCAGTCGAATCCGATGTCTCCAACCAGGCATTTCAAAGACCGCCAACCCCCTTTTTAGAAGGCCTTTTCAGACCCCCTTGGCGGTCTTTAGAAACCCAGTGCTCACGCTACTTTCAGGGGTGTTTTGGGGTAAAGGCTGCCAAATTTCACATATGAGGCCCTTTAACCTTTCCAGGGAGGTTTTTGGGGAACTACCGGAGTCACCCCGGATTGGTATTATCAAGTGGACACATACCCTACGCGGTTAGCCCTGGCCGCCAAAGCCAGGACCTTTGCGCTAGTCGCGTAGGGGTTGCTCCTTTGCAAAGGGGGAAAGAGCGGTAATCAACATAATCGAAGACTCTGTAGCTGGTTTAGAGGAGTGGTACGCACTCCGAGACAAGGCTGCCGAGTGGGACAAACCAGAATCGAGATTTCTCATCCAGGTGGGCTTAGAAGGTCATTGCTTAACCTCCGGTAGTCAGGATGATGAGTTACAGAGGTTCGATGAACTGGCGAGGTGGGCGGCGATATACCTTGGCCATGCGGATCTCAAAGGAGAGGCGGCCCGCGATTTTCTGGGCGTCCTCTTGAGGGATTACTTTATGGACCAAACAAGCGACAGGCAAAAGGTTGGACTCGTAGGACATGATAAAGAGGCAACGATTGAGTTTCCTTTCAAAGCTGCGAAGATCTACTTTGGTGTCCTGGCTAACCTGGCCCCAGTAAAAAAAGCGACGGGTGAGCCCAGGCAGACCGAGGAGTTGGATTGGTGGGAGGACGAAGTAACCTACCGAGCTGGCCACACAATAACGGATACAGCGCATATCCTAAATGTGGAGATAAGTACCAACAGCAGAGGAACAACCTCCCAGTTCACTGTCATTGTTACCTCCTCTCCGCATTGGGGTTAAAGTAGGCTTCCCGTTCGTAAATCGCTGTCGGGGGAGCCCGCACGTAGGGGTGGGCTGATTTCATGCTTTGGCCACCACCGTGAAAGCGAATCCGATACATGGCGCCACCTCCCTTCGACTCCCCACTGGGTTAGATGCAAACATCGTTCCCATCTGAAGTGCAGGAAATTCAGGGTGTTTGTTGAGGAGTCGAAGAGGAGATACACAAAATTGGGGTATCTAACCCAATTAGCTTCACCCGAGAGCCCATCACGGATCTATCGGTTCTTTTGTCGCCAGAGCCGATAGGCGCGGGCCAGAAGAGAGACACCGACGTAGCCGGCCACCACGGCTGCGGTGTAAGAAAGAACCTTGGGCCATTTGAAAACGACCGCTGCGATCATCAGAGAAAGGATTCCGAACCATGCAAATGCCCGCGCCTCTCCCGTAATGATGCCGCGCTGCGTCAGCGTGACCCCGAAGCTCGTCCCGATCTGGAGGGCGGCTGCAGCCGCACGGCCGGCACTTCCGGAAACTGCTCGTCGCCCGGCAGGTCTGTGCTCACCGGAGGGTTGAACACGACGCCGGGGGTTGAGGACCATCTCTGTGGCGTGCTCAAGGTCACGCCGATAAACAGCCTCCATCTCTTGTCCAAAATCTGGGTCCTCGACACACACATCCAGCTCCCAATTGACGATCCAACTCACGACGTTCAGGTTCGTGGAGCCGACGCGCGACCAAACCCCATCCACGACGGCGGTTTTTGCGTGCATCATTGGACCGCTCCACTCGAAAACACGCACCCCGGCCTCGAGGAGAGTCCGGTACTGGATCCGCGAGAAGGCTGCAACAAGGCGCATGTTGCTTGCACTCGGCACTAGGAGTCGCACGTCCACACCGGTCTGGGCAGCGGAGCACAGCGCCCCAATATAAGCTGGCGTTCCGATAAAGTAGGCGTCGGCGAGCCACAAACGTTTACGGGCGATCGCTGCCCACAGGAGATCGAGTCGCAGCAGACCTGTGCTCTCCGGGGAACTCGGAATCACGCGAACAGCGTGGTTTCCTGCAGGAGGGAGATCCTTCCGCTGGGGAATCTCCTCCTCGTTCAGGGGCTCTCCGTTTAAAGACCAATTATCCGCGAAAGCGCGCTCGAGGTCGGCCACTGCAGGTCCGCGAAGTTCGACGCCGGTGTCTCGCCAGGGCTCAATGCCACGCTCGGGGAAACCCAACCACTCCTGCGCGACACAAAGCCCCGAAACAAAGCCCACTTTGCCATCCACGGTAAGGAGCTTGCGATGATCGCGACTGGACCAAGCAAGGGCGTTGTGAAGCCGCGGAGGATTACAGCAGCGGGCCTCGACTCCCCCGGAGCGGAGACGATGCCAGAAACGCCAGCCAGTCGCACCAAGGGCCCCAAACCAATCATAGAGCAATCGAACCTGGATGCCTTCGGCCACCTTGGCGATCAAAAGATCGGCCATCGCGCGTCCGGCGGGATCGTTGCGAAGCATGTACGTTTCGAAGTGCACGGTCCGCTCGGCGGACGCGATCGCCTGCTGCCACTCCGGGTAGTTCTGTTCCGCATCCAAGAGAAGCCGCACCCGGTTTCCAGTGATGAGCGCAGCTCCAGCAGTACGTGAAAATGCCCGCTCCCAAAGAAGATGCCGTGCCTCGACCGCATCCGCTGAACGATCGCGGTCGGACTGTTTGGATACTTGTCTACTCAATGCTGATTTGGCCGATGATCGCTTGATGGTCTGATCCGTAGGTCTGCTCTAGAATTCTACTCTCGGAACGCCAGCCTTGTGGTAAACGAAAGAAGACATGGTCGAGTCTGAACGACGGAAGAAAGCGAGAAACACTTAGGGTACCCCCGTTGAGCAACTCCGCCGGTGCCTGGAATTTCGTTCGCATGTGGGAAACTGCGGGCTCATTTGCGCCTCTCGCCCAGGTGTTGAAATCTCCTCCCACCAAGGTCGGGGCCTCTCCTTCAAGAACACGGAGCAACCATTCCGTCTGGCGCGCCCTCCCGGCACCAAAGCTCCGATGGAGCCGTCGCCCCATTGAGCGCGGATCGAGATGCACGTTTACCCAGTCGAGACTCCACCGTGACCCATAGCGCGAATTCCCATGTACCCTTGCAGCCACTGCCACCCGGCGCTCACGCTCAAATGGAAGTTCAAAAGCCCTTAACCTTGAAAGGGGAAGTGTCGACAGAATCGCGTTACCCCGGTCCTCCGGCCACTCGTCCGTGTCTGGAGAGCCATTTCGCATCGAAGGTACGTAATACAGGGCCAACCCGGTGTTTTCTGCCAAAGCGTCGATCCCGGTCCGCCACCCATGGCGCGGAATGCTCTCGATACGGGTCGATCCGATCCCCGATAGCGGGGGACAGTCGGGGACCGCTGGGCCGCTGCGGTGCACCTCCTGAAGGAGAAGAACGAAATGCTCGACCGAACGCCCATCCGTCAGACGTCCTCGTGTCAGATCGATAAGAAACGCGGCGAGGTCGGCCGAGCCGACGTTCGTATTCCACACCGCGAAGGTCAGTTGATCTACGGCATCCGTTGGAGAGGGGATCGCGAGCTTACGGATCACGGGAGGTCCCACCGCCTGGGCCCACCGATCCAGTAGGCTCAGCTCCTTTGAATCTGCGGCACGTGTCCACTCTACGTGGCTGTGCGTTGTGTCCGTCGCTTCCCCAATCAACTCGTCACTACCTTGAGCAGATCCAGCAATATCGCTGAGTTTAGCACAGCAATAGTTGGGGAACATCTCTCCGGTACTCGTCTTCCATACCGATTTTGGGAGACTCTTCCGAAAAAGTTGATGAAAAGAAAGAGGCCGAACTGTCATTGGCTCCTAAGAGGCCCTCCATTTCTTGACTAAGCTTGCTTGACTTGCAACCCCGACAACAGTCGGCGACTTCATCATCTGGCAGGATGAAGCTGTCGAGGTGGAAGGCCAAACCGCGGTTGTCTCCCCTGGCATGAAGGGCAAGGTGCTTTCACTGCATGACGGCTTCCACCTGGATGTCGCCGAAGTCGCACCTATTCCGCCCAGGGCCATGGTTCAGTTTGAGAATGGGATGAGGCTGATGGTGGATGAGCGGATGAAATGGGAGAATGCCAAAAGCGACTGAGGCTCATGCAGTAGCGGTCAGCTTCGTCTAGCTATTCATAGCCCACGCCACCGAAAGCCAGAAAGGCCACAACGATGACAAACAGAAGAATAACCAAGCTTGCCAGAATGTTCATGCTGATTGGTCCTCGTTGGCTTTATAGATAGCTTCTTCTCGCCACATAACTCGGCAATTCCAGCTAGTTGCTTTCATTGTGATCCTCCGGGTTGGCTGCAAGGGGGAGCTTAGCCCCTCACTTCTTCTCCAACTGCACGCTCAACATAAGCCTCCTCCCCGTTATTTCGTTAGAGTTTTCGCTGAATGGGACTATGCTAACGCTCTTTCATTGTATGCGCAATGTAAACGCTAGAAATATTACTCTTGAGGCTCTGATAACTAGGTAGAGGATGAAGTGGGAGAGGGTTGATGACGCGGGTTAGCTCGCGGCCTGCG
>JAPUGV010000182.1 GCA_027298025.1 Chloroflexota bacterium | reverse complement strand
CATCCAGATCTTCCTGCACCGGGACGAAAGTGGGATCGCAGTTTGTGGCGGAGCCACCTATGATCTTTTGGACTGTGGACGAAAGGCTGAGAAGATGAAGCGGAGTCTATTCTGGACTGGGATCTTGGCGGGTGCGATGTTCCTGGCTGCCTGCGGAGGAGACAAAGTCGGTACGCTAACCGGTACGGTCACGCTTAAGCCGGTCGTTAGCGCTGGTGAGATCGCGCCGACTCCTTCTCCAGCCGACTTCGCCGCGCGCCAGATCCTGATCCTGGAAGGGAACGGGATTGTCGAGGTTATGCGTGCCGATATCGACGACAACGGACACTTCAGCGCGCTGCTGCTCCCGGGCCTCTACACGATCGACATCACACACGACGGCCCGGCGGGCACCTCCGGTCTCCCCAGGCAAATCCAGATTGTCAAGGGCGAGACCATCACTCTCGACGTTACCGTCCCAACCAGCGGCGGTTAATGCTTCTGCCCCCCTAATCCAAATAGCTGCCCCGGGCTAGCATTTTCGATCCAAATTGTGAGATCACAATTCCTCTTCTGAGAAGGGGATCCAGTCCAACGAAAAGACCCCCGGCCGAGCTCTAGATCGTTGACCAGAGCAGCCAGGGGCCTCCCGTATGCGGACAAATTCGGGCCTAGAGGCTCACGAGGATGTTCGAGAACACATTCCCGATGGCCGGGCCGAGCAGCGAAAGAACTACGATCACGACAACTGCGACCAGAACAAGAATTAGCGCATACTCAACCAGACCCTGTCCCTTTGGGTTCAGATAGGACAACATTGCGGTTCACCTCCTTTCAAGTGGATTAGCTCCTTCATCTAAAACAGCGGATCCGCGATATCTCGCGCGGTGAGCGCGAGCAGGAGCACTAACAAACTCGCCATTCCCAGCGCGTGGATCCACTTTTCCACCTTCGGTTCCATGCGCCGAGAACGGATCACTTCAATGAAAACCAGCAGAATCCGGCCACCATCCAGAGCGGGGAGTGGCAACAGGTTGGTCATCGCGACTGCCAGGCTCAGCCAGGCGGCCAGATAAAGCACCGGGAATGGCTCTTCCCAGTCCGATGCGTTGCGTAGGGCCTGATCGCTGGCCTGCTTCAACCCCAGTGGCCCCGCTAGGCGCACACCCGGGTCGCTCTCGCCAGCAGTCAGCGCGTCGGCGGTGAACTGGACGGTGGCTGCGATCAGCTCGGTAACTTTCATCGTTGCGCGCCCCAAGGCCGCAACGGGCCCGTATCGAATGAGAATTGCAGAAGAAGTAAAGCCTGCCGGGCCGCGTCCCTCAGGCGGATCGGTCCGTGGGAATATCGTGGTTTCAACGATCAGTGCGCTTCGCTCAATCTCGAGCACCACTGGAGCGCCCGCCGAAGCTTCTAACAGGCTTCGGAGCTCGCCGGCCTCGCGGACCGGTTCGCCGTCTGCCTTTAAGATCCGGTCGGCGGGGATGAGACCCGCGGCTGCGGCCGGCGAACCCGCTTCAACCGAAAGAACCTCCACCTGGTCTGGCCAACCCACCATCAGGGCCGCGGTCATGAGCGATACGGAAAGCAGCAGGTTGGCCAAGCTGCCCGCGCTCAATATGCCGATGCGAGCCAGGGGGGGGCTGGCCGCTAGTCCATCGGGTACAGAGGCGTCAAACTCTCCTATCGGCCGCATAAAACCGCCCAAGGGGATCCAATTCAAGCTGATTTCCGCGCCCCACAACGATCCGAGCCGGGCCAATCGTGGGGGTAAGCCAATCCCCAGGTCCTTGACCCTTACGCCACAAGCGCGTGCCACCGCGAAGTGTCCGAGCTCGTGGACCAGAACCACCCCGCCCAGGATCGCCATAAAGGCAATCAACAGCGTGAGGCTCTCGATCATCGAAGCCGCTCCGTGGGCGATCTCATAGCCTGTCCTTGGGATTGCGTTGACATAAATACTGACCTTTAATCAGGTTCAGCCTTACTCTAGGGTGTGATTACGGTAGAAATTGCCGCAAAATTGCCTAAATGCCTCTGGATCGGAAGACCCTCAGAAAGGCACTCCGCAGCTGGGACCAGTCAAAATCGCTGGGTGAGAGCCCGCTTGCTCGTTTGCGGGTGGTTGATTCAAAGCGGCGCAGAACAGGCTATGGGGAAACGCAGGTCGGCTATGGGATAGCCGTGCGGGAAGTGCTCCAGGAAGCAATCGAGGCGCTGAAGCCGAGTGATGGCCTCCCAAACCCTCTTGAAAAGACATGGAGGCCCTACCAGATCCTCACCGGTCGATACATTCAGGGCCGCTCAGCCGATTTCCTAGCAAGCGAGATGGGGATCGCCCGAAATACCTACAACCACGAACAGGCCGCAGCGCTCGACCGACTGCTGGCCGGCCTCAGCGAACGGGAGGAACAGGCACAGGCGGAAACCTTCGCCGCACCACCGGCAGCGGTTCCCTTCACCGTGCCGCCCCGGCCAACGCATGGGTTGGTCGGAAGAGAGGATCTCCTCGACGAACTCAGAACTCGACTGCAGAGCTCTCAACGGCTGGCGCTTCACGGGCTACCGGGAGTCGGCAAGACCGCTCTCGCGATTGAACTTGGGCACGAAATGAGAGGGCGTTTCGCGGACGGAATATTGTGGACCAGCCTCGGGCCGGCCCCGGACGTTGCCGTGCAGTTTCATTTGTGGGAGGCATCCATGGGTCTGCACGCATCCGAAATCCGCGAACTCCCAGATCTGAGGTCACGCGCAAGCCAGCTCCATTCCTTGATCGGAGACAAGCGGATCTTGCTAATCGTTGACGATGTATGGGATGAGGCTGCCGCACGCTCTTTCGAAGTTGGCGGCGCGAACTGCCGTTATCTCTTCACAACGCGTTCCCCGAGTATTGCAGCCGACCTGGCGGGAGAAACATCGATCGGCGTCCCGGAGCTCGATGAGGGCGACAGCCTTGCTCTGCTGGAACGATTCGTCCCGCGACCGAAACAAGCGATAGCGGACAGGTGGCGGGAGCTTGTGCAGGCCGTGGGTGGCTTGCCGCAGGCGATGGTTATCGCGGGCGGTGCGTTGCGCACCGTGGCGTATGCCGATCAACCGCGCCGCCTCAGAGACTTCTTGGCTCGACTGGCCGATCCCGCTGAGCGGCTGTCTCTCGAGCGAAGTCGATCGGCGCTCGATCAACAGGCTGGACTGCCCTCCGATGAACCGATCTCGCTCCAGGCGGTTATCGCCCTGAGTGATGAGGCGCTGGAGCCGTCCACGCGATCGGCACTGCGCAGGCTCAGCATCTTTCCCGCAAAGCCAAGTACCTTCGACGAGCGGGCGGCAATTGCGATATCAGGTGAGACGCTTCAGGAGCTAGATCGGCTAGTCGACGGGGGGTTGCTGGAGCCAAGTGGTCGGGAACGATACGCGATGCACCGCACAATCGGTGATTATGCCCGAACACGTTCCGATGCTACCGCGCCTGTGGAAGCGATGGTCGATCACTTCGTACGCCTGACTGAGAGGAAATCCGAGCAGTTCAATGAGTTGAATCCGGAAATTCAGAATATCCTGGCCGCACTGCGGATGGCAAACGAGAATGGCCTGAATGCAGAGTTCATCAACGGCGCCAATGCCCTTTACCCCTACCTTGAAGCGAACGGCCTGCTCGTCGAGGCGGACCGGCTCTTGACGCAAGCGATCGCGGCCGAAGGAGACCGAACGCTAACCCTGCTTAATGCGGGAAGGGCGGCGCAGCGATTAGGCAAGCTGGAGCAAGCCGAGCAGCACTTCAAGGCCGCCGCTAAAGCCGAAGACGACGCCGGCGCTGTGTGTGCCGCGCTGCTCGGATTGGGCGCTTCCGCTTATGCGCGCGGGGAGCACTCCCGTGCTGAGGACTATTACCTGCAAGGGCTGTCGCTGGCTGAGGAGGCGGGCCTCCGCCAGCGCGAGGCCGCGCTGCTCACGAACATCGGAATCCTGGCTGTGAGTCAGGGCGAGTTGGCGGAGGCAGAAGCCCGCTTCGTAGAGGCGCTGGGTCTCGCTCGAGCAGAGGGTGATCGTACGCTCTTAGGCCCGATCCTCACCAATCTGGGGGTGATCGCCGCCCGCAATCGTCAATTCGAGTCTGCAAGCGACTATTTTGAGGAAGCGGTCGAGATGGCGCGAGCCGACGGCAACCGTCGCGTGATGGCATTTCTCCACACGAACATGGGAGCGCTGGCGCATGATCAGGGCCATGAAGCGCGCGCCGCGAGGGAATTTAAGGTGGCCCTGAGTCTTTCGAGGGAAATGGGAGACAGCCAGCGCATGAGCCACGTTTTGGCCAGCCTGGGTGCCCTGGAAACCGCTCGCCGAGAATTTGAAGCGGCGGATTCCTACTTGAGCGAAGGCCTGAACCTGGCGCAAGAGGCGAAAGTGAAGGAGAACGAGGTGTTGCTGCTCATCAATTCTGCGGAGCTGCAGCGAGAATTGGGAAAGCCCGATGAGGAGCGAGCTCTGCTGCTCGAGGCCCATCAACTGGCCGAGGAGATCGGCCATGACCGGTATCGAGGAATTGCATCGGAGCGGTTAGAAAGAGATTAGGGCTTGGGGGCACTTCGGCTGATGGTGTCGAATAGGATAGGAGGGGAGTGCGGGATTCAGTCCGCGGCTGCCGGCTGCGGCGCTCGGTGCCTGAGCGTCCACCAGGCGCTGGTGGCAAACCCCACGCCTGCCAGGACCCCGCCAACGAGCCCCACGGCCCAGTAACCCAGCCCTGCATAGATCACACCGCTTGCCAGGCTTCCGAGGCCGGAGGCCAGGCCGATCAACATATCGTTCGCACCCTGGGTCTTCGAGCGCTCCGTGGGGGTGAGTTGATCCGACAGAAGCGCGGATCCGGCCACGAAGCTGAAACTCCATCCTAAGCCCAATAGAAACAGACCTCCGGCAATCACCACAACCGCCGATGATGCAGGCGCAATAAATCCAGAGAGGATGATAATTAGGCTCCCGACGATCATTACTGGACCGCGACCCAATCGATCGGACAGACCCCCCGAGATGGGTGCAAACGCAAACATGCCCAACGTGTGAGCCGAGAAGACGACCGAAATATCTCTCAGGCTGTGTCCTAGATCTCGCATGTAGAGCGCGGTAATGCCCATGAGCATGACCATCACCACTTGTGCGAGTGCCACGGTGATCACCGCGATATACACTCCTGGAAGGCGAATCAATTGTGAGATAGACCGCGTACCTTGCTCGTCGACTTCCGCTCGAGGGTTCTGCTCTTCGATGAGCTTTGCGAGCTTCGCCGGCTCCGGTCGCAGGCCGGCAAACGTGACAGCGGAGGCGAGCCCAATGAGCGGTACTGCGATCAGGATCGGCCCGGTCAGCTCGTTGAGGCCCAGGCTCGTCGCCCAGACGCTGCTGGGGGCCACGAGCAGCGGGCCCAGTACGGCGCCCACCGTACCCGCCCACACGACGATTGAGATGGCCCGCCCGCGTCTATCCGGCGCGCTGACTTCGGCCGCCACAAAGCGAGACATGAGCGTACCGGCTCGCATTGCGCCCAAGCCAATGATCCCCAATCCGAAGGCCCAAATGACGCCCAATTCGGTGGCGGCGGCTGTCAAGCCTGCCCCTGCGACACCGATCAGGAGGGCGGCGGTGAGCCCGTTTCGCCGACCCAGGCGATCCCATAACGTGCCCCAGACGAGCGCGGACAGCGCCATCGAAAGCTGAATGATCGCAGAAGGCACGCCGGCGAGGGAGGGATTGCTGGTCAGATCGGCGGCGACGATCGTCAACACCGTCGCCGAAGCGATCACTGCTGCCGAGGCCAGACTCTGCATGCCGAACAGCGAGCCGACGATGCGTCGCCTGGATCGAGTGAGCTCCAAATCGTTCAAAACCGGGGATTGTACAGCAGCTTAGCCGGCGGACGAGCGCTGGCAATCGCCATTGAGCGTCAGGTCCAGGTCGTAACCACTTGACTGGGCCGCGGATGTAAACTCGAACCTCAGGTCCTTGGAACTTTCACCCAGGAGCACGCGGTTGCCGGTCCATCCCGAATCAACATCGCTGGGTGGCGCCTCATCATTTCCGTTCCATATGGATGAGCTGTCAAAGCGGATTCGGTCCAGCGCGCCGTTGCTAGCCGGCCAGTTGAGCACGATGCGAGTGATGGTAACCATGACTAAGCTATCGTTTGTAACCGTCCAGGAGACCGTATCATCGCCGGCGCTGAAGCCAGCTAGTGAGATCAGAGGGCAGGCATCTT
>JAPUGV010000181.1 GCA_027298025.1 Chloroflexota bacterium | reverse complement strand
GCCTGTTGATCAAACGCCAGCCGAAGCCCGGCGTCCGGGAGGAGCTGGTCACGGGCAGGTGATCTAGTGCTGTTGCCTCAAGTCGTAGTGTTCAGTGCAATCGCCTCGGCTACTTTGATTCCATCGATGGCGGCCGAGAGGATGCCGCCGGCATAGCCCGCGCCTTCTCCCGTCGGATAGAGGCCTTTGACGTTCATGCTCTGCAGGGTGTCGGCATGGCGATTGATGCGAACCGGTGACGAGGTGCGGGTTTCGACCCCTGTCAGAATGCCGTCAGGCAGATCATAGTGTTTTATCTTGCGGGCAAAAACGGGAAGCGCCTCGCGTATCGCCTCGATTGCGAACCTTGGCAGGGCCTGGCTGAGATCACCGAGCTTTACGCCCGGCGTATACGAAGGGACGACCGAGCCGAATTTGCTTGACGGCCGCTGGGCGATAAAGTCGCCGATCAGTTGCCCTGGAGCATGGTAATGGCTGCCGCCCAGCTCGAAGGCACGGGTTTCCCAATAACGCTGGAAGGCTATTCCGGCCAGGGGCCCGTCGGGGTAGTCCACTTCCGGGGTGATTCCCACCACGATACCACTGTTGGCATTGCGTTCCTTCCGCGAATGCTGGCTCATGCCGTTGGTCACGACCCGCCCGGGCTCGGAGGCCGCCGCCACCACCGTGCCGCCGGGACACATGCAGAAGCTGTAGACCGAGCGACCATTGCTGGCGTGATGGTCCAGCTTGTAGTCGGCCGCGCTGAGCAGGGGATTGCCGGCATGAGAACCGTAGCGGTCGCGATCGATCAGCGACTGGGGGTGCTCGATGCGAAAGCCAATCGAGAAGGCCTTGGCTTCGAGATGCACGCCACGCCGGTGCAGCATCGCAAAGGTGTCTCGGGCGCTATGTCCGATCGCCAGTACCAGATGGTCTGTGGCGATATGCTCGCCATTGGCCAAATTGACGCCCCGCACTTGGCCGTCGTCGATCTCGATGTCGTCGACCCGGTTCTCGAAGCGAATTTCGCCGCCGAGGGCCTGAATGGTCGCACGCATCTTCTCGACCACACTGACCAGACGAAAGGTTCCAATGTGGGGCTTGCTGACGTAGAGAATCTCTGCGGGGGCACCGGCCTTGACAAGCTCGCTCAGCACCTTGCGCGCGTAAGGCTTGCGATCCTTGATCTGGCTGTGCAGCTTGCCATCAGAAAAAGTCCCGGCTCCCCCCTCGCCGAACTGCACGTTGGATTCCGGATTCAGGATGCCCTTGCGCCAGAAGCCAAAGGTGTCCTTGGTGCGCTCGCGAACTTCCTTGCCCCGCTCGAGGATCAGAGGTCCAAATCCCGACTGAGCCAGAATCAGGCCGGCGAACAGGCCAGCAGGGCCCATGCCAATCACAACGGGTCTCAGTCCACTATTTGCTGACGCACGGGCGACGAACTTATAGCGGAGGTCAGGAGCGACATCGACGTTGCGGTCTTTTTCGAAACGCTTGAGTGTTTCCGCTTCCTGACGCAACTCCAGATCCAGGGTGTAGACGAACAGTATGGCATTCAATCGGCGCGCATCGACGGCGCGGCGGAAGATGATAATACGGATCAAATCTCCTTCGGGAATCTCCAAACGCTCGAGGATGCCTGCCCTGAGGGCTTCTTCGGCATGCTCTAGTGGGAGTTTGAATTCTCTCAATCTTAACATGGTTGGATCAGCACTGATTGAAATAGGTCATGCAACGTCAAATGGGTTTGTTCCTATTCTTTCCTTGGCTCGCGTGGACTTGAGCGCTTTGGGTCCGCTCAACCGTGAATGGGCCCTTACGCCCCGGGAAAGCGTTCCCGGGAGAGGGTGACGGTCTGACGAAAGCCCCCGCGCCAACAGGCGTGTTTGAGTTCGACCTGAGCGTAGAAGTCTGCGCTGTCAAAGGGCGCGACGGGGTCGGTGGCGAGGCGGTGCTCGAAGTCAAGAATCGCCCTGGTCAAGTACCCGCCTTGCCTTGCGGCAAGGTGGCGCTTTTGCGATCCCACAGTTTGCCTCTTTCCACATCTCCGACAATCGCCTGCCCAAGTCCGGTCGCTGGGAGGACTTTGTCAGGGGCCTATGATTTGGCCTAATCCCTTACGAAATCCGCACCGGAGATCGATTCGGCCAGCTTGAAGGTTTCGCGCCACTGAGCATCCGGCACTTCGACGCGACCATAGAAGTCGGTATCGTCCAAGTAGGCGGTGGGGTCGGCGGCGAGACGGTGATGAGCGTCGACGAAGGCCTTGACCAGGTACCTCCCTGCTGGGAGCTTGGCGTTTTCGCCATCCCAATGCATGGACGCTTCGGACTGCTTCCCTGCCAGCAAGAAGAGGGGGCCCACCACCCTGTGACGCGGGTTCACCGTGCCCTGGGTAAAGGCGGCTGCCTCTTTTCTCCACCCTTGCTCATCGGCGTCCCAGGCGTGGACGAAGAACGGCACGGCCGTGCCTGTGGCCCAGTCTGCAGGGGTATCCATGACCCTGAGAACCTGCTTGGAGGGATAGAGATTGTCGGCCGGAAGCTCTGCCGCGCTGTCGTATCGATCGCCGACGACCCTGGCGTAGTCCTGAATCCAGGCGATGAAGGACTTGTAAGAGGCGTCGTTGAGATGCATCTTCAGTCCGCCCATATGTGACACCGGGTCCACCAATGAGGGCGCCGCATGGGTCCCGTCTTCCAGCTTGGCCGGCAACTTGGAGGTCGGCTTCAATACGATCAGGCTCTGGCCTGGATTCTCCAAGTTGATCAGAGGCAGTCGGTCATCGGGTGTATTGCGGCTGCTGGAGATCAGATACGCCATGCTCGCCTCGGGTGTTTCCCGAAAGATATTGAGCCGCTCAAACATCTCCTCGCCGTACTGAATCCTGAATTCCCCCAGCTTTTTGATAGCGTTCTTGTGGCGGGGGTTGGTCTCGTCGATCTCGTGGTGCGCGTGGCAGGGGAAGCAGCGCATCCGTTGTGACCACACGTTTCGTACGAAGGAGTCCAGCACGCGGTCCTTGCGGGCATGCCGGATCACGGCATCGGGTTTGGCGGGCCGCGCGTTCACGTGATCCTCAAGGCATGGCAATGCCATCAGCCTGGGCTCATTGCAGCAGGCCTCGATCCAGGCCGCGAAGGCCTCATACTCGGCTCGGCGCATCTGCTCATGAATCAATCGTGCCCCTTCATCGGGATCTTGCGTCCCCATCTGGATCAATTTCAGGATCTTCGATTTCTCGGGTGCATCGAGATCAATCAGTCCCTGATCGCGGAGTGAGACGAAGGTCTTCTCTTCCGAGGGGAGGATGTAGTCCTTGAGGTCCACCGAGGCCAGATGGCATTGCACACAGCTCGAAGGATCGGACGATCGGAAGATCGGCAGGATCCTCTCGTCAAACACGGCCATGGAAGAAGACCGTTCGAATTCGGAGCCGTTTGGGGCGGCGCCTAGGGCGGTGAGCATCGAGAGGATAAGCGAGGTGATCAAGAGAGCAGACATGAGTCTCATGGCCGAATGCCTCCAAGTGGGTTGGTTTAAGTTAGACAT
>JAPUGV010000180.1 GCA_027298025.1 Chloroflexota bacterium | reverse complement strand
CCGGGTATGCTCCGGGCATGCTCTAGGCCGCGGACTTGCCGTAACCGTCCCGCCCGTGGGATTGGGATCATCATGACACCTGATGGCAGCACTTCGCGATCAAGCGAGTCGATCGGGAGCCCGAGCGCATGTCGAAGGATGAGTTCTTCGAGTGAGATGCCCACCCCAAATCGCAGGACTCTTGAGCAAAGACCCCCGATCGATCGCGCGGCGAGCTCGATGATCACCGGCCCGTTCTCATTTATTCGAAGCTCCACGTGAACCGGTCCGTCATGAAGACCTAAGGCGGTGACGGCCCTAGCCGTCATGGCAGCAACCGTGTCCTGCACCGTAGCTGATAATCGTGAAGGTGTGACGTAGAGGGTTTCTTCGAAATACGGGCCTTCGAGCGGATCGGGCTTGTCGAACAGCGCCAAGACGTTGAGGCGGCCGCGATCCAGCAAGCCTTCCAGCGCTACTTCTGTTCCCGGGATATAATCTTCGACAAGGACGTAATCGTGGAGGCCAGCCAAAGACGCCGCGTCTGGGAGCTTGAGGATCTTTGCGATGCGATAAAACGCGGCGGCAAACGCCGCGGGGTCATTGGCGCGGATCACGCCGCGGCTGGCGGAAAGCGCCAGCGGTTTGAGAACGCAAGGAAAATCAACACGATTGGCCACCTCGGCCGGGTCATCGTCGAGGGAAACAAGGGTGAACCCCGGTGATGGTAGGCCGGCTTCCGTGAGGACTGTTCGAAAACGAAATTTATTCGCGGCGGCCTCGATTGAGTCGGGTGAATTGTGCGACAGGCCCAAGGCCTTCGAGGCCTTAGCCGCCAATACGGTGGTTTCATCATCGACCGCGACGATGGCCCGGAGCGGGCGCTGGCGGGCGTAGTCTAAGATCTGCTTTGTCCCCCTTTCCGGATTCCTGAAATTGAGTGTGACGGTCTGACCATGCGAGTATTTTTCCAGCACCTGGCGTCGGTTGGAGCCCACGGTGACCTCAACATCGAGCCCCCCCGCAGCCTTGAGGAAATCGCTTACTCGGTACGACGTAGTAGGGATGAGAAGGAGCAAGCGGGCCATCGTCTCACCACTCCAATAGGCAGCCACCGGGACACATCTGGCAGCGCTTGCGCCAGGACGCCGACACGCCGCGTCTCATCCGCGCGTCAACCACCATAGAGGCAACCTGGGTCAAGGACATCTGCTCGCCAGACGAGACAACCGTAATCCCTCCTCGTGCGCAATCTCAAGCGCCGCGCCAAAGGTTTTAGAACGGACTCTCGCCGCCCTTGTTGGGCTGATAGTAGGGGTTTTCCCCTCCGGCATGGTCGGTAGCGTCCAGCACCGACGTAATTTTCGGGACCAACTGTTTGATCTCCGTTTCTATCCCCTGTTTCAGAGTGACATCCGCCATTCCGCATCCCTGACAACCGCCTTCAAGTCGTATGTAAACTGTGTCGTCCTGGACATCGACCAGGGCGATATGCCCCCCATGTGCCGCCACCGCCGGGTTGATCCTCTCATCCAGAAGCCTTTGGATCTCCTTGCCCTCCGGAGTGTCCAGGCCAGGCTTGGGTATGGCGTCGCGATAGTCCTTTATGGCATCGATCTCGGGCACGTAATGCCGGAGCATGTACTCGATCCTATCTTTCAGCGAGAAAGCCGCGCCCTGAAATTCGAGCAGAACCTCTCCATTCTCAAAGCCGTGAAAAACGACGTCCCCACCAGCGTCCTGCGCGGTCGGTCGGATGCGGGTCTCGATCAGTTCCCTGATCTCATTTGCCACTTCATTGTCCTGATCGTTATTGTCGGTGGAGTCATCCGCCTCCCCATCAAGAACGATCGGTTCGCCGGCCACGAAATGCTCCATAATGGCGCCGAGAACCGTCGGCTTGATAACGTCCCAGGCTACATCGGGCGCCTTAGTGACCGTAATGTAATCGGGCCCAAGGAAGACTCGCGCAACAGAATCGATCCCGAACAACCGCTGCGCCAGTGGCGAGCGTTTCGCCGATTTTGCGTCGGGGTAGTCCACGGTGCCGGACCCCATGACGGACTGCCCTGGAAGAAATTTCAGGCTTTGTTTGTGTTCCGTAGCCTCGGTTTGAATGAACATCGCATCCGCTCCCTGCGCCGGTTGACAGCCACTTAGAAAGTTGATGTTCAACTCGTGAAGTCAAGCTAGCCCACATCGGCTTGGACAGAGTCTCGGGATCAGCCGGGCACTGTTACGTAGAAGGGGTGACGAGGCTGGTCTTGGTGGCTCGCCTTCTGTGAGAGAGCCTGCCGCGCATATCGCCCCCAGGCGACGGTAGGGTGCCACATTTCGCATCGCTTTCTCGCAACCGAGCCCATTGACGCAGGTGCGAGCCAGTCACAACTCAGCGACAGGACGAAGAGCATGGAGATAGGGATATGACCGAAGCTGCTCTCGCTCAGAAAACGTGCACACCCTGCCGCGGCGGCGTGCCGCCTCTCGATCCCGATGAAGTGCAATCTTTGTTGCCGCGAGCGAAAGACTGGGGCGCGACCGAAGGCTACACGAAGATCGCAGGAGAATTCAGGTTCAAGAATTTTCGCCAGACCCTGGACTTCGTGACCGCCGTCGGCGAGCTCGCCGAGTCCGAGTTCCACCATCCGGTATCGATCAATTTTGGCTGGGGCTTTTGCGCCATCGTGTTGCAGACCAAAAAGATCAAGGGCTTGCACGAGAACGACTTCATCTTGGCGGCGAAGATCAACGAAATCGC
>JAPUGV010000018.1 GCA_027298025.1 Chloroflexota bacterium | reverse complement strand
CGGTAATCTTGGCCCCCGCCAATGCCCCACAAGCCAAGATCGCTCAGCTCTTGATCTATGGAGCCCAAGTGGTGCTCGTGGACGGCAATTACGATCAGGCCTTCGACCTTTCGCTGGAGGCTGCGGAGGAATTCGGCTGGTACTCTCGGAACACCGGCTACAACGCGTTCACGACCGAAGGGAAAAAGACCGCCGCGTTCGAAATCTGTGAGCAGCTCTCCGGTCCAGGGGTCGAACGATGGGAGGCGCCGGAAGCGGTCTTCGTGTCCGTGGGTGACGGAAATATCATCACCGGCTTACATAAGGGTTTCAAGGATTTATTTGAGCTGGGTTGGATCGATCACATCCCACGGCTCTACGGCATTCAATCCACCGGATCGGCGGCAGTGACCCATGCCTTTGAGGCGGGTGCGGAGGGAATTCAGCCGGTTCAGGCCGACACCATTGCCGACAGCATTTCGGTCGATCAGCCGCGTGACGGACTGCGAGCCCTGCGTGCGGTACGCGAAACGGGCGGGGCGATGATTGCCATCGAGGATGGAGCAATTTTGGAGGCCATCCGCACGCTTGGTCGTGAGGCGGTCTTTGCGGAGCCGGCCGGGGCGACGGGCTACGCGGGCTTGGAAGCCGCGGTCGAGAGCGGTCGCGTGGCACCCGATGAGCGGATCGTAGTGGTGGTCACCGGAAGCGGGCTCAAGGACGTTCCGGCTGCCATGCGTGCTGCCGGCGAAGCGACCGTAATAGAGCCCACGTTGGAGGCGCTGCGCGATGCGGTGTCCTGACCCCTCGGCCGCATCTTGAAAGGCACTGCGCATAGCCAAGCCTGCTGTGAGCGGTCGGACTTGAGAGAGTTTCAACACGTGCTTTTTTTGTCAAAATCGCATAGCATATTGCCGGGTTTGAAGGCCATATGGAAGCCAAATTAGCGAGCGAAAAGCCGACGATATCGGTGGTCGGGCCCGTGTTCGACGAGGTCGAAACGCTTCGTGATTTCTACGACCGGGTTCAGAACGCCATGGACGCTATTGGGGAGCCCTGGGAGCTCGTGCTGGTGGATGACGGCAGCACGGACGGCTCCTCAGACATCATTCGTGACCTGGCCTTTGAAGATATCCGCGTGCGTCCCGTGCTCTTCTCACGCAACTTTGGACACCAGATCGCCGTGACGGCTGGGCTGGACTACAGCCGCGGGCAGGCGGTGGTGATCATCGACACCGACCTACAGGATCCTCCGGAGCTCATTTCCGAGCTGGCTGAGAAATGGCGAGAGGGCTACGAGGTGGTCTACGCCGTGCGCACGGAGCGGGAAGGGGAGGGATGGTTCAAGCGCGCCACGGCGGCCGTTTTTTACCGGGCGATCAACAGCATCACCGAAGTTGATATCCCGCTCAACGCGGGCGACTTCCGCTTGCTCGACCGGAAGGTGGTAGAGGCGCTCAAGAAAATGCGCGAACACCATCGCTTCCCACGTGCAATGACCGCCTGGGTGGGGTTTCGACAAATCGGCGTCCCATACAAGCGCGCCGCACGTCAAGCGGGAGAGACGAAGTATCCGTTCCGCAAGATGCTCCGATTGGCGATCAATGCCGTAACGGGGTTTTCTTATTTTCCATTACAGCTCGCGACTTATTTTGGTTTCCTTTCCGCAGTGCTTGCCATCCTCGCGATTCCGATTGTGATTTATCTTCGATTGTCAGGAAGGGCAGAGCTCTTAGGCCAGGCCACCACGCTGATCGCGGTGCTTTTCCTGGGGGGCGTTCAGCTCATCTCTCTAGGAATTCTCGGGGAGTACATCGGCCGGCTGTACGATGAGGCGAAGAACCGACCGCTCTATGTGCTGCGCGAGGAACCCGAGGAGGTCGCGGAAACAAAAAGGTAACCATGATTGATCTAACGATGCACGAAGATCGGCTCGAACGAGCCGCCGGCCGCGCAAAGGAGCGCGGCGTTGTCGTCCCCACCTTCGCCCAGATGAAGGACCCCGCCAGCATTCCGGAGGGAATCCGCGAAAGGCTTGGCCAGATCGGAATGTGGGATGTGGACCCCTTGAATCTCTTCCGCATCAGCTGGAAGAACGAGCCCATTGAAACCGGCGGTGGTTTTGGGGGAGTGAACTATATCGAATTCCCCAGCAGCCTGACCGGAGTCGATGCTCGGATCCTGGCATTGGTCGGCAAGTGGTTCCCGACTGGGACGCATAAGGTGGGCGCGGCATTTGGCTGCCTAGTCCCTACACTCGTAACCGGCCAATTCGATCCCACCACTCAGAAGGCGGTCTGGCCATCGACCGGGAATTACTGCCGGGGGGGTGCCTATGACTCGGCCTTACTCGGCGCCCATTCGGTTGCGATCTTGCCGGAAGGAATGAGCAAAGAACGCTTCGATTGGCTGGCCAATATCGCCGGAGAGGTGATCAAAACTCCCGGCAGCGAATCGAATGTGAAAGAGATCTTCGACAAAACCTGGGAGCTGCGCGAATCGGGAGAAGATCTGATGATCTTCAACCAGTTCGAGCAATTCGGGAATTACCTCTGGCATTACGAGGTGACCGGTCATGCCATGCTGGAGGTGCTCGAACAGGAACTTGGACCCGAGGACCAGTTTCGGGGGATTACCCTGACCACGGGATCAGCCGGAACGATTGGCAGCGGGGACTTCATGAAACAGCAGTTCCCGGGAAGCAAGATCGCCGCCGGCGAAGCTTCTCAGTGCCCAACCTTGCTCGAGAACGGATTCGGCGCGCACCGCATCGAGGGCATCGGCGATAAGCACGTGCCCTGGATCCACAACGTCAAGAACACCGACATGGTGATAGATCTGGACGATAACATGGTTGTCCATCTGGCGCGGCTGTTCAACGAGGGAGCCGGTAGAAGCTACCTCGCCTCCCAGCGCGTGCCTGAGGCGACGATCGAGCAGCTGGATCTGTTGGGCTTCTCCGGGATCGCCAACCTATCCATGGCCATTAAGTTCTCCAAATACTACGAATTGGGAAGCTCGGATGTCGTGATCACGGTGCTTACCGATTCGATGGACCTTTACCAAAGCCGCCTGGAGGAGATGCGCCAGGAGCACGGCGAATACACGGATCTGGATGCGGCGGCCGACTTCGCTCGTTATCTGATGGGTCTCACCACCGAGAATTTGCTGGAGCTTCTCTACACCGATCGGCGCCGGATCCATAACTTGAAGTACTTCACATGGGTAGAGCAGCAGGGCCGAACCTATGAAGAGATCATGGCCCAGTGGTACGACCGAAAATACTGGACCGACATGCAGGAGCAGGTAACGGAGATCGACGAGCGTATACAGGAGTTCAACGCGCGGGTTGGGTTGAGCTAGATGCGCCGTCACCCGACCCATGCCTCCCCGAATGGGGAGGTTTCAGTTAAGGGGTATTCATAGTTGACGGCCTAGAACAAATGATCTAATATGATGGATGCTCATGTCATCCGGCCGCCAGGTAGTGACCCGTGATTGGGAGGAGAACCCGCCAGGAGCGGAAGATCTGGTGCTCGTGGCAATCCTGAACACGCCGCGGGACTTAGAGATCGCGCAGACTCTGGGGTGGTATCGGATCCCACTAGTCACCGCGCCCCGCACGGTTCGGGTGGATTGGCTGGCGTTTTATCTTCCGGCGCTTTTTGGCGAGCATCGTTGGACAGTGCGTTACCTGGCCGAAGTGCGTGGGCATGAGCTGAGAACGCGTCGTGAGCTGCTCTTCCAGGAGACCGATCACGAGCGGGTGGATGAGCCCTACTTCAAAATGCAGCTGGGGCCCCTCCTCGAACTGTCGCCTCCCATTCGCTCCCGCTCCTGGCGACGGTTCACCTTTCTCTTCACCACCGGGGATCGCCTATTGAACGCGGTTGACCTGACGGACCTTACGATCCCGCAGAGCCAGATAAGGGCACGAATGTTGCGCGAGCGGGCAGGTTCGATCCCCTCAACTCAGATCCCGCTCTAATTTCGGCAGCCGCTCAATACTCTAGATGTGTAAGCCGATGCTGACCGGGATGTTCTTCACACAAATAGGTCGCGGGTCGGCTCGACTTGCGGGGAGGTCGAATGTATCATCTGTGCTCTTGAGCGGACCCCCCACATGCGACGATTGCCCACCTTCCTGCCCTTGCTGCTCGTCTTTGGATTGCTCGCCTTCGGCCAGCCGGTCCAAGCTCAGACCAAAACCCTTTATTGGGACGGCTGGGACACGACCCTCACCATCCTTCCCAATGGCGACCTGCACGTCCTCGAGCGCCAGCGCATCAATTTTACCCATGGCACGTTTACCTTCGGATTCCGTGAAATTCCGCTAGCCAAGACCGGCGGGATCACCGGGATTTCGGTTAGCGAGCCAGGAGTAGGTGTCTATAGCGAGGGCGGCTTCAGCAAGCAGCCCTTCACTTTCGATGCCACGCGGGACGGCGAGGACATGTCGATCCGTTGGTACTTCCCCCCGACCGCTAATCAGATCCGGACCTTCGATATCGCCTACACCGTGAAGGACGCGCTGCGCGTTTACGACTCGGGCGACAAGCTCCAGTGGCTGGCCATCGCACCTGATCGAGATTTCCCCATACAAGAAGCGAGCGTAAAGGTCGTGCTGCCGCCTGGTGCCAAGTTTGAGGACATCGATCTAGCAGGTCCGGCTTATACATATGGAACGAGCCCGGATGGATCAAGTGTCACCTATTTGGCTAGCGGGTCCCTCTCACCTTCCGAGACGATGGAAGTCGGAATCGAATTCACGCACGGTTTTATCCCGAATGAGCGCCCAGCGTGGCAAGAGGAATTCGATAACGAGAACCTCTATAACGAAACCGTGAAGCCTTTGGTGAACGCCGGCCTGGGTTTGTTAGCGGCCATGCTGATCATTGGCGGTCCGGCGTCCGTCTATTTGCTTTGGTACATGAGAGGCAGAGACCCGAAGGTTGGCCCGGTCCCCGAGTACATTACAGAGCCACCCGATGATCTGCCTCCAGGTGTGCTGGGAACCCTCATCGATGAGAAGGCGGATATGCGAGATGTGGTCGCCACGATCGTCGATCTTGGACGCAAGGGGGCGCTCAAGATCGAAGAGACCGAGAAGAAGGGTTGGCTCGGCCTGGGATCCGCGGAATTCGTCTTTCAGAAGCAGGACGGTGACGTTCCGCTGAATGCCGTCGAATCGGCAGTCATCAAAGGGATCTTCAGGCGGGGGCGGAACACCGTCGAGCTCAGCGACCTGCGCAACAAGTTCTACAAGACTCTGCCAAGATCCAATCCAGGCTCTACAAGGAGATGGAAACTCGCAAACTGTTCCGTAAGAATCCGGAATCAACCCGC
>JAPUGV010000179.1 GCA_027298025.1 Chloroflexota bacterium | reverse complement strand
TCTGTTCATCCATTAGCAGCCCCTATATAGACTCCACACTATTAAGGACCCGATCAAGGATCGAGCCTATCGGGTACTCGACGAAAGTTTAAGTTGCGGTCGCGGGGCTAAATATCCAGATTGCTGACTTCGTGTGCGTGGGTTTGAATGAAGCGCAGGCGGGGCGGGACCGCAGCACCCATCAGCATATCGAAGGTCCGATCGGCTGCCGCCGCATCCTCGACCGTCACCTGAAGCAGAGTGCGGTTGGTTGGATCCATCGTGGTGTCCCACAGCTGTGAGGCGTTCATTTCGCCCAGCCCCTTAAACCGACCCTGAGTCGATTTCTTGCGGCCCAGCTCCTTGAGGATCCGTTCCCGTTCCGCCTCCGTGTAGGCATAGTGCACGTCGTTCTTGACATTGATTCGGTACAGAGGCGGCTGCGCGATAAACAGATGGCCCTCGTCGATCAATTCCGGCATGTAGCGGAAAAAGAACGTGAGCAAGAGCGTGCGAATGTGGCTTCCGTCCACATCCGCGTCGGTCATGATAATCACGCGCCCATACCTCAGCCCTGTGATGTCGAATGTCTCTCCGATGCCCATTCCCAGAGCGGATATCAGTGCCCTGACTTCATTGTTGGAGAGCACTTTGTCCAAGCGGGCTCGCTCGGTATTGAGGATCTTGCCGCGGAGAGGCAGAATGGCTTGGAAATTCCGATCGCGGCCTTGCTTGGCCGTTCCTCCTGCCGAGTCGCCCTCCACAATGTAGAGCTCGCATTTGTTGGGGTCCCGCTCCGAGCAGTCAGCCAGCTTGCCCGGCAGCGTAAGGCTCTCCAGGGCGCTCTTGCGGATCACCAGATCGCGGGCCTTGCGTGCCGCGTCCCGCGCCCGAGCGGACGTAAGGCACTTTTCGACGATGGCTCGCGCGGCTCTCGGATTCTCTTCCAGATACTCGCTGAAGCGCTCGTTGAACACCTGCTGGACCTGAGTCTGGACTTCGGCGTTCATCAATTTGACTTTGGTCTGGCTTTCGAACTGAGGGTCTCGATGCATAACCGAGACGATCCCGGTCAGTCCCTCTCGTGTGTCTTCACCTGTGAAATTGGGATCGGCTTCCTTGAGCAGACCGCTCTTGCGGGCATGGTCGTTGATCGTGCGGGTTACCGCCGAGCGCAGGCCAGTCAAATGCGTGCCGCCGTCCACGGTGTTGATCGTATTGGCGAACGAGTACAGAGATTCCGCAAAGGAGTCAGAATACTGGAGCGCCACTTCGATCCCGGTACCGTTGACCTCGCTATCCGCATGAACCACGGAGTGCAACGTGTGCCGATTGCGATTCAGGTACTTGACGAAGGAAACAATGCCGCCCTCGAAGTAGAAGGTCATCTCGCGCTCGCTGCGTTGATCCTGGAACCGAATGGTCACGCCACGAGTGACAAAGGCCATCTCCCGAAAGCGTTGAACCAGTGTGTTAAAGCGGTAGTCGAGGTTGCCCTTGAAGATCTCCCGGTCATACATAAAGATGATCTTCGTTCCGGTCACGTTCTTGCCGACCTTGCCGACCGCTTTGACCGGCCCGACAGGGGCACCCCGCTCGTAGCGCTGGGCATGCACCTTCCCTTTTCGCCGGACCTCCACTTCACACCATTCTGAAAGCGCGTTCACAGCCGATACACCCACACCATGCAGGCCGCCTGAGACCTTATAACCGTCGCCGCCAAATTTTGCGCCAGCGTGCAGCATGGTCATCACAACTTCAAGCGCCGGCTTCTTGATCTCAGGATGGTTTTCAACCGGAATGCCACGGCCGTTATCCTCCACCGTCACGCTGCTATCTTCATGGATGATGACGGTGATGTGATCACAGAATCCGGCCAGGGCTTCATCGATCGAGTTGTCGACGACCTCGTAGATCAGATGATGCAGGGCTTTGACATCGGTACCGCCCACGTACATACCAGGACGGCGGCGAACCGCTTCAAGCCCCTCCAGGACCTGGATATCTTTGGCGGCGTAGCTGCTGACTTTCTTTGTCGACTTTGCTCTGGATTTCTTCGTCGCAGTTTTTGCAGTCGTCTTCACTTGGGTCTGGGTGGCGGTCTTCTTTGAAGACCCGGATTTTGCCCTGTTCGTCGATTTCTTGGCCTTGGTCGATGCAGGATTCGACTTCGCAGTCGACTTCTTAGCGGCCTTCTTCGCGGGTTTCTTTATCGTCTTCTCGGTCAAACTAATTCTCCTTACGGGCGGTCCTGCCCCTAAGCTGTCCGTCCAGCGGCAGCGAACCATTCTCGCCTGCCCTGGTAATATGCGTAGCTGCCAGCCAATAGCGTGGTGGCTACAAAGGCATGCCCCGCGATCGCCAAAACCGAAAACCAGGAAGATGTACTTGGCAGACCCCAGACGTAATTTAGGAGCCAATAGGAGCCAAAGGCAAGCCCCAGGTAGCCAACTGTAGGCATCAGATTCCTGCGCACCAGGATAAAACTCTCAAACATGGCTCGGATGACTCCCTGGTTGTATCGGATGATGCCGTGCGGCGTGAAGATCAGGTAAACCGCCAGCCAGAACAATAGGGCAAATCCAAGAAAGAACACACCGGTCCCTAGCAGAGGAAGGATCAGCGTGGCTAAGGCAATTGCGATCAGTACCGTGATCCCTGCGACCAGTGCCCCTACAAACATGAGAAAGCCAAATCCAACCATTCTCAGCGCCGCCAACCATCCCGGCCCCAGTTCTGCATCGGGCGCGATGGCTCCAGCAATCCAGTACTGATAATACGAACCGAGCGCGAGCCCGATGCCGGAAAGCGCGATCCAGATCAGGAGCACTCGTCCAGGGTCGGCCACCTCGACCCTGCCAATCAGCCCCAATGGATTCTCGATCGACAACCTGCCTGCCATCAGGCTTGGTATGCCAACCGGAATCGTGCTCAGGGCCGATAACAAATTGAAACTCTCTCCGACATCTTCAACCGCCTGCCGAATCAGCGAGGCCTGCTCTGCCACCAAACCATTCGTTTGAAGGGCCGGCTCCGCGAGTGAATCGATCAAACGCGCGATCCCCAAGTGCGGTCCGAGCCACAGAAATAGGTCCAGAGCCAGGGGAGGGAGGATCAAAAATGGGCGTGATGCTACACGATCGAAGCCTGCTAATAGCGAAGAAATCACGCCGATGGGCTTCGATTCGGCCATAAAAAGTGATTCTACCATGCGGGGGTTCAGGGGCCAAATCCGTAGCGAATCGACACGCTCCGTCCCCTACATATGGGGGTCGCAGTGATCAAACCCCCATGCTCCCCATCCGCTCTGTTCGCCCTGTGTTTACCCACCACGGTTTCTATTATGTAAAGCCATTTTGGCGTTGACGGGTGATGGATCCCACGTTGACCCCCCTGCATGGGTCCGTTAGAATTCGCACTGCTCGTGGCAGGACCTTCGATCGCACTTCTCACAGACTTCGGCACGCAAGGCATCTATGTCGGCGTGCTCAAGGGAGTTCTAAGTACGCTTGCACCCCGTGCCAATCTAATCGACATCTCGCACGACGTCCCGCGTGGAAATATCCAGGCAGGTGCGCTCATGCTCTGGCAAGCATCGCCCTATATGCCGCCGAACACAGTTTTTCTGTGCGTCGTGGATCCCGGCGTAGGAACCGCGCGGCGATCGGTTGCCGCAGCGTGGCCCACGCAGCACTGCGTAGGTCCCGACAACGGACTATTCACTTATCTGGTCTTGAGAGATGGGATTCCAGAAGTGGTAGAGCTCTCCGACCCCCAGGCCAGTGATACCTTCCATGGGAGGGACATCTTTGCGCCGGCTGCCGCACACCTAGCATCGGGCGCAGCGCTGAATGAACTGGGGCCTCCGGTAGAACTAGAGACGCTCCTGGCCGCCCCGCGTCTGGAAGCCCTAAGTCCAAATTTAGTCGAGGGCGAGATCCTCCATGAGGATCCGTTCGGAAACCTAATTACCAGCATCGGAGTATTGCACTTGGAAGGGAACCAGATACATCTGACTCCTTGGCTGGGTCAAGGGCCGACATCTCAATACCCCGCCCGGAAACTTTCTGCAAGGCTGCCGAGCGGCGCTGAGCTCCCTCTAGTCCGCACCTTCAGCGATGTCCCCGATGGGCAGGCGCTTGCCTACGTTGGAAGCAGCGGTCTGCTTGAAATCGGCGTGAACCGTGGGTCGGCAGCACGCACGCTCGATCTTCGGCCCGGTCAGTCTGTTAAATTGCTCAATAAGGGATAGCCATGCCATCTTTCAGAATTGAGGGAGGCCACCCACTGAAGGGTGAGGTCGTCCCTTCCGGCAACAAGAATACCGCGCTGCCGCTCATGACTGCCAGCCTCATGGCGACCGGGGAAGTCACTCTTCGCAATGTTCCCCAGATCGGCGATGTCGCCACCATGCGCCGGCTGCTGGAGAGCATCGGCGTCGGTGTGGAATCCCCGGATCCATCGACGCTCACTCTCCGCCCCCAAGGGGCACAGCCCGGGGAGCTGGACCCAGATCTCTGCCGCCGCATCCGGGCTTCCATATTGCTGGCCGGCCCCATGCTGAGCCGGTTCGGAGCTATCGACCTGCCTCCGCCGGGCGGCGATGTGATCGGCCGCCGGCGGGTCGATACCCATTTCCTGGCATTGGAGGCTTTCGGCGCGGAGGCGGAGCACAACGATCGACAGTTTCACATGAAGTCCAAGGGCAGGCTGCGTGGCGCCGATATCCTGCTGGACGAAGCCAGCGTAACCGCTACGGAAAATGCCGTCATGGCAGCCGTGCGCGCCGATGGCGCGTCCGTTATCCGAAACGCGGCCTCCGAGCCGCATGTACAGGAGCTGTGCCTCTTCTTGAGGGCTCTCGGCGCCCAGATTGAAGGCATCGGCTCAAACACGCTACTTATTGAGGGCGTGAAAGAACTGCACGGCGGTGATTACACCATCGGACCGGATTATCTGGAGGTCGTGAGCTTCATTGCCGCTGGCGCGGTGACGGGCGGCAGGGTGCGCATCGTCAACGCCGGTGCCAAATACCTGAATATGATCCGCCTCGTTTTCAGCCGCCTGGGTGTTGACTGGACTGAAGATGGAGAAGATGTGGTCATCGAAAGCCACAACCGGATCAAGATCACCCCCGACCTGGGAGACTTTGTCCCACAGATCACCGCCCAGCCCTGGCCGGCCTTCCCGACGGATCTGGTTAGCCTGGCCATCGTGGTGGCCTCTCAAGCAGAAGGTTCGGTCCTATTTCATGATTGGATGTACCCCAGCCGGATGTTCTTTGTGGATAAGCTCGTTTCGATGGGAGCCAGAATTATCCTTTGCGATCCGCACCGCTGTATCGTCGAAGGACCCACGCAGCTCATCGGAGAGGTGTTAGAAAGCCCCGATATCCGGGCCGGCATGGCGCTGGTCCTGGCTGCCCTTGCCGCAAAGGGAACCTCTGTCATTCACAACATCGGTCAAATTGAACGCGGGTACGAGAGCATTGATGAGAAGCTGAGGCAATTGGGGGCGAAGATCGAGAGGGTACCTGATTAGCTGACACCGAGGGGCGCGTGCGGTATAATCCGCCCTCGGCGGTAGAAAACCGATTAAAGGATGCCAAAACGAACCTATCAGCCGAAGATCCGTCGCAGGGCGCGGGTCCATGGCTTCCGAGCTCGAATGTCCTCCCGGGGTGGCCGGGCGGTCCTCCGTCGACGTCGGCGGAAAGGCCGCTCCCGCCTAGCTGTCCGGAAGAACCAGCACGTTAAGAAGGTCAACTGGAACGCTTGAGGGGCGAATGCGAGGTCAATACACGGATCCATGACCTCGAATGAATCGTAAGAACAGGCTTACCAGCACGACGGAATTCAGGCGGGTGCGGCGTACTGGGAAATCCTATGCCCACCCGCTAGTTTTGTTGATTGCCAGCCCGTCGATCGGCGAGTACCCTCGTTACGGGGTCACTGCCAATCGTGCCGTTGGGGGCGCGGTCAGACGCAACCGAGCCAAGCGTCGTATGCGGGCGGCATTGCAGGAGTTTGAACTAAGTCCTGAAAAGGACTTGATCCTTGTGGCCCGGCCCGGGCTCGATGAAGCCCCGTGGTCGGAGCTGGTTGCAGCAGTAAACAATCTACTCAAGAAGGCTGGGGCGATTGGATGACTGGGATGAATACAGATCAAATAGAGACCTATCCAGAACACGACCACACAATAGAGAAGCCCGGTTTCGAGCATGCACACGATCACGAGAACGAACCCTCGCTTCGTGATATTCCGATCACACTCTCAAACCTGCCCCGGCTGGCGGGTCTGGGCCTCATCCGTTTCTATCAAATGACCATTTCCAAGACCTTGCCGGCTGGAACCTGCCGGTTTTATCCCACCTGTTCGCATTATGGCTACCAGGCGATTCTCAAGCACGGCTTATTCAAGGGATCTGGGCTGGCAATCTGGAGGGTCGCACGCTGCCAACCCTTTAGCAAAGGCGGTTACGACCCCGTACCCTAGATATGAAACCGAAGCTAGTCATTCCCCTTCTTATCGGCATTGCTTTCTTGCTCAGTGCCTGTGCGGGCGTTGGATTTCGTTCCGACACGAGCTGGCCCGGTCTGACCTCGGATGGCGACACGATCTACATGGCATTCAATCAGGCCGTGTATGCAATCAATGCTAGCAACGGGAACCTGCGATGGTCCTACCCGGCGGAGCCCGAACGCGACCGCACATATTTCGCCCCTCCGGCCGTTGCGGAGGATGGCACGCTCTATGTCGGTGATTTCACAAATGGAATCGTTGCATTAAATGCCTCCACTGGAGCCATCGAGTGGGGTCCCATTCAACTCGGGGAGGGTGACGGGCGCATTGTGGGTGGATCTACGGTGACTGGAGACTTGCTGTTAGTTCCGTCGGGAGACGGCCGGCTGTACGCGCGTGACGCTTCGGATGGTTCTGCGGTCTGGACCTTTCCCGCCGAGTTTAATGAGCCACTCGAACATCCCATTTGGTCCGCACCTGTGGTGGATGGCGAGCGGGTCTTCTTCACTTCAATGGATCACAATGTCTATGCCGTGGATCTAGCTCAAGGGGGTCAGCTGTGGGCCACCCGCGACCTCGGCGGAGCGATCGCAGATTCGCCGGTGGTAGTGGATAGCAAAGTGTTGGCCGGCACATTTGGCAACGAGCTCGTCGCGCTCGACGCGGACCGAGGTCGGAAGGCATGGATCTTCGACGCCGGTGATTGGATCTGGGGCAGCCCGGCCGTCCGCGATGGGGTAGCTTATTTTGGCGATTTGGCCGGCGAACTGCATGCCGTGGACATTCGCAGCGGATCCGAGATCGAGAGCTGGAAGCAGAGCCTGGACAGCAGGATCTCGGCCTCGCTCGCTATCAGCGAGGACCGCATCTTTGTGGCGGCCGAGTCGGGTATCCTGTTTGCACGAGAGCTCTCCACCAATGAGGAGCAATGGAAGGTTCCGTCGAGGGGAACCTTCGACGGAGACTTGCACACAGATCCCCTCGTGCTGGGAGACACGGTCATTGTGGCAACCAACGGCGGGGACCCGCTGCTGTGTGCCTTTGACGTCGAGAATGGAAGCGAGCGTTGGTCCTTTACTCCGGGCGGCAGCGACAAGCGGTGCCGATCTGGTTAAGATAGGGGATGAGAGGAGCTTAACTTGAATATTGGGGAAATTTGGGACATATTGATCCTTAATCCGATGATCAATGCCCTTCTCTATATCTACGATTTTCTGGGTCCTACCTTGGGGCTGGCGGGAGCGTTTGGGCTCGCGATCATCGTCTTTACGATCTTGATCAAGGTGATTTCACTGCCGCTTACTATCAAGCAGCAGCATAGCACGCAGCGGACACAAGCCCTGCAGAAGGACCCTGAATTTCTGAAGATTCAAAAGAAATACAAGGGGGATCGACAAAAATTGCAGGAAGAACAGATGAAGCTCTACAAGAAGAAAGGCATAAATCCTCTTGCTGGATGTTTGCCGGTGCTCATTTCGTTTCCGATCATTTTTGGACTCTACGGCGCCATCATCCGGTCCTTGGCTGATTCACCGTCGCCTCTGCTGGAGTTTTCGAAGCACATATACAGCAGTGTTTCCTCGACCATCATCCCGCTCGACAGCCAGTTCCTTTGGATGGATTTAGGTCAGCCCGAGCGATTTCCTATCCCGGCATTGGAGAGCATACCCATTATCGGAGACGGCATCCCGATTCTCGCCATCATCGTGGTCATTACCTCATACCTGCAGACCAAACTGACCACTCCACCACAACCGGGGTCGCAAGGAGCCGGGATGTCTCAGATGATGGGCATTTATATGCCGCTCCTCATTGGCTATTTCGCCTATACATTCGCCGCCGGCCTGGCGCTGTACTTTGTGGTGAGCAATCTCTTCGCCATCGGTCAGGCGGTTCTGATGAATCGGTTCAAATCGGAACCAGAGCCCGCCGGAAAGAAGAAAAAGAAAGCCGAAGAACAACCGAAGGAGTCTGGCGTGCTCAGCCTCCTGGCAAGTACGCAGGAATCGATGATGAAGCTACTGGGCATACCTCCCAAATCCACCACTCAGGGCTCGAACTCCAGCGAGAGCGCCAAGGATCAATCAGAGCAGTCAGGGAAGAAGAAGGCAGACGCCAAGGGATCGTAGACGGATGGCCGAGAAGAAGACGAGCCTTGAGGTCATTGCACCCACCGTGGAGGAGGCCGTAGCCCGCGGCGCGGCAGAACTAGGCCTCCCCGAAGACGATCTTCAAGTTGAAGTCCTCGACAAGGGTGGGAAAGGGTTCCTGGGCATCTCCGCTCGTCAGGCTCGCGTGCGGCTGACGGTCGCAATTCCTGGCGACGCGCCCGCTGCTCAAGAAGAGGCAGCTGCGCAGGATGTGCCTGCAGTAGCGGATGACGATCCGGAGGCTGTCCAGGCTGCCCACGACACTGTTACCGAGCTGGTTCAGCGATTGGGACTCGAGGCTCAGGTAAGCGCCGAATGGGGACACAAAGATCCGAAGGCCCGGATCCGTCCGCTGCTCGTAGATGTGCACGGGGATGATCTCGGAATTCTAATCGGCCGCAGGGGCGAGGCATTGACCGCGCTCCAGTACATCACGCGCTTGATCGTGGCCAAGGAACTGGAGCGACCCGTTGCAGTTGTCATTGATATCGAAGGCTATCGCGCAAGGCGAGAGCAGCAGCTTACCCGCCTTGCGCGCAAGATGGCCGCTCAAGCCGCAGACCTGGACCAGACTCTGGAGCTTGAGCCCATGCCGCCCAACGAGAGGCGCATCATCCACGTCGCGTTGCGCGACAACCCCGCAGTCACCACGGAGAGCGTCGGCGAGGGCTCAAGCCGCAAAGTTACCATCATCCCCAAGGTCTAAGGATTGAGGATCTCTTCCCAATCCGAAACTTCAGACCCACCCCTTCCAGCGATCGACTATTTGCTCATCGGGCACCTGTCGGAGGACAGGACTCCGGAAGGCATAACTTTGGGAGGCACGGTCTGCTATTCGGGGCTCACCGCACATGCACTGGGACATTCGGTCGGACTGATCACCGCCGCTTCTCAGCAGGTCGACCTAAGGCCGCTAGAGGAACTCAGCGTCGTAGTCAAACCCTCCCCGCAATCGACCTCTTTTGAAAACATCTATACTGCTGAGGGCCGCATTCAGACCCTCTTCTCCCAGGCAGTGGACCTGACCCGGGAGGACATTCCGCCTGAGTGGATGAATGCGGAAATTGTGCACGCAGCACCGCTTATCGGCGAATTTGCCAGCGACATACTGCGTTCATTTCAGAGTTCCTTCATCGGTCTGACTCCGCAGGGACTCATGAGAGAATGGGATTCGACCGGTCGCGTTTCCGCAATACCTTGGCAAGCGGCATCTGAGTTTATTCGAGCGGCAGATGTAGTTGTGGTCAGCATTGAGGATTTGAATATGGACGAGGAGGCCGCGGCAGCCATGGCAACCCAATGTTCCGTGATGGTCCTCACGGAAGGTCCTGGGGGAGCTCGCGTATGGGCGAAAGGGGAGATGAAATCGATGCCTGCTCCACCTGCCCACGAGTTGGATGTAACGGGGGCCGGAGACATCTTCGCTCCGATCTTCTTCAGCCGCTTCCACGCATCGGGGGATCCCTGGATTGCAGCCGAAACGGCCATTCGCCTGGCGACCGCCTCCGTGACTCGGTCCGGGCTTTCCAGCACTCCCACGCCGGACGAGGTCCGGGATGCGCTGGGTCGAGAGGGCTCCTGATGCGCACCTATGCATTCGTGAATCAAAAGGGTGGCGTAGGTAAGACAACCACCGCCATCAGTCTGGGCGCTGAACTGGGACGTCGCGGAATCAAAGTGCTCATCGTGGACTGCGATCCACAGGCGAACGCCACCTCCTGCCTGGGTATCGAGCCCGGAAGCGTAACCGAGGGCGCATACGACGCACTGATCGGCCGCCTCCCGGCCAGCGATTGCGTCCTTCATAGCCCCAATTTAAAGCTGACTTTGCTGCCCTCCTCGCCTGCATTGGCCGGAGCGCAAATCGAGCTGGTGAGCATGGCGGAAAGGGAGTCGGCCCTGCAGCGAGCGCTTCGTCCGCTTAGCGGGCACTTTGACTATATTCTGATCGATTGCCCTCCCTCGCTCGGCCTGCTCACGGTGAACAGCCTGGTGGCTGCCGCCAGCGGCGTTATCATCCCTGTCCAATGCGAATACCTGGCACTGGAAGGACTGTCGCAGCTCATGCAAACCTTGCAGAGAGTGCGATCCAGTCTCTTCCCGGCCTTGGCGGTGCGCGGAATGCTGTTGACGATGTACGATTCACGCACTCGATTATCCAAGGAAGTAGCCGATGAAGTCCGCGGCCATTTTGGGGACATCGTGTTTAAAACGGTGATCCCGCGTAACGTCCGGCTGGCAGAGGCGCCTTCGCACGGCCTTCCCATCGCCGCCTACGCACCGAATTCGCCGGGCGGGATCGCCTATCGAGAATTCACGGAGGAGGTTCTGGAAGGAGATGCGGCCCCCACGGGCAAATCTGCGGTTCGCGAGCGCGCAAACAGACTCCCAGGGAGCGAGACATCGGCTCCACTCGGCGACCGCGACGGAGTTTCGCATGGCGCGTAAGCAGGCATTGGGCAGGGGCCTGGAGGCTCTCATTCCGGCCGGTCCGGAGATACGCCCCGGTGTCCTCGAGCTTCCTATCGATCTTATTGAACGCAATCCGAGGCAACCCCGTTCCCAATTCGCGGAGAGTGAGCTGGAAGATTTGACCGAATCGATCCGCCAACACGGGATCATTCAGCCGCTGCTTGTCATCGCCTCCGATGATGGGTATCAATTGATTGCTGGCGAGCGTCGGCTGCTGGCCGCAAAGAGGGCGGGCTTGTCAGTGGTGCCGGCGATTATGCGGGAGGCCAGTGCACAAACTAGCCTTGAGCTGGCGCTCGTCGAGAACCTGCAACGCTCCGACCTCAACCCATTGGAGGCCGCCGAAGGCTATCGGCAATTGATTGAGGATTTCGAACTGACTCACGACGAAGTAGCGGCTCGGCTGGGGAAAAGCCGCAGCAGCGTGACAAACTCGATGCGGCTGCTTCGCCTATCGGCTGCCCTGCGCAAGGCCCTGGAGGCGGGAAAAATTTCTGAGGGCCATGCCCGCGCCTTGCTGGCACTGCCCCTGGCACAGGAACAGGCATCTGCCTTGAGAGTGATCGTTTCTCGGGATCTGAACGTACGCCAGGCGGAGCAGCTCGTTCGCCAAATGGGCCAGGACCCCGAGCCGCGTACGAAGATAAAAGTGGATGATCCTCAGATAAAGGACTTGGCCAGGCGACTCGAAGAAGCCCTGGGCACCAAAGTGGATTTGCGCAGGACGAAGCGTGGCGGCCAAGTTATCATCCACTTCTATTCTGACGAAGAGCTCAACGCAATCGCCGACCGGCTGCTTGGGGAAGAGTAGCCAGGCATTGGAAAGCCTGCGGGAGGTATAATCCGCTGCCGGAGCAGAGCATGAGGGAGCCGCGCATACGCGGCTCCTTTTCAACGAAGCAAGAGAGCAAGTTATGGGTTTTGATGACCAGGTAGCTATCGTCACAGGAGCCTCACGCGGCATCGGAAAGGCGGTTGCGGAGGAGCTAGGAAGCCATGGCGCGAGCGTCGTTGTCAACTACCACACGCGCGCGGATAGCGCGGAGGAGGTCGTGGCAGCCATTGAGAAATCAGGCGGCCGGGCCCTGGCCTACCAGGCGGATGTTGGCGATTTGCAGCAGGCCCAGGGATTGGTGAATTTCGCAGTGGAGAAGTTTGAAGGCCTGCATATCCTGGTCAACAACGCCGGGATCATTCGCGATGGCTTCATCATGTTGATGAAAGAAGACGATTGGGACGATGTAATACGGACCAATCTCAAGGCCACATTCAACTGCTCCAAGGCCGCCGTGCGCTACATGATAAAAAAGCGTTATGGAAGGATTGTCAACATCTCATCGATATCCGGCCAGATGGGCAATCCGGGTCAGACAAACTATTCTGCATCAAAAGCGGGCCAGGTGGGTTTGACCAAGGCACTGGCTCGCGAGGTAGCTGCTCGGAACATCACCGTCAACGCGGTGGCCGCCGGATACATCGAAACCGAGATTTGGAAAGACACTCCGGAAGAGGCAAAGGAGTGGCTTTTGGGTATGATCCCGCTCGGACGATCCGGCCAGCCCCAAGAAGTGGCGAAGGCGGTCGCATTTCTTGCCTCCGACGATGCAGCCTATATCACTGGCCACGTTCTGGCTGTGGACGGCGGGATTGTGATGCACTGAGATGGCAAAAGCAAAGACAAAGAAAGCAGAATCAACAAAGAAAGAAGAAGAATCTCGGGCGCCGGGAAAGACCACTATTGCCCCAGGCGTCCTGGTGCGGATTGCTCAGCTCACAAGTCTCTCCGTCGCGGGCGTAGCGGGCATGGCGCCAGTTCCAGGTGGAGTGAATCGGCTGTTTAGGCGAGAAGCGGGCGACGGTGTGCGCATCGAGCTCGAGAGCAATTCGGTGGCAGCCGATCTGTATTTGGTGCTCGATTACGGCGTCGAAGTGCGCAAGGTCAGCCGCAAAGTACAGCGTGAGGTCACGCGTGCGCTCGAGGAAATGGTAGGCATGGTGGTCACTCGGGTGGACGTGCATGTGGAGGAGATCAGTTTCGAAAATGAAACGTGAGCGGCGTCGAGCCCGGTCCCAGGCGCTGCAGGCGCTTTACGAGATCGACAGCGTGGGTCACCCGGCAGAAGAGGTGCTGGACCGCTACGGTGAGAATCTATCTCCGGAGGCCAACGAGTTCATGCGCAAGATCGTACACGGGACACTAGAGTCAGGGGAAGAGGTCGATTCGATGGTGGCCGAAAGCGCGCCGGAATGGCCGATCAACGAGCTGGCAGTGATTGATCGGAATATCCTGCGCCTAGCCCTTTGGGAACTCCTCATTTGGGGCGAGACTCCGGTCAAGGTTGCCATCAATGAAGCGGTAGAGCTCGCCAAGCGCTACGGTTCCGACAGCGCTCCCCGATTCGTGAACGGCGTTCTCGGTACATTGGTAGGCAGGAGGAATTCAAGGAAACCCTCCACGGTTAAGTGATATCGGATCCCGAACATGGAAATCCTTGGAATAGGCCCGCTTGAAGCGTTATTTATCGTCCTGATCGCGCTCATCGCAGTCGGGCCTCGCGATCTTGGAAAGGCTGCCCGCTCTGCGGGCCGCTTGTTGAATCAGTTGTATAAGTCCGAAGCCTGGCAAAACCTGAGCGAGGCCTCCAGGAGCATCCGCACCCTCCCCAACCGGCTGGCGAGAGAAGCGGCCCTGGAGGAGCTGCAGCAGGTGAAGCGAGAGATGGAAGAGGGCGTTACTGCGGGGATCGACCAGCTGAAGGACATCGACCTCGCGCCGGACACCTCTTCTGAGCCCGATGACAACTCAAAGGAGCCAGAGGACACAAAAGGCTCCTCCCCCAAATAAGACTGAGCGATGCGAAGGCTAGCAGTAAAACTCTGGCGACTCATCACGGCGCCCGTAAGGGCCCTCTTGTGGCCTTACCGAGCATTTCGTGAATTCCTGGACCAGGAGCCCGAAGACAGCCCCACCACGGATGTCATCGCGCGGGCGTTTCGGGAGCCCATGCTGCTGGTCGATCACCTCGAGGACCTGAGGCGACATCTCTTCCGGGCCCTCATCGTGCTCGTCGGAATGACGGTGCTGAGCTTCGTGTTCGCGGCGCGGATTCTGGACCTATTGGCCAAACCGGTAGGTGGAGTAGAAGCGCTCCAATCGATCGAAGTTACCGAAACCATTGGCACCTTTATGCGCGTATCGCTGATGACCGGATTCGTCTTGGCCTTTCCTTACATCCTGTTCGAGCTGTTTGCTTTTGTGAATCCCGGATTGAAACGGGGCGAGCGCAGGCTGGTGCTGTTTGCGATTCCGTTCTCGTTCGTACTCTTTGCGGCCGGAATCGCGTTTACCTTCTTCGTCGTGCTTCCCACCGCTCTGCCGTTCCTGCTCAACTTTTTGGGTGTGACGACGGTTCCCCGTCCCTCCAACTACGTGCGCTTCGTGACCAGCCTGATGTTCTGGATTGGCCTCGCCTTCCAGTTTCCGCTCGTGATTTATGTGCTTGCTGGACTGGGGTATGTAAACGCTCGGACTCTAGCGCGCAGCTGGCGCATTGCGATCGTAGGGATCGCAGTTCTGGCGGCCGCCGCAACCCCGACGGTGGATCCCGTGAACATGGCGATCGTTATGGCGCCAATGATCGTTCTCTACTTCGTAAGTATCGTCCTGGCTGCCCTGGCAGGCGCGGGTAGGCGCAGACGCGCAGCACGGGACGCTCAGCCCGCAGACACCAATCCCTAGCGGCCCCGAGGATTTCCTTACTCCTTACCGGGAATAGGTCCCCATCAGTTCGGTTTGAGCCAAGATACCCCCCTCCATGGCCTCCAGGACCTGCTCCTTGTTCGCACCGGCCTCTAACTCAAGAACACGGTCCAGCGAATACAGCTTGAAGAAGTAGCGGTGCTCGCCTCCGGGCGGACACGGTCCTCCGTAGCCGATGGAATCCCAGCTGTTCGAACCGTGGACAGCTCCGTTCGCTAGCGTGGGGTCCGGCCCAACGGCTTCTGGCAGCGACCGTGCCTCGGCCGGAAGATCGAAGAGCACCCAATGCACCCAGGTGCCGGC
>JAPUGV010000178.1 GCA_027298025.1 Chloroflexota bacterium | reverse complement strand
GAGGCAATTTTCCGAATAAGTGACCTTTTCTGCGGCGATAGCGCTGCTACCACAGTTTCCCTAAGCAACCAGGTTCTTCTGTTTTGACAGACCGACTCATCCCCAAGGGGCGTTTGAGACCCCCTGAAGCATGTTTGCAGGACGATTGGGAGAAGGGGCGGACTACGTTTGGTCGGGCGATTCACCCGGTCCCTTGGCCGCGGCTTCCTCCGAGGTCGGGTCGCCGCTCAATAAGTTCCCGAGCAACTCGTCCAGTAAGTAGAGCCGGTCGGGCTGGGCCATCACCGAACTCAGGTAGATGTGCATCCCCTTTGCGTTACCCACCTGCCCCACCTGTTCCCAAACCCGCCGGAGCCACCGGTCATGCCCCGTCTGCGGGGGCGCCGGGATGGCCTGTTCCATGCTCGCCAGGGCCAGGAGTTGAGACATCTTCTCCCGCCACGCATCGAATCTGGCATCGATCTCCTCGATAGCACTGCGCAGAGCACCAACCACCCGGCTCAGCACTACCGAGGCCGTAGCCAAGGTGATCTTGCGGGTCGAAGTGGTAGATTCGGCGACCTGCGGGTCGCGCACCCCGTCCCGCACCCCCAAGAGGATGCCTCGCTCTGCGGCGACAAGCGCCGCCAGCGGATGGCGCAACTGCATTAGACTTTCTTCCAGGCGGCACAGCCACGCGATGACTCTTGTGGCGTAGTCCGGGTCCCGTCTCTGGGACAGGTCGACCAGCCCCCCCGCCTGCAGCAGGTGGACCTTGATCCGTTCGCGGGTGGCAACCAGCACTGCCGATCACTCCGGGGTCAACGTATGCGAGCGTGCGCCATCGGCGCCCTCGATAGAAGTCCACTCCAGCCCTTCCTCCGTGACGGTCAGACGGATCCGGCTGATGTTGGCGGCGGTGGCCTTGTCCTTCACCTCGGCCGTGACGGCGGAAACCATTACCGCCGGCGGCTGGCCGACTCTCTTCAACGCAACCTCAAAGGCCCTGTTGCGAAGTTCGGCCGAGATAGCCTTGGCCTGTTCCGGCCGAATCCATCGAGGGTTCTCGGCCTGCATCCGTTTGACCTGCTTGGCGAACGCCAGCTCCACGCTGCGTGCCACCGCTTCGCGTGGGGACCGGATCGTCCCGCCCGTGCCGATGGCAACACGCCTGAGTTGCCGGGACAGCACGTTCCTGAACCGCCTGACGAATTGTTCGTTCAGCTCGACGTCTTCCTCTTTGGCCGCATCGTCGAGTTCCTTCATGAGTTCCTCGACGACGGTCTCGTGGTCCTCTGGGATGTTCGCCTCCCCCTCCTCGAGGGTCTCGACCAGCAGCGGAATCTCGACGACCATCTCGCGCACCCGGATCCGCGGGTGGCTCATTCCCTCCAGCAGCGGGTGACTCTTGTAATACTCAGCGATCGCGGTGGCCTCTTCATCGGCGATCCGTCGCGCGTGGGCAACGCTTACCATCAAGGCTCCCAGAAACTGCCCCAGCTCGGGCATTCGGATCTCCTCTTCATCATTACCAAATGAAACGGCCGCGGTTATGCTGCGGTCTTAACAGGCGTCTCCACAATGCTGGCTTCGAGGATGCCCAGCAAGCGTTCCGTGCCCGCCGGAATCTCGTCCTGAACCGCTCGCACGTGCACTGACAGGGAGTATGTGCGCTCGACCTTCTGGCTGGCGGAAGAGCTCCTCTTGTAGGAGTAGTTGACTTTGAGAGACGCGGACCCCCATCCCCAGCCAGCTTTGGCCTTCAGTTCCGCGTCTACGCCGTGGGAAGAAGTGGAGCTGCTCTCCTGCACGGCGGTAATCTTGGCGTTGAAGTCGATCTTGACTTCTTCCACGCGAATGAACGGAATCGGCAGCATCGTCAGGAACGGGACCTTGAGCTCGAACGCCTTGACCTCGACGGTCACCGTGCCATCGTCCGCCGTCGTCTCGACCGCCTTGTCGTACACGAACGTTATCATGGTAGGGCCGGTGACGTTTCCGTCCGTTCCCCTGTCGAAGCCCACGGCCTTGATGAAATCGACCGCGGTCACCGCGGCCTGCGCCTGTGCCTTGATGACCGCCGACAGCGGCCCACCGATCATCGACTCGAAATTCAGGTTGGAAAGTTCGTCACCGATTGCCATTGCCATTCTCCTAAAACTAAGCGAACACTACTGGAACACCTCACCGCCGGATTGCCGCGGGTCTTCTACGCCGACATCTCCTGTTTGACCTTCGTCCGGCTCCCCCGCCGAACTCTCCGAGCACGAGTGTAACCTCCTCGCCGCGCAAAGCCGAACTCCAATCATCTGCTCTTATGATATCTGTCTTTGACGTTGAGGCTAGACGCCTATCTAGGTGTCACCTGATCAGCTGTCACCTAGCTAGGGGACACCCTGGTTACCGAGCCACTGTCCCGGACTGGGAATCGGCAGGCTCCAGCCCTGGAGGCCCTGTCGGGCCGCTTGGGCAGGCGTGCGGGCGGATTGACATCGCAGACCCCTCGTCGTTAGTTTGGTTGGTGAGCGGTACGCGCCTGTCGCATCGGGGAAACGAAAAGTTTGTCAGGATTGCTCTGTAGAAAACTCCAATGTTCGGCGCTCGCACGGTTGCTTCGGCTACAATCGTCATCCGGAGCTTATAGGAGTAGATACAATGAATCACTTTTGTCATTCAACCGCGAAGGTAGCTGCGTGGAATCTTGACGGCTTTTTTGAGATTCCCGACGAACGTCTCAAACGTCAGGTAGAAGGCCTCGCGCTACTTGATGCGGAGGTCGTCGTTCTTGTGGAGATAAATCCACTGAACGTACTTGAAAAACTGAAAGAAGGGCTCGCGGAAATAGGGTGTGTTTACGAATCCAGCATCATTCCACAGGCAAACAAGCTCAATATTGGCGTGCTATTTAAGGAAGGTGTTACCGCGACGAACCCCCGACTGATGGATGGGTCCGATCTCGGTGACACGAGGAAACGCAAAGCCTTTATGGTCGACATAAAAGTCGGTAAATTCGACTTTCTGCTTATCGCCGTTCATCTTAAGTCGAGTCGCGGCGCCAATCCGCAAGCAATCCGCGATGAACAGGCAAAGGTCATTGGGAAATTTATCGCAGATCGCCGGGCCGTGAGCCGAGATGACATACTCCTTGTCGGAGATTTCAATATGATTCC
>JAPUGV010000177.1 GCA_027298025.1 Chloroflexota bacterium | reverse complement strand
CGCCGCCTCGGTGATCAGTTGTCCGCGATCGATCTTCGGACGCATGTTGATGTCATCGGGGTCGACGCTGAACGTACCCTCCGAGATCAGCAGATCCGAGATGACGATGCCGGGGCACTGACACTTGTCGACCAGATTGAACAGCTCGGGGATGGTATTGAAGGCATCCAGGGCATCCTTCGGGGCCACGATCAAGCGCTCAAAGTCCCCTTGGCTGGCGCCGAGCGCCTGCCACAAGTCACCCTGCTCGGTCTTGGTGGGGACACCTGTTGAGGGGCCGGCCCGCTGGACGTTGATGAAGACGACGGGAATCTCCATCATCGCTGCACTGCCTATTGCTTCGGTCATCAACGCGAACCCGCCGCCGGAGGTCGCGCACATGGCCCGGCAACCGGCATGAGCTGCGCCGACGGCCATATTTGCGACGCAGATTTCATCCTCAACCTGACGAACCATGATTCCCAGCTCACGAGCATTATTTGCCATCCAGTGGAGGACTCCAGTCGACGGACTCATCGGGTAGGCACAGTAGAACTTGACCCCTGCCGCGGCACCACCCATAGCCAAGGCCTCATTTCCGGTCCAGACGGCCAATGGTTTGGGGCCGACCCCGAGCGAGTTCGGGACGGGCTCGAAGTTGGCGTTTGCGTGGTCGAAGCCAGCGCGGGCCACGCCTACGTTCTCATCGACCACGTCTTGTCCTTTGCGCTGGAACTGCAGCGTCAGGGTGTTCTCGAGGGTCTGGAAGTCCAGCCCAAGCAGAGAAGCGATCACGCCAAGGGCGACGGTGTTCTGGAGCAGCTTGTTTCGGCTCTTGCCCGTTAACTCAGCGACGGGCATCGGGCACAACTGTACGCCGTCACTGCCTTTGCCAGGCTTGATGGAGTCGCTATTGAAGATCACCCAGGAGCCTGGGCCCATCAGCCCCAGATGCCTGTTCATTGTGTCCTGATTGAGACACAGCAGCATGTTCAGCTTATCGCCGTGAGTGTAGACTTCCTGATCGCTGACACGCATGGTGAGAAAAATGTGCCCGCCTCGGATGATCGATTGATAGGCGTTGTAGGCGTAGAGGTGCAGACCGCGGCGTATGAAGATCCGAGCGAGGATATTGCCGGGGGTCGCGATTCCCTGTCCCGCCGCACCCCCGATGGCGAGCGCAAAATCAGATCCTCTTGGGCTCTTGCTCGTGACCATAAGCTCCCTCCAGCGTTGGCTCAGCCTTCAGCTCGTGTACCTACTTCTCTTCTGGGATCGGCGCGTTGAATCGCGACAGAAAAGAAGGCCAAATTATACGTACTTTTTAGGAAGGGCACCACCACTTTGTTGGGGACTGGCGATCAGACCGACTCCGGTCTCCACTCCCAGCAGCTTCCACCGTCGAACAGGATCTCGAGGTGCTTGGCGTTAAGCCTGAACATCCGGATTGCATCGAGCAGTTCCTGTGAGCAGCCGCCTTCGTTTCCTTCTGGTCCGACCGCTTTCGCCCAGCGTTCACCAACCCGGTGACAGAAGTAAAGAAGGCTCTCATCTCGAAGCGTCACGACGGCTTCTGTGAAACGAGCGTCCGTCTTTATCGACACGAACGAGTCTCGGAGGACCTCCTCCTTGCTCACGGGTCGGTGCTCCACTGTCTCTCCGGCCGCGTCAGCTCTTGGAGAGATCGACGATCTCGTAACCTTCGAATTGAGGGTGGCCGAGAAGGACGCCCTCCGGCATCCTGGCCTGACGGTGAGCCTTCGCAAAGGCCTCGCTCTCGGTCCATGCCCTGAACGCCTCGTAAGGAGGGGCGTTTGGGGGGCGTACGCGACATGGGGCTCGCCAAGAGATCTCTGAGTTGTTACCTTGTCCTTCATCAGGCGTGTACGCCGCCTTTCTTGAATCTCCAGGCCACAAGATTCGAGAATAGCCCTTGCCGTCGGAACTACTGCCCAAAGGCGTCGGTTGATGATCACAGCCCCCCTGCAGGAAGTTCTCCAATATCACGAAGCCACGAAACACCATTTTCACGGCCATGCCCGGGGGCCGGGGTATATGGATTGGGCCACGCAGCCGAGTCCATTTCGCCGCTATGAAGGTGCTCGACTGATTTCGCTCAAGAAAGTACCTCCCGGCAAAGAACCACTGTACGATGACGCTTTCGTTCCGGGGCGCATATCTTGTGCTCCTCTCAGTTTCGAAAGCATCTCCCAGTTCTTCTTTGACAGCCTCGCAATTTCTGCGTGGAAAAGTATCCCAACCGCCACGTGGTCTCTCCGCGTCAACCCGTCCAGCGGAAACCTCCACCCGACGGAGGGATACTTGATCTGCGGCCCGATTGAAGGTCTGTGTGAGAGGCCAATAATCTGCCATTACGCTCCGAAGAAACATGCTCTCGAAGTTCGTGCCGAGTTTTCTGTCGAAGTTTGGCGCCAGCTCACCGAGGAACTTCCACAGGGGGTCCTATTCATCGGCCTTACGTCGATCCACTGGCGAGAAGCCTGGAAATACGGCGAACGTGCGTACCGTTATTGCCAGCACGACGTCGGACATGCCATCGGCGCGGTCAGCATCGCCGCGGGTGGACTTGGCTGGCAAGCAAAGCTGCTGGACGACTTGAGTACGGAAGATCTGGCTAGCCTCACGGGCGTGTTTCAAGCCCACAACTCCGAGCCGGAAGAGCCGGACTGCCTGATAGCGCTGTGCCCACAAGGTGAAGAAGTCAATACCTCCAGGCTGAATTCGGTGACTATGGAATCCTTCAGGACGTTCGACTGGAAGGGAACTCCCAACCACCTTAGCTCGTCACACGTGGACTGGGGCATGGAGAAAATCTCCGAAGCAGCGCGCAAGCCACGCACGGACCAGCCCTACGAATCGTTTCACCAACCACCGAATCCCTGGTCACTGACGACCCGACCCGTTTCGCTCCGTCAGATGATTCGCCAGCGCCGTAGCGCGGTTGCTATGAATAGCGTCACCACCATGAGCAAAGATACTTTTTACCGCATCTTGCTCAAGACTGTAGCGGTGCCGGGTAGGATTCCCTTCAACACCCTAGCATGGAAATCTTACGTCCATCTGGCCATATTTGTCGAACGGGTGGTTGGCCTAAGGAGCGGCTTGTATTTCCTGGTTCGAGATACGTCCCAGAGAAAGAACATTGAGTCAACATTCAGCAAGGCAAATGAATGGAGCAAGCCGGAGGCCTGCCCCGACGAACTCGAACTTTACCTTTTAACTGAGGCCGATGCCCGCGACGCTGCCCGACAGATCTCCTGCTTCCAGAATATCGCCAGTGAGAGCTGTTTCAGCCTAGGGATGATCGTCGAGTTTATGACCCCGCTCGAACACTACGGCCCCTGGTTTTATCCCCGCCTTTTTTGGGAAACTGGGGTCATTGGACAGGTTTTGTATCTCGAAGCCGAAGCCGCCGGGATCCGAAGTACTGGCATCGGCTGTTTTTTTGACGACCCCATGCACGAAGTGCTCGGCCTCCGGGGACGCCAATATCAGGACCTCTACCATTTCACCATTGGCGGCGCCGTCGAAGACTCTCGACTGACGACCCTCCCGGCATACCCAGACGAGAAAAACGGACTTCCAGGATTCGCTTAGTGCCGGCGTTCACAAATTCTTGTGCAAACGTGCGAAGCGGACGGCGCTTCGCGGTCCGGTTGCAGCGGCCGGTCGACGGTGAAACTCTTGCGTCATCCCTCGATCACTCCTTTCGCGTGGCTCAGTATTTGGATACCGCCTTACAGTTT
>JAPUGV010000176.1 GCA_027298025.1 Chloroflexota bacterium | reverse complement strand
CAATCAAAATCATCAAGATTATCAAAACGCCGAACAGTCTCTTCATGTCAGATCCTCCAGGGAATACCAACGACTCTCTTTCTTGCCAGGGGTGAATATCCTAAGGCTTCGGCAAATCATGCGCAGGCCTTGGACGATGGTAACCAACGCTGCCTAACGTCTGAGATCAGCGGCCGCGCAAAGTGGCGGCCTTTTTGATCAAGCAAAAAGGATGACGCTTTTTGGGGTCCGCTGCATAGGTTGGTAAGCGGCATTTTGGGCTACCTCGCACAGGCTGATCTATCGAAGTTCGATCAGGCTAGAGCACGGGTACCCCGCAGCCGCTGTAATGGCAGCTGCCGGCCACAAGAGGTCATTGAGCTTCGCTACGATAGGGGCTAGCGCAAGCTGAACGGCGGGTATTGATCTGTGACGAGCAGGGGGAATCCGTACGCCCCGACCCGCAGTCCCCACCTACCCACTCCCACGACGAAGTCGAACAGCCCTCTCGGATATCGGCCGGTGAAGAGTATCGCGAGCCAAGTGAAGAGCACGGCCAAGACAGCTAGCGGCACCAGAATCAGCAGAACAATGTAGTGAGGGATCGCCAGGAACCACTTGACCAGGGGTAAATACCGATTGAGGTCAGTTTCTACGTCGGGGTAGTCGATCTCCAGGTGGACAGACTGCTCTTCGACGGTGGACGGGTATCGATCTGTGAGCAGGGCCGCGTAGGCACTGACTCTGGCCCCGAAGCGGGTCAGCTCGCGAGAAAAGTCGAACCACCAGCGAGGATAACGGTGTCGGAAGATGATCATCAAGGCCGTGGCTGCAGTGAGGCCACTCGCCAACCCACCAACCGTCTCCCGAGTTGTCCTAATAACCTCACCGGCTTCATTGAGGATGACCGTGTTGGTGACCGTCTGGCCAGCATCCGAGATGAGGCCCAGGACGATGGCGATGGGAATGATCCAGATAAGACGGAAGAAGGTTGTCAGCCGGTCTATTTTCTCCGGATAGACGACCTCCAGACGGGCAGCGTAGACTGCGGGTTCAATAGCCATAAGCACCTCCGAGTTCGTGTGGTTGATTCTTTCCGATTTACTTTGATCCGGTCATTTTCAATATGGTTCACTAAAATAAATTTTGCAAAACCTAACGGCTGCGAGTTGCCTGCCTGCTTGTGCTCGTCGAGTGCGGCCGCAAGGCTGTCCCGGCGGTCAGGCCACTTGTGCCTGCGCCACCCTGGACTGCTAGGGCAGGCAAGTGCAGGCAGGGAGCGGACCGGCGACCATCACACAGCCCGACCTCCTGCGAAGTCGGCCTGGCTGCGATGATAAGTTGGAGCGTCGCCCCACCGCGACGAAGAAGCTACATGTTTACAACCCCAGCAGATGAAATAGGATGCGGGGTTCGGGTCCGCCTGTCCTTGGAGCGAAGCGGATAGGGCTCCAGCGAGTGGATAGGTCGCCCTGGCAACGAGTCGATAACCGTGAGCCGAGCCCTGCCAATCGTCAACATCTTAGCCCCACCAATGCCCAGGGCGCCCAGTAGTTTCTACGCCTACGGGCCTAATCTGTACAAGGATTTTTTCATTTCTTGTCCTTCCCAATACAGCCGGCGGCCGCCTTCAGAGTGTTACGAATAAATGGTTAGGAACTCAATACCAGATCTTGACATGCGTGCTGCTCAAACTCCAGCCGTCTATTCCTACGGCTCTGCCGGCGGGAGCATCTGAAGGTACTTGTAGATCGCGCCCAGGTCCACGTCGGTCATGTTACTAAACACTGTCCAGGGCATGAAGTCGTTGTCGAGCCCACGTCCACTGGGCGTAGCCCCAGTACGCATAGTCATTATGAAGCCCGCTTCGGTCCAACCGGCCAACTCGCCGGCCGGAGTCAGGTTCGCTGCAGGCGGAGATCCCGGCTCGGCATCCGGCACAGGCCCACCGGCGAAATTCTCGCCGTGACAGAACGCGCAGGGGGCCAAACCCAAAAGATACCCGCCGTACTCAGCTGTGCCTGACGGCGGCGAAGTTTGGAGAGCAGTGATGGGTTCGGTCAGGTTGCGCGGCCCAAACAAACCTATAGCGAGTGCCGCTTTGACGAACGCGTTGGCCGAGAACGGTGGGATTTCGTTGCGCACCGGTTCCAGGCTCCGAAGGTAGCCGACAATGGCGGCCACGTCGGGGTCGCTCAGGCCATGGAATTCAGCCGATGGCATCACGACGAGTTCTACGCCCTCATTGTCTAGGCCCTCGCGGATGGCGCGGGCAATTTCGGCGTCCGTCCAGTCCCCGAGTCCAGTTTCTCTGTCGGACGTAAGGTTAGGCGTGGCAAACACGCCGGAGAAAGGGCCGTCGCTGAACTCCTCGAAATCGCCGACGAGGGGCCCACTGACCTTCTCTAAGTCTTCCTCACCTGCCCCGTGGCACCCGCCGCAGGCGATCACCGTCCTCACCAGGTATTCGCCGCGTGCCACGCCCTCCGGGCTGGTGTCGGCCTGGATCTCGTACACGGGCCGGTCATAGGTCCGTTTGAATGAGGCCGAGCCGTAGACCAGCGAGCCGATCACCGCCACGATGATCAGTCCAACCAACGCGGCGAGCACGATGCCGATCCATTTGAGAATCTTACGCATGGCCTTATCCTCCTTAATAGGTTTGAGACGCCGACGGTCACTTCTCCGCCTCATCGCCCACGGGAGAGCGAGCCGGCGTGCGCCTCAATCCAAGTTCGATCGCCGAACCTGGTTTCTCCGATTTTGGCGTTTCTATATCCTCCCACCGGCGACGAGCGAGATGCAGTCTCGCGTTCTGCTGGTGAGATTTCAGCCCCGCTTATGGACTTAACTTTCATCAGTAACGAAGGCGGTATAAGGAGTGATTAGCCCGAAGAACTTCCCAATATGCAAACTATTCGGTGATTCTGCTGATTTTCTTCCTCCACTACGCCGAATTGCCCCGATTACGCGGTGACTCTTCTAGAAAATGTCGTGATTACGCGTCTTCCATAACTGATTGGCCCAGAAATGCCTGAGACTACAGGATCAACTGACGGAGCTTTATGGTAAGCTGCGGCCCGCATCCGGTGAATTGCACAGTGCTTGCAGAATGATTGCAAACCACTATGGTATGCTCGGCCGGCTCTCGGGGGGATCATCATTAGTTCTCAGCAACAGAAATATTGGTTGGGATTCAGTAGGGTAAGCGGCATCGGACCCGTTCGAGTTCGCGCGCTATTGGAAGTTTTTGGCGGTGTCGAGTCTGCTTGGATGGCTTCGCCGGCTCAGCTACGAGCTGCAGGCCTGGGACGGAAGACCGTTGAGAAGTTTGTGGATGCGCGTGATTCAATGGACTTGGACGCGGAATTGAATCGAGTGCTTAGTATGGGCTTCCAATTGCTGTCTTTGGACGATTCCGCCTATCCGGAGTACCTGGCTGAGATACATTCCCCGCCGATCGTGCTCTACATCTGGGGCGACTTGCTGCCACAGGATCGGGTGGCAGCGGCAATTGTGGGTACCCGGCGCGCAACCCCGTACGGCAAGGCCGTGGCGCGTGACCTGGCCTCGGGTTTGGCGAGCAGTGGGGTTACGATCCTTTCCGGCATGGCCCGAGGCATAGATGGCGTCGCACACCAGGCAGCACTTGAAGCGGGGGGGCGAACGATTGCCGTATTGGGATCTGGGCTGGATATTATCTACCCACCAGAACACCGCAAGCTGGCCCGTTCGATCGCCGATGCGGGAGCCGTGGTCAGTGACTACCCACTCGGCACGCGGCCTGAGGGCAGCAATTTCCCGCCGCGCAACCGGATCATTTCCGGTCTCTCGCTGGCGGTTATTGTGGTCCAGGCTGGCGAACGGAGCGGGGCTCTGATTACCGCCAATTTCGCAGTCGAGCAGGGCCGAGACGTATTTGGTGTGCCGGGCCGTATCTATGATCATGGGAGCAAGGGAGTTAATCGCCTGATTAGTCAGGGTGCCTTCCCCGCGACCTCTGTGGATGATGTCTTGGAGGTCCTAAATCTGGAGGTCGTTGCAAAGGCCGCGCCCGCGCCCCTTCCGGAGGATAAGACCGAGAGAAAGGTACTGGGCAGCCTGGGTTCCGAGCCCATCCACATCGATGAACTGCGGGCCCGATGCGAGCTGCCCATCGCAGAGTTGACCGCCTGCCTATCCATGCTCGAGATTCGCGGACAGGCTCGCCAGGTGGGCGGAATGCACTACGTGCGCGCGCGCGAACCGCGCGCAGAATACAGGCTAGGATGACCCTCGAACACACTACTGCAGTGATTATGGCGGGCGGCGGTGGTACCCGGCTGTGGCCCCTGTCCCGAACCGACCGCCCCAAGCAAAGCTTGGCGGTTGTGGGGGATCGCACACTATTTCAGATGGCGGTAGAGCGGCTCGCACCCGCGGTGCCAGCGGACCGGATTCTGGTGGTGGCAGTTGAATCTATGGCCGGGATCCTTCTACCCCAGGTTCCCACCTTGACGGCGGAGAACTTCCTGAATGAGCCGATGCCACGCGGGACGGCTTCGGCCATCGGCTACGCGGCCACTGTACTGAGGAGTCAAAATCCGACGGCGGTTATGGCATGCTTGACTGCGGATCACATCATCCGAAACGAGGCGCGCTTTCTGGAATTGTTGGGAGCCGCCGAGAGGCGTGCATTGAAAGGTGAACTTGTCACCTTGGGAATTGCTCCCTCCGGGCCCTCCGTCAGCTACGGATACATTCACCTGGGCGAGAAACTGGCCACCGAAGCGGGTTTTGATATTCGGTCGGTCCTGCAATTCAAAGAGAAGCCCGATTATCCAGCGGCCGTCGAATATGTAGAGAGTGGTGAATACGCATGGAACTCAGGCATGTTCGTTTGGACCGCGGAGCGGATTCTGCAGGAGATAGAGCGATTGATGCCCCGACTTTTCGTCGCGCTGCAGGAGATCGAGCGATCCATTGGAACTCCGCAGCAAGCCGCAGTGACTGCGCGCGTTTGGGAGGGACTGGAGAGCGAAACGATCGACTACGGAATCATGGAACGTGCCGAAGGAGTGGTCGTGATACCGGCCGATGATCTGGGCTGGTGGGATGTGGGCGGCTGGGATCGGCTCGAGGATTTGGTGGAATCGGATACGAACGGAAATATTGTCCGGGCGGACGAGACCCTCCTATCGGATACAAAAGGGGTGGTGGTCTATCAGAAGCGAGGTTCGCACCGCCTGATCGCCACCTTGGGGCTAGAGGATGTTGTTATCGTCGATACGGATGACGTACTGCTCGTTTGCGACCGCAACAGGGCAGAAGAGGTAAGGAGTCTGGTTGCCAGGCTATCTGATTTCGGTCTGGAGGATTATGCCTGAACTAGAGACCTACTGCCTGAAGTGCAAGCAAAAGCGACCCATTGAGAACCCGGAGGCCACATTTACCTCCACCGGTTCTCCGGCTACGCGCGGCACGTGCCCGGTCTGCGATTCGAAACTATATCGCATGGGCCGGACGGCAGCCCATGAAGGGCTCCAGCCCCCGGAGGTCAAGCCCCGATCCAAAAGCTCGAAAAATCGCCGCAAGGGCAAACTGGTTATCGTTGAGTCTCCGGCCAAGGCACGTACCGTGGGCCGATTCCTGGGCAAGGAATATAAAGTAAAAGCTTCCATTGGACACGTGCGGGACCTTCTGCGTTCGCAGCTCTCTGTGGATGTTGAGAATAACTTTGAGCCCAAATATCGCGTCCCCAACGAAAAGCGAGAGGTCGTCAAGGAGCTGAAGAAGGCGGTCTCCAAAGCGGAGGAAGTGTATCTGGCGACCGACCTCGACCGAGAAGGGGAAGCCATTGCCTGGCACCTGCTGGAGGCCGCGGAAATCGACGACGATCAAGCCCGGCGGGTCGTGTTTCACGAGATAACTAAGGAGGCCATTGAGGAGGCATTTGAGAATCCGCGCAGCATCGATAAAGATCTAGTTAACGCGCAGCAAGCGCGTCGCATTCTCGATCGCCTCGTCGGTTACAACATCAGCCCCATTTTGTGGACTAAGGTCCGCAGCCGTCTGTCGGCAGGCCGCGTGCAATCGGTGGCGCTGAGGCTTGTTGTCGATCGCGAACGCGAGATCGAAGATTTTAGTCCGAAGGAATACTGGACGATCGACGGCGATTTCCTCAATGCAGAGAAGCCTCCAGAGTTCCGCGCAGGCCTGCGAAAAGTGGATGGAGAAGATCCTGAGATACCTTCCCAGTCGGTAGCGGATGGGCTGTCGTCGGACCTGAGGGAAGCCCAGTTTAGGGTGGGCAAGGTCAAGCCCGGCAGCCGCGTACGTCGGCCGGCGGCACCCTTCACAACGAGTTCGCTGCAGCAATCTGCTTCCCGCAGGCTGCGATACTCCGCCCGAAAAACCATGGCCATCGCACAGCAGCTTTATGAGGGTATCGATCTCGACAGTCATGAGCCGACAGGTTTGATCACGTATATGCGAACCGACTCGACGCAAGTTTCTAAGTCGGCGCAAGCCGAGGCGCGCAAGCTTATCCGCTCTCAATTTGGCGAGGAGCACCTTCCAGAGGAGCCACCGATATACAAGACGCGGGCTCGGCGAGCACAGGAGGCGCACGAGGCAATACGCCCGACCTCCGTTAGCCGAATACCAGATTCGATCAGGGGCTTCTTATCCGCCGATCAGCAAAAGCTTTACCAGTTAGTCTGGCGTCGATTCGTTGCGTCTCAAATGAAGCCAGCCGAATACGATACGCTGTCGATCGAAGCGTTGGGAACATCAGAGAGTCATCAATATCTCTTCAAAGTTAATGCTTCAACTCTGAGGTTTCCCGGATATCTGGCTGTCCTGGCAGACCGGAAGCCCAAGAAGCCTGAGTCCACTATCAGCCTGGATCGGCTTCCCGCACTTAACAAAGATGACCCGCTGGAGCTAAGAGGGCTGTTCCCCGAGCAGCATTTCACGCAGCCTCCTGCTCGATATAGTGACGCCAGCCTGATCCGAGCCCTCGAGGAAAATGGGATCGGCAGACCGTCGACTTATGCCCCAATCTTGGGCACCCTCCAGCGGCGCGGATATGTGGATCGCGAACAACGGCGTTTGATACCAACAGAGATTGGAATGACCGTCAACGACTTACTCGTTGACCACTTCCCCAATATCGTGGACCTTGGGTTCACGGCTCGCATGGAGCAGGAATTGGATGAGGTAGCTGAAGGCGATAGGGAGTGGGTAGAAGTGGTGCGCGAGTTCTATGAGCCCTTCAAAGTGCAATTGGAGCGGGCGCGCGAACTCATGCCTGAGATTAAGGCCGAGCCCGAGCCAATTGACCGTATGTGCCCGGAGTGCGGCAACCAACTCGTGATTCGTCACGGCAGATACGGCAAATTTATCGGTTGCTCCAATTTCCCGGAGTGCCGCCATACCGAGCCGTGGCTAGAAAAGATAGGGGTTCTGTGCCCGCTGGACGGCGGAGAGCTCGTAGAACGACGCACGCGAAAGGGGCGTACGTTTTACGGCTGTATTAACTACCCTGAGTGTGAATTTACCTCTTGGAAACGGCCTGAATCCGCCCCGTGCCCCAATTGCGGCGGTCTACTCGTACATCAGAATCGCAGGCATCTCCAATGCCTGAAGTGCGAGAACGTCTACGAGCACGAAGAAATCCTCAACACGCAAGCAGACCTGGCATAGTTTGTGCAACCTTTCGGTTGCCTTGGCCTTGCGATCAGACTAGAATTCGCCAGGTTTCTGCAAGGTTCCAGAAGGATCCGGGGAAGAGAGAAACCATGGAATCGGTCTCAAATATCACCAACAGAAGGTGGGTACTCCCACTCATTGCCTTGATCCTAGGCGTGGCCATCGGCATGGTCTATGCCTGGGTTATCAACCCAGTTAAGTGGGTTGACGGAGAACCCCAACAGTTGAGAGCGGACCTGCAGGAAGACTACCTGCGGATGGCAATCGACTCCTACTCCGTAAACAAGGATGCCGAACTGGCCCTGATACGCTTTAAGGCCATTGGGGAGAATGGGAGCGTCACACTCATTGCCGTTTCAGAGGACCCTCAAGAGCTAAGCCCCAACGCCATCCAGGGATTCCGAGCCGTGATCGAGATCGACGAAGAAAGCAGGGGGACAGAGGCCGCAGAAGATTCAAGCTCTGGAATACTGGGACAAGTCTCTGGATTCTTCCTGCCCATCTGTGGCATCACCATTCTTATCG
>JAPUGV010000175.1 GCA_027298025.1 Chloroflexota bacterium | reverse complement strand
AGGCCTGCTTCCTTGAGGGCCATGGCGAGCCGCATGTAAGAGGGCGTGTCACCGTACGATGCGGGCGAGTACGACAGCCAGAGCCCGAGGCGCAGAACAAGCCCCACCGCTCCAACCAGTAGGCTCCAGCGGAAAGCCGAGTGTGCGCTCAGGCTCACCCCTCCAGTCCCCCCAACGCTCGCTCGGCTCGTGTGATCCAGCTGTACTGGGACGCATCCTCCTGAGCATGCGCCGCCAACCAGCTACGCTGGCCCGGATCCGACATCAGCGTGCCTAGGGCCTCGATCCAAGCGGCCGTGTCGTCTGCCGGCAAAAGCATCGAGTTGCTCTCGTTAAGGATCTCTCGTATCACGGGCAAGTCGCTGGCAAGGATGGCACGGCCCGCCGCCAGGTATTCGAAGACCTTCATCGGACTGGCGAAGGCGGCCGTATCGCCTCCGCTGCTCCCCTCGATGTGCCCTTGATACGGCATCAATAGCACGTCACAGCTTGCATGAACCATGGGCAATTCCTCGTTCGACAGGAACCCTAGCAGGCTTATGTTCTCCAGTTCCAGCTCCTCAAGTCGAGCTCGCCAGCGCTCAACCGCGGTCTCTTCCCCTCCGACCCATAGGAAATTTACTTCTGGATGGCGGTGTGCTAGCTCCACCATCAGGTCCAACCCGCGTCCTCGATACAGGTGACCGGTGTACCCCGCGGTTGGCCGATCGGGCAGATCCAACAATTTCCTGGCCTCCTCCGCAGTGGGGAGGTTGTGGTAGGGCTCGAGATCCACTCCATTGGGAGCTACGATGGTTGAAGGGGGATCGAGCAGTTCCGCATAGAACTCTTTTACCCAGTCCAAGAGCGCCTTGGTCGTGATCACCACCCGCCGAGCCCCGCCACCGCTTAGAAATCTGCGAAAGAGTAAGGGCCCCATGCGGCCATGTGGCCGGTCGTGCAGCTCCATCAGCGTGGGCAGCCCCATTCTGGATGCCAGTGCCGCCGCTTGATAGGGCCACACATAATAAAGGTCGGCTCTCCACCGCCGCGCGGCTCGAACTGCACGGAGCGAGTACATCCAGCCTCGGGGCCAGGGGAAGTCCGCGATCCACTTCACCGTAAATCGATTCTTTACCCCATAGTGCTTGGCAAGATCCTCCCAGGGCATCTCAGGATTGCTTCCGAGCGTCCAGAGACGAACATTGTGGCCGAGTTCGGCGAGCGCTGAGCAGGCCTTCATGAGCTGAATTGAATTGGCCGTCTTCGACGGGACCTGGGAAGTGGAGATACAGGCGATTCGCAAAACGCCTATCCCGCGGCTGGAAGCGGCGCCGCATCCGCACGTTGCCGCAGCACTCGAACCGTTTTCCAGACCAGCACCGCACCCGTGAAGAGAAAGAATCCGCTGAGCGTGGCTGCCATTCCAAACGCGCCGTAGCGGGGCACCAAAATCAGAATTGCCACCACTTTGGCGATAGCCGCCACCAATATGACCTTGGTCGGGTACTCGGGAAGTCCAAGCGGCAGCAGCGTAGTTCGGTTCCAGTAGAACACGTTTACGAAAGTGACGCCGACCAACAAGATCCCCATGACACCATAACTCTGGGGCAAGAACTCGGCGCCCCAGAGCGAGATCACCCAAGGCCCGAACACCCCTAAGAAAAGAGCCGCCGGTATTGAATAGGCCACCGAAATCATGCTTCCGCTTCTGAGAAGATATCGCACGTTGTCCCAGGCACGCGCTCCGATTTCGCGCGCGAGTTCGCGATAGGTGGTGGTGATCAATGGCTGCACAGGGATGAGCAGAATGTTAAGAATGGCAAGCGAGACCTTGTAATATCCCGCCGCGATAGGTGAAGCCAAGGCTCCCAGCCACAGGATCTCACTATCACGGCTGAGTAAGGTCAACGTTCCTGTGAGGTTCGTGCTCACGCCGAACCGCAGCATCTCCTTCCTGCGAATGTGGATCAGTGAGAATGGCGCGCGCCACCATCCGGATCCCCAAGCGCGATGTGCATGCGTTAGCGCGGCTCCGGTGATGCCGAGCGACCACGCCACCTTGCCCACAAGGTAAGCAACTAGCACCGCAAGCAACCCGCCTCCAGTCGCGAATGCGCCCACAATCAGGAGTAGGGTAATCACACTCTGGGCAACTTGAATCCCAGCCAGCAGCTTAAATTGATTCAGGTACTGCAGCAGGCCCGTGGAACTCTCGGCCAGCATGTGTGCGGGCACGATCATTCCGTAAAGCATAAAGAGGCCTACGGTGCTTGGATCTTGAGCCAGATAGGTTGCAGCTATAGGGGCCAGCACGAGGATCAATAGGAAGGCCAGTACCGAACTTCCGGTCTCAAACAACGCAGCCGTTTTGAACGCCGCGGCCGCCCGATCTTTCTCGCCCTTCTCAGAAAACTCCCCGACATAGTTCACAACCAACTCGGCCATGCGGAAGGAGGTCAGGCGATTGATCACGCTGACAAACACGGTGATGATGCCCAGCACGCCAAAGGATTCGATCCCCAGGAGTCGCGCCGCCAAAATCCCCTGAATCATGCTCAGCGCGGCCGACAGAGTACTGCCTGTAAACAGATACCCGGAATTGCGGATGACGCGCTGCATCAGCGGATTCGTCAGCAGCCGGCCTATTGGGCCCCTCTGAAGCAAGGTTGGGATCTTCAAAACTAATCCGAGGTGTTAACGTCTTTAGCCCAGTCGCGTTGATCCAGGTACCAGCGCACACAGGCGGACAGACCTTCGTCTAATCCAGTCTGAGGTTGCCAGCCGAGCAAATTATTGGCCTTACTGATGTCGGCCCACGTGGCGGGCACATCGGCAGGGACTGGATCCAAGAGTTTGGTGTTGGCATCCTTCTCGAGCAGGGCCTCGATGCGGTGGATCACGTCCAGCAATGAGTAGGGCCGGTCTCCGCCCAGGTTGATGATTTCGTAACCCATAGGCGCAACGGCCGCGACCGTACCGAGTGCAATGTCATCGACGAAGGTGAAATCTCGCTCCTGTTTGCCATCGCCATAGACCCGAACCGGCCGGTCTTCCGCAACCCACTGAATGAACCGGAAAACGCTCATATCGGGGCGACCTGCGGGTCCGTATACGGTGAAGTAGCGCAATATTGTGATATCCAAGTTGTACAGGGAGTGATAGGTGTGGCACAGCAACTCGGAAGCGCCCTTAGTGGCCGTGTAGGGAGATAACGGCCGACTGATGTCCGCGCGCTCTTCAAACGGTCGCTCGTTCGCTTTTCCATACAGGCTTGAAGTGGAGGCCTGCACGATCTTCTGCGGACCCTTGAGTCGGCAGAGCTCAAGCAGGTTTAGCATTCCGTTGACATTGGTTTCCGCGTAAATCCACGGATCTTGCACGCTTGCCCGCACTCCCGCACGAGCGGCCAGATTAAAGACCGCGTCAAACGGGCCCGATTCCCACACCGTCTGTAGCTTTGCTCGGTCTAGCAGATCCATAGAGTGAAACTGAAAAGCCGGCTGCTCTTGCAGCCGGCCCAGACGCCAGTCCTTTAGGCGGACATCGTACGCGTCGTTCAGATTGTCTAATCCGACGACCTCATTCCCCTGTTCCAGCAGTAGCTCGGCAACCCGTGCGCCTATGAACCCCGCCGCGCCGGTAACCAGATAACGGGCCATTAGAGCTTGACGACCTTCTCCTCAGCCCCGCCCTTCAGTGCATTGCGGGAGTCGAAAATCAGCTGCGAAACCTCCTGAATGCCCGCATAGTCGACACCGTCATGATCGGTGACGATCACCACGCAGTCCGCTTCCTGGGCGGCCTTGACGGGATCGCTCACGGAGGTCAGGCCCCAGCCGTCGTCTTCAAAAGCCGGGACATAGGGATCGAAGTAGCTTACCTCCGCCCCCTTGTCTCGCAGCAGGCCGATAACATCAATCGCTGGCGATTCCCGGGTATCGGAAACGTTCGGCTTGAACGCCGCTCCAAGCACCAAGAACTTCGCACCCTGAACCGCCTTGCCTCGTTCGTTCATCGCGTCTTGGATACGCTGCACCACGTAACGCGGCATAGCGGTATTAATCTCGCTCGCCAGTTCTATGAAGCGCGCGTTGTATTTGACACTCTTAAGCTTCCAGGAGAGGTAAAGCGGATCAATCGGTATGCAATGCCCACCGAGGCCAGGGCCGGGGGTGAATTTCATAAAGCCGAAGGGCTTTGTTGCTGCGGCCTCGATGACTTCCCAGACATCCAACCCCAATCTCTCGCACATCAACACCATCTCATTGACCATGGCAATGTTGACCGCGCGAAATGTATTTTCGATCAGCTTCGTCATCTCAGCCACTTCCGTGGAAGACACCTCGACCACCGAGTCGATGGCCTGCTTGTACATGGTCGCCGCGACTGTGGTACAAGCGTCAGTGATGCCACCGATCACCTTAGGGGTGTTTTTGGTCGTCCAGTCGGTCCTGCCGGGATCCACGCGTTCTGGCGAGAAAGCTAGAAATAGGTCTTCCCCGACCGTCAGCCCAGAGTTCTCCAGTTCCGGAAGCACGACCTCGCGAGTGGTTCCTGGGTAGGTGGTGGACTCGAGGATGACCACCATCGGAGAGTGAAGCAAGGGCGTAAGTTTGCGGGCTGCACTCAGAATGTGCGATAGATCAGGATCGCCCGTCTTACGCAAGGGGGTTGGCACACTGATGCTGATACCGTCGGCATCCGATAAATCCTCGTAGGAGGTCGTTGCGGACAGGCTCCCAGACTCAACCAGGGGCGCCAGAGTCTCACGCGAGATATCAAGCACGTGGCTCTCTCCACGATTGACGGCAGCGACCTTGCCCTCATCGGTATCGACCCCAATAACTCGGTAGCCGGCCTCGGCCAGAAGCACCGCCAATGGAAGGCCCACATATCCAAGGCCGATCACGCCGACCCTTGCCTGGCCAGTCGTGAATTTCTCGACTAGTTTTCTGCCAGCGGGCGGCAGATTGTTATCATTGGGTGACATTATGGGAGCCCTTAAGATGAGGAAATTGGAACACGGTCAGGTGGGGGGCCAGCAATCCCCTCGCCCAGCACTAGAAAAGGCTGAGCTGCTCCATATCGGGTGGTTCCTCGGCCCGCACAGGTGCCCCCTCTCGCCCAATAAGCTCAGGGAGCCTGGCGAAATCGGCTTGGATCGTCTTCCGCAGGGACGGCTGGTGAAGGGCCGCAGCCGGATGGTACATGGGCACGACGAGTCTATTCCCAATTCGTTGCGCTTTGCCGTGTATGGCCGAGATGCGCGTATTTGGGAAAAAACGCGCCATCGAAAAGCGGCCCAAGGTTACGATAACTTTCGGATTAAGTGATCGGGTCTGTCGCTCTAGATAGCCCGAGCAAGCCTCGATTTCCACGGCCTGCGGATCACGGTTCCCGGGAGGTCGGCACTTAACGATATTCGTGATAAATACCTCCTCCCGGCTCAGCCCAATGGATGCCAAAAGCTCTTCTAGGAAGTTCCCAGCCGCACCCACAAACGGCCGCCCTTGCTCATTCTCATGGAATCCGGGACCCTCCCCAATAAACATCAGCTCGGCATCTGCAGGGCCCTCACCGGGAACAGCCAGTTTTCTTGACATATGCAGCTTGCAGTCGGTACAGACCGCGACTTCGGCAGCGACGACCTCTAGCTCATGTGCAGCAGTCACTGATCACCCTCTCGCGCTAGATTGGAAATCCCAGCTAGCGTCATGAGAATCGCATCTTCATTGTTATCGCGATAATACGAATCCCGACTTCCAACCACTTCAAATCCCAGCTTTTCGTACAGCCTGATAGCTAAATCGTTCGACTCACGGACCTCGAGGGTTGCTACTCGTGCCCCCTTCTCAGCCGCGGCCGCCAGCGCACTCTTAAGCATGTCCTCCCCAATGCCTTGCATTCGAAACTCCGGGTGCACCGCAAAAGTGCTGATGTGCGCCTCGTCGCCGATCAGCCAGTAGCCCAGATAGGCGATGACACCGCCATCATCCATTTTGGCAACGAATAGCTGCGCAGCCCGGTTCTCCGTCAGTTCGTACCGGTAGCTCCGTTCTGGCCACGGATTCGAAAAAGAGACTCGATCAATCTCGAGTACAGTCGGGATGTCCTCAAGAGTCATTTCCCGGATTAAGTAGCGTGGCAGAATCGCAATCACGATATGGGGTCGAGATATATGGGCGCCAGCTTGGAGGGATCCTCGGTCTTTCCTTTGCGGGCCACCTGCCAAGCCAGCTCAGCCAGAACGCTGGGCCTGCGGACGCACATTGAGGCTGGAGCCAGAATCGCCAGAGCTTCACGCTTCAGCGCTTCTCGGGCCTCTGCGTCAATTTCACCACAAATGTAGGTGTTTTGTTTGAGCTCACCCGGTAACTCTTCCCAAGTGAGCGTCTTCATGCCCTTGCGAGCGGTCCAGCCATTTCGGGTCCATTTGTACCACACGGCCGCCACGCGCTTTCGTCCCGCCTGCAGAGTGGCCAGCATCGGCTCTTCTCTGTGAGGTTGGGCGTTGGCAAGGATATCAAGCGTGGGGATACCTACGATGGGAAGGTTGTGGGCCAGGCTGAGACCTTTGGCGAGGGCCATTCCGATTCGCAGCCCCGTATATGAGCCCGGTCCCTGAGCAACCGCCACGACGGTCAGGTCAGCTTGACTCGCTCCGGCTCTGCGAAATGAGAGGGCCACCTCGGGGGCCAAATCTATCGTATGGTGACCCTTGCCGTACCAAACGCTCTCGATGAGGATTTCTGACCCGTCAAATAGGGCAAGGCCCAACATCTTGGTGGCAGTGTCGATCGCTAGCAGCATGGTTATGCGCCGAAGGCGATTTTGCTGAATTTTCGAAGCAGACGCTCGTAGTGCAAGCCCGTGGCTTCGAAGCGAAGATTTCGCCGCATGTCATCCACCCACTCCAGGCTGATCCATAGGCGATCTTCCGGGATCACATCAAGCACTCGCTCCGGCCATTCGACCATAACCGGTCCAGTTCCGTTGAAGATTTCACCTAAGCCAAGCGCTGCAGCTTCTTGAATGGTCGCCAGACGAAATGCGTCGAAATGATAAAGGCGGTTGGAGTCTGCTCGCCGATATTCATTGACCAGGACGAAACTGGGACTCGTCACGCGATCCAGAGCTCCCCAACCCCGTGCGATTCCTTTGGCGAATGTGGTTTTGCCAGCCCCGAGGTCGCCAGCCAAGCAAAATAGGTCACCCGGCCGTGCCAATTCCCCCAATCGAACCCCCAGCCGCTCCGTCTGTTCTGGACTGTGACTGAGGAACTCTTGGCTCCGCTCGTCAAGGATGGGCATGGGGCGGGCCGCATTATACACCCCCTCCCTCCCACTTCCCATTGGCTGGTCTCCATACTAGAATTCACAGTGTGCGCGTCCTCGTCATGTCCGACATCCACGCCAACCTCACCGCCCTCAAGTCGGTACTTGAGGACGCTGGGAGCCGAACTCCGCCCTATGAGGCGGTATGGTGCCTCGGCGATACGGTTGGCTACGGGCCGGATCCCAACGAGTGTGTCGAGCTCATTCGGACTCTTCCGGGACTGGTGTGCCTCATCGGCAATCACGATGAGGCGGCCCTCGGCATGACGCAACTCACTCGTTTCAATCACGATGCGCGCGCAGCCGCGGCCTGGACACAGGATGTCCTAACCGAGGAGAGTGCCTCGTTCTTGAAGGCCCTGCCGAGCGAGACGAGCGTGGATAACTTCACCATGGCTCATGGCAGCCCACGCCAGCCCGTATGGGAATACATCCTCGACCCGCGCACAGCGGACGCTAATTTTGGGGAGTTTGAAACCGACTACTGCCTCGTGGGTCACTCGCACTTGCCGTTGATATTTCAACGCAGCTCTGCCGATGCGCTCGCGATTTCGAAAACGGTGGCCTGGAATCAAGCCAGCCCACTTTCTCCGCGCATGATCTTAAATCCTGGATCTGTCGGCCAACCTCGCGATATGGATCCACGTGCCGCGTATGCGATCCTCGATTTGAAATCCAAGACCTGGGAGGCGCGTAGAGCCGCCTACGAAATCAGCGAAGTTCAGCTGCGAATGCTGAAGGCCGGTCTCCCCGAGCGTCAGGCGCTTCGGCTCGTTGCCGGGTGGTAGCTCCATACAACTACCATCGCCAGACTATTTTCCTTATCGAGCTCGATCAACAGCTGGAGATCTACGTTTACAGCGAGCCCGATCCGCGATCTGATTTCAGACCTTTTGAATCGGGCCGGTGGTCGAGTGCCTAGGTGGGGGAACCTTTGAACTTGGAATGTCGTCCTCAGAGGGAATAAGCAAGGAGCAATCAATGAAGATGCCTAATGTCTACGTCCCACTGTTCCTGATCGCCTTCGGGTTATCGGCTTGTGCCTCAGCCGCCCCAGCGCCGGAAGAGGCGTTGTTTGATCCTGCCGTTGGACTTGGAGCGCCAGTGGAATTTGCTGAGGACCAGGCCGTGGCCCAATCCAGCCCGGCGCGTGAAACCGTGGGCGGATTCGCTGGCGATGTGGCCCCCGCCGATCGCGTCGTCATCCGTACCGCAAACCTTTCTATAGTGGTTCCCGAGCCTTCCGCCTCGGTTCAGGAAATTGCCGATCTTGCGAATGAACTGGGCGGCTTTGTGGTCAGCTCGAACGTCTTCCAAACCTTCTTCTCCGAGGCCAACGTCTCGGCCGAGCGAGCCTCCATAACCATCCGCGTCCCTGCGGAACGCCTGGACGAGGCGCTAGAGGCTATCAAGGATGGAGCTACGGAGATACAGAGCGAAAACACATCCGGGCAGGACGTGACCCAAGAATTTACAGATCTACAGTCCAGGCTGAGGAACCTGGAGGCTGCTGAAGAACAGTTGCTAGAGATCATGTCTTCTGCAGAAGAGACAGAAGATGTGCTCCAGGTCTTTGAGACCCTGCGGCGGGTAAGTGAGGAGATCGAAGTCATTAAAGGCCGGATCCAGTACATCTCGGAATCGGCACGGTTGTCGGCGATCTCAGTCGAGTTGATCCCGGATGTTGCGGCACAGCCGCTAGAGATCGGGGGCTATCGACCGGAGGGGACGGTAAAGGCTGCTTTCACATCATTGATCCGGGCGCTTCGCTTCCTAGGCGATGCTGCAATTTGGTCCGTCATCTGCATCGTGCCGGTTGCCTTGATCCTGGGAGTGCCGCTGTATTTTGCCGCTCGTACCGTTCGGCGCCGGCGCGCGGCCTCCACCGATGAGGTGGCCGAGACCGACGCTTAATCTTCTCATCAAGACTGCAACTCCCTGTACAGAGGGCTGCTCATCCGGGCAGCCCTTTTTTCCGATCTGATCGATCCCCTTACTCGATCGCAGATCTGACTTGATCGACCCATTGCCCGAACTCTGGAGTATGCATCATGTCCAAGCTGCGAGGCCTGCTTAACGGTATATCGAGATCGAGTCGGATAGAGCCGGGTCGTTGACTTAGAACGAGCACTCGATCCGCCATCAGTACCGCCTCCTGGATGGAATGTGTCACCATCAGGACCGTGACCCTCTCCAGTTGCCAGATCTTGAGCAACTCGAAGGCCATCCGCTCGCGCGTGAGCGCGTCTAGGGATCCGAACGGTTCGTCAAGTAGCAACAGATCCGGCTCGTGGACCAGTGCGCGTGCGATCGCCACTCGCTGCGCCATGCCGCCCGAAAGATCTCTCGGCAAACTCTGCTTGAAATCCGCGAGCCCTACCAGTTTGAGCATATCTTCCGCACGACGCGATTTCTGTCCAGCGTTCAGGCCCTCAAGCTCCAAAGGAAGCTCAACGTTCTCAATTGCGGTGCGCCACGGCATCAAGTTAGCGGTTTGGAAGACAAAGCCGATTCGCCGGCGTGGGCCTATTACCCGTTCGCCCTCGAACTGCACTTCCCCTTGGGTCGGGTTCAGCAGCCCGCCCAGCAATCTCAACAGCGTGCTCTTGCCGCTCCCTGAGGGTCCGACCACGCAGACAAATGCGTTCCGTTGAGCGGAAAATGTGACAGCGTCCAAGGCCTGCAGGCCGCCATTTCCGTTGGGGAAGGTCATCGATAATTCGTTAGCCGTAAGAATGCTGTCGTCTGTCAAGGCAAGTACTCGTTTGTAAACGCGGCCGCCAAATCCATCGGCTCTGCGATAAGGCCCATCTCTAATAGGACCGCATGCATGTTCTCCCAGGCCTGTGGATCGGAGAATCCCGGGCGATCCGTTATCCAGAATTCAATGCTCTTAGCCAGGACCGCCCGCTGGAGATCCTGATCCTCGGCGCTCAACTGATCGAGCTCCTCGATGTAGTTCTTTGAAATTTCAAATGCCGCCTCTGGGTCCTCGATCGTATCGGCAAGGCCGCGCAAGGTTGCGCGGATCATCCCACGCACGACGTCCGGTTCGTTGGCAAGCATCGACTCATTTGTCAGGATGCCGTTCGACGCCAAATCGACATAGTCGGCCACCCGGATTACGGTGACCGGATGCCCGCGGGCATTCAGTTGCAGCGGCTCGTTGTTGGCGTAGACAACAACCGCCTCTTGCTGTCCTGAGACCAACGACTCGACTTGATTAAAGCCTATAGAGTCCAGCGTGATGTCTTCCTCTGTCAAGCCCGCGGTGTGCAGCAGGGCACGCAATCCCACGTAGGATGCGCCAAAAGTCCCCGGAATCCCGATTTGAGCGCCCGCTAAATCCTGCGGTGCCTCGATGCCGCTTTCGACCGGGGCCGCAATGGCAATCGGATAATCCTGCCACCATGCCATCACATACACTACCGGAAGCTCTTGAGCCCTTGCCAGGAGAACCTGCTCCCCGGAAACCAAGGAGAATGGTAGCTCACCGGCACCCACCAACTTGACACCCTCCGTTTCAAACGAATAGTCAAAATCGAGATCGATCCCCTCTTCCGCGTAATAGCCTCGATCTAGAGCGACATAAAAAGGCGCAAACTGGACGTTCGGAATGAACCCCATCGGCAGACGAATCACGGAATTCGGTTCTGAAGTCCGGCAAGCAGCCAGTGTAACTAGGAGGAGTGCGACCCATCTGCCCTTCATCCGGTCCTCCACGCCAGCAGCCTGCGCTCCAATGTTGCGACAACCCCATAGAGCGACAAAGCCATGGCGACCAGCGTGATGACCGCCACAAAAACCAGGGGTGTGTCGTAGAGTCCGTCTGCGAGATTGATCAGGAATCCCAACCCTCGATCAGCGCCAACAAACTCCCCCACGACCGCGCCGATCACCGCGAGAGTCGCCCCAATCTTGAGGCCTCCCAGCAAGACCGGCATCGCGGCCGGCACCTCCAGCTTCCAAAAGATCTGTGCTTTCGCGGCGCGCAGCGAGCGCATCAGGTCGTAGAGCTCAGAGGGAACCGTGCGAAACCCCACGACGGTATTGATCAGAACAGGGAAGAAAACGATCAGCGCGCTGATCAGAACCTTCGAGATTTGACCTGGACCAAACCAGATCACCAGCAGGGGAGCAACCGCAACGATCGGAATGGACTGCGAGGCAACGATGTAGGGAGATAACACACGCTCTAGAGTCGAAGATTTCGCAAGCCCATAGCCGAGCAGTGAAGCAATTAATGCCCCCAGGGCAAGCCCCGCAAGTACCTCGGATAGCGTGACCAATGTGTGGCGAAGCAGGCTGCCATCTATCAATGCGCGGGTAAGCCTTTCACTTATGACGCTTGGCGGAGGCAGAATGAACAGCGGTATTTCGCTCCACCTTACCGCGCCCTCCCAAATCAGCAGCGCGATGCCGAGTGCCAACAATGGCAGGAGCGATATCAGTCGGTCAGCACGTTTGGTCAATTTACGCTCGCTCCTATTCCAGATCAGGACCCACATCCATCTGGCTCGTTGAAAGAAAGACGCCCCGGCGAAATGCGTTCGGGGCGTGCGGGCACATGCAAACCCCGAAGACTTAACGTCTTCGGGGCAACCATCGTTCAGCGCTCAACCGCCGCCAGATCGAAACGAAATCCCCGAAGACCACCGTCTTCGGGGCAAACGTCGCGATGCCGGCTTCAGCCGCACATCGAGCTTTCTCCTATCCGGACTATACCGTCGGCTCCGGAGTTTCACCGGATCCTGCGCTTCTGCGCTCGCGGGCTTTACCGCCGATCGGGAATTGGGCTACTGCCCTCACCCTGCCCCGAAAGCTTCTCAATCTATTCAATTCTCGAAGATAATTATACCTTGCAGAGATCAGTCGATGAATATGATGTCGTTTGTTGCGGTATTTGCTGCAGTGATTAGAGATTCAACTCCCGCATGTCACCCGTGTTAACAAACACGACGCGTTCTGCAATGTTGGTGACGCGGTCGCCGATGCGCTCAAGGTTGTGCGCGCACCACAACAGATAAGTAGCGCGCGTGGCGCTGCCCGGCGTTTTAGACATGATTTCGACCAGCTCGTTGAAGACCGCCCGGTACAGCCCATCCATCTCATCGTCCCTCGCCGCGATCTGTCGGGCTTTCTCCGCGCTGCGCTCATTATGGGCCTCCAGGCTTTCGCGCAGCATTTCTCTGGCCAGCTCCGCCATTCTGGGGATATCAATCAGCGGTTTCAATAGCGGTTCATCCCCCATCATAATCACCGTCTTAGCAATTCCGGTTGCGTGATCCGCCATGCGCTCCATTTCTACCACCATGTGCATCGCCGCGATCACCCAGCGTAGATCGCTGGCAGCCGGCTGTTGAGTGGCGATCAAGGATAGGCAGGCCTCCTCGATCTTGAAGCGCAAATCGTTGATCTCAATATCGTCATCGATGACCTGCAGGGCTACCGTCTGATCACGGCGCTCTAGGCTATCGAGCGAGCGCACAATCGACTGATCCACCAGCTTTTGCATGCGAAGTAGGTCGTCGTTAATGGCTCTTGTTTCTTGGTCTAAGGTCGCGCGGGGGCCACGTTCTGCCATGGTGGCTGAATTCTACACTGCACGGTTAATCCTTCGATGATTGAGCAGCGGGCGATTGTGAAAGGTGGCGCGAACTACAGCGCACTATAATCGGCGCCGTGATGCTCCCCGACAGATCATGGATGCTGCTGGCGCTTTCTATTCTCGCCGCGTCGTGTGCCCAGCCAACCCAACCGCCAACTCCTGGGCCGACCGTGATCACTCCTACTCCTCTCCCAACGGAGGCCCTCCCGCCTGCGACACCGAAGCCAACAGCTGCTACCCGGTCGGACGAAGATCAAGGCTGCGAAGAAACGGCCGGCCAGATGATCCAGGGTGAATTAGTCGACAGTGAATTGCCACGAAGTCTTCCTTATCGAGTGTACCTACCCCCCTGCGCGTCCGAGGTGCAGGGGCAACTTCCAACACTCTATTTGCTTCACGGATTGGCTCGTACCGATGCCCATTGGGACGATCTAGGGGCCGACGAGGTTGCCAAGGATTTGATGGTCGCTGAGCAAGCGCCACCTTTTCTGATCGTAATGCCGTGGGAACGGCTGGGACTGGAATACGATCAGACGATCGTAAAGTACCTGATTCCACACATCGAGAGCGAATATGGGGCGAGCCCGGACCGCGCATTGCGATCGATCGGGGGGATCTCAAGGGGAGCG
>JAPUGV010000174.1 GCA_027298025.1 Chloroflexota bacterium | reverse complement strand
GTCTGGCATGCAGGACGTCTAGGAACCCCTCCAGATTTCCGGCGACCAGCACAAAGAGCGGAGCCAAAAGTGGGACCCACCGATTTGGCGCTTGGCCCTTTGCTGCAAGTAAGTTGTACAAGATTGCATAGCTGCCAACCGCCACCATCGCAAACCACAGTGCGTTTGCCAGGTTGAAAGCTATTGCCGCGGAAGCGCCAGTCAGTTGAGTGAGCAGGGAGATCATCACGTAGCCGAAGTAATAGTAGGAGATTCCGTAGCCCGAGAGCCAAGGGTCCAGGGGCGGGAACGATTCCGACCGGAGAATTCCATTGAGGAAAGCCAACTCCATGGGCTTCTCCGTGAATTGGATCTCAGGGTTATTGGCCCGGACGAATGCCCACACCAAAAAGCTGACTCCGAAAAGCACTTCCATGCTTATCAGCGTCCGGCGATTGGCTTTAATCCAGTTCGTGATTTCTTTTCGCTTGCCGCGCAGGGCCCACAAGCTCAGGGCCCCCAGCGCTATGAGCGCGCCGACGGCTCCTCCAAGGTTGTTCGGGATGAGGTCTACGCTAGCGCCGAGCCACAATACATAACTGGCGCCTAGCAAACCGAGCGGACGCGCGAATGCATAGCCTCGGTCTGGAAGACGGTGGAAGATGCGGTAGGTTAAGGGGAAGGCCAGCAAGCCCAGCAGGCTGGCAACCAGCCACCAGGCAACGATCAAGTCAGGACCTCGTAGATGATGGTGGATCCGTTGCGGTAGACCGCGCGTAGGATGCCAAGGGACTCCATGGCCTCGAACTTCTCGAGTCCGCCCGTGGGACAGGAGAGCGCCGAGCCCAGCGTCTCACATTGGCTTGCCGGCACATCAAGCGTTCGCTCTCCGACGAGCCTGCCCGACATATCACAGGCCACTCGCCCTCCCCCTTCGATGGGCTGACACTTGTCGAAATTCTCGTAGTAAAGCTTCTCCAATTCGCCGACGACCACATAACGCACATCATACTGGGAGAGGAAATCGATCGCGTCGGAGGGCGAGTGGGTAAGATAAAAGCTCGAAATCTCCTCCGCGCGCGCAGGAACATCAAGCGACTCTACCGCTGCGCGCTGCTGGCGCTGGTGCCAGTTCCACCCAAGCACCGCGGGTAATCCAGTATAGATAGAGAATCGGGCGCCCCATCGGTATTCCGGAATCTGAGCCTCGACGATCACGGGCGATCCCTCCACATTCTCCTGCATCCACTGGATTGCCTCGTAATCTCCGGCCAGGCTGATTTGCTGCCCGAGGTCATCGTAGATCGCCTCCCTCATAAAGGCCATCCCATCCAGCGAAATGGGGGTCAGCGGAGCCATGCGATCACGAACCTTGGCCAATGTGGCGGTGAGCGGATAGAGCATGGCGCCGAATAGCGCCGCGGCAAAAACCGTGCTCCATACCCAGCGCGCGCGCGGCCCCCAGGCCGGCAGATCGGCCAACAACCAAACCAGCGCCGCGCTGCCTGCCAGGCTGAACAGAGTCCACACCTGCAGGTAGAACTTGAATACCGTGTTCATACGGCCAATATCGCCGACCAGCACCACGGCCTCGACCAGGAAGGTGAGCGCGGCGGCGGTTCCCACCATCACCAGCGCGATGCGTTTCTCGATGGGGGTTTTTCGACGCAGAACTAAGGCACCACACCACACGAGTACCAGCGCCACAAGGGGGGCAATACTGAATCCGTCAGCGGTGAGAAATGCGATGGCAAAGGCAGAAGCCAACACCAGCGCGACGATGAGCCCAAAGTAGGGTCGTAGCCGGCTGAGGGACGAAAGTGGCGTGGCGGCCATCCACTGACGTGTTTCCCAGGCCAGCCAGGGCAACAGGACGATCAGGAAGAGCCCATGGACGGTCAGGTAGCTATCGATCGAGGTACGCGATCCTTGCCAGAGGTCTGCCTCGGTGTACCCGACTCCATACCAAATGTAGTAGGGGCGGAAAAGCAGGTTGGCGAGCAACAGGAGCACCGCCACACTGACCATCGCTTCGACCGCAGCTTTCAAGGTGAGGCCACGCTTACGAATCACGGGCGCGGCCACCACTGCCAGTGCGCCCAGCGTCCAGTAGACCGGAAAATCCCAGGTGTTGGTCGGGGCAAGGACGCCGATCGTAAGGGCGCCCATTCCCATCGCCAGAATTCGATCCAACCAGCGGAGCGCAATTCCTTTGTCGGCCGCAAGCACCCAGGAGATTGCCCAGGCCAATGCCAGAACCGTCAGGGGCAGGCTGATCATGTGTGCGTGCAGGTCGGTGTACAGGAACGTGAAGAAGGGGAACTCGGTAATGGGATCCGTCTCACCCGGCGGGGCGGTGATGGCCCGGCTTGGATCCCAGTACCAGTGGTGCAATCCGATTGGAAGCCGGTCCCGTTGCGAAAGCACTCTGCCGAGTCCGACGGTGGCATCGACTACCCCCGGTGCGGTGCCGTCGCTACCGCCCTCGCCCACTTCTTCCAGCGCTCCATAAATCAACCGGACCGTCCCCAGGTTGCCCAAGACCACCAGCGAAAGCGCGGCAGCCAAGCCGGCTACCCTGGGGCTCACAGCGCGAACTGCCCCATAAGCCTTTCCTAGCCGCGCCACGAGATTTGTGCCAACCGCGTAGGCGGCCAATGCAGCCGTCGAGAACAAGGTGGGGATTACGAGGTTGTAGGCCACGGAGGGCACCAGGCCGAGCAATTTGATCGGCGTCCCGACGAGCACGAATCCGAAGTAGTAGTAGTTGATGTAACCGCCCGCATACCAGGGGTCGTAGGGCGGGAAGGTCGAGCTGCGCAGCACCGCGTTTAGATAGGAGAAGTCCATCGGCTTCTCACCTCCGAGGAAGCGGTGCCAGAGATCCGGATTGCCGATGCGAATCGCGAGATCAAACAGGAAGAATCCAAGTGCCAGAGCCTCAATGAAGAGGATTTCCCGGCGTCGCTCGCGAAACAGAGTGAGCAGGGCCTCTCGATCCCGCCATGCGAGGGCAGCCGAAACGGCAGCCAGCAGCAACACCATGAGCAGGATGGTGCCCCGCGAGTAGCGAAGCCCAAGGCTGCCAGCCATCCAGCTTGCCCAGGCTACGAATAGCAGTGCGACCAGCCGTCCAAGCGGATAGCCACCGTCGCGCAGCCCAGGGAAGGCGATCCGCACAAGCGGAAATGCCAGCAGGCCTAGGATGCCCAACATCAGCCACCAGGCGACAACACCCAGCGGCTGCGATCGATTGATGAGGCTCTCCCGGGAGAAGAGCTCGGACCACGTACCCCCAGCTTGTTGAATCTCTAATTGCTCATCGGAGAGCAGCAGGTCCGGCGGCACGGATCCAATTTCATTCGGGGGCAGATTTTGCACGTGAGAGACATCCACACCGGCAAGCCTTGCTTGCACTGCCACCGGATCGAAACTGGATTGCTTTGCAAATATGAGCACCTTCGGATGGTCGTACACGGTGAAGGCCTCTTCAGCGAGTTGGTCCTTGAATTCAAACGGGCCAAGGCGAGGATTTCGCTCGAATGTGGCAATCAACTCGTATCCCAGCTCCCCCTGAATCTGTCCGGGCTCAGCTGCGGCTGCGCAGACCTCCACCTCAACGCCGATGGGGCAATCAAACAGTGCCCGGTAGTAGGCCACGGTGAGCGGCCACCGCTGCGGCAGCCGACCCACGGATCCGTATTGACGGCTGGAGGTGATGACCAGGTAATCCCCCTCCGTCAGCGAGGAGACGATCCTCTCTAGCTTGTCCGGGATTCCATTTCCCTCTTTGTCTTCTTCATCGGGCCAATACAGCTCTTGATTATTCCCGGTGTATAGACCGGCGAAGCCATCGCGGCCGTCAATGCGGAGAGGCAGCGCGTCGTCCCAGCTGGTCTCGATGACTATCACTGAACCGCGCAGGCTCAAACTCTCGTCGAATCCCGGCTCCAGCCGAAGGCTGTAATCCTTATCGGCCTCGATCACCACCGGCCGATCGAGCTTCACTTCGATGCGACTCTCACCATCGGCGGCTAGCAAGCCCTCATATTGGCCGCTTGCGAGCGGACCGCTGTCGTCGCTGAGCGAAACCCGTATCGAGGTCGCGGCCCCCGATGGGCCGCTCACGTAGGGGAGATAGACGGAAGTCACCTCGCCATCGGATCGGTTTCTGAAGAATAGCTCGGTCGGGTCGCCTGAATCGAGAACGAGCGGACCCGGATACGGGATAGGTTCCAACTGCTCATCGTTCAGTAGCAGATTGACCGGACCCGGGACGTTCTGGTAGATCCAGGAGGAGGCCTCATGGCGTGTGAAAGGTCGTACGTAGTTTGTGGCGAAAGCCACAGCATATGTTAGGGTTGCCAGCAGCACGAACGCCCCCACCCCGCCCACCAGCCACCTCACGCGTAGTCTCTCTCGGACGCGGATGTCGCTTACGCGCTCCCACGCTTCCCAGAACGCCCAAGATGCGAAAAGCGCCAGGGTCGGATAGATGGGAAGCTGATAACGCATGGCACTGGTAAATCCGGAGCCGCGCCAAAGGAAGTACGCCCCAGTCCAAACCAGCGGGATGAGGTGCCGCTGCCAATCTCCACGCAGGGTTCGGATTAGCGCCCAGCTCCAGCCGGCCCAGGCCAGGATCCCAAGCGGCAGCCCCATTCCGTACAAGACAAGGTTGCGGAAGGCAAAGAGAAGAGGAGTGCGCTGAGCCCACTGCCAGACGAACGGGACTCCGGCCTCCCCCGAGGCGAGCGAGTTCACCTGCATTAGGTTATCGAGCCAAAGTGGATTCAGGCCAATGCCATAGGCCTGGAAGGCGTAGGGCTGCAATAACCGGAAGGTCAGCAGGGATACGACCGCCGCCAATACCAGCCGCCCGAACTCGTGCGTCCAAGCAGGGCGCGCTTCTTGGCCCCAATAGCGCACGATGGAAGCCAGAACGAGCACGCCAGCCAGCGGCGCGGCGCTGATCTTCGAGGCCACCGCCATACCCAGCGCCGCCCCGAAGAGCACGTAATGGAGCCGCTTGCCTTCGTCCATGGCCCGCACGGCGAAGTAGATGCCGGCCAGGATGAAGGTGTTAGCGATGGAGTCGACGACGAAAAAGTGGGCGTGCTGGATGAGCAGAACGGAGGTGGCGGCAAAGGCAGCCCCCAGCAATCCCACCCGCCGGCTATATAGCCGCGCCCCGATGAGGTAGATCAGGAAAACCGATGCGGTATCGAACAAGGCCGACGCTGCCCGTCCGACGATGTGGATCTGGTCATACCCAACCTGCTGGATCGTTTCTCCAACCACGCGCACCAGGAAGATGGGGAGCGTGCCATACACGAAGAAGGTGTGGCCAACGTTGTTGGGATTTAAGGTTGAGGTCGCTGTATCGAAGTACTGGCCGATGGACTCCGGAAACTTAATGCTGGTCTCAACCATCGTGAGAAAGCGCTCATCGGGATGCATGTGGGTGTTGCGATCCCACCCAATGCCGGCGAGCCGCAGTGCGGCCGCAAGAAGAAGCACTCCGATCAGAATGATTTCGATCGTGTAACGCTTGGTGGAATCGCTCGCGGTCACGATTCGCCCCCGGGCACCAGGTAGGTGACGAAGTCTCTCCCGTCGACCTCGGCCGCGTGGCGGTTGGTGATGCCGCCTGGGAATCTGGCCTGCAGCCTATCGAGGCCCTCCACGTCTGCGTGGTGCAGCATGAAGAGTTGGGGGGCGTTCACGTCGACAAGCGCCTCGATCTCGTCGGGCCACAGGACAATATCCAAACCCGGCCGTCCTGCCAACAGCGCCACCAGCCGCGAATCCATCCAGTGCGGATAGGCGATCATATACACATCTTCAAAGGAGCCGATGGATGTTGTGAAGTTACCGACCACTTCCGCCGCTTGGGCTGTGTTCCAGGAGCTTTGCCGCTGTAAGGCTCCATATTCGCCAATCACCATGTCGTAATTGGTCACCGCCGACACCAAGAACATCCCCCCTACCAGCCACACACCGATGCGCTTTCTCCACGGCACCTCGAAGCTTCTCTGCGACCAGCTCCAAACCGAGGCGAAGGCAATGCCCGCAATCGTGAATACAGGAATGACGGCTCCACCAGCCCGACTCGGATGCGGATTCTCGCCCGGAAAGGCCAAGGAGAGCACGGATGGCAGCAGCAAGATGGGGATCGAAAGCATGAGGAACAAATCGACCCAGTCGCGGCCTTTCAGATAGCGAACGCCGACTACGACCAGCCCGAGATGAAAGAGGGCGCCGGTCACCCAGTCCAGTGCCGGACGGCCGGGGAGCGCAAGGATCCAGATCTGCCCAGAGTCCCAGCTGAACATGCGCAGCGCGTTCCACATGTTGCCCAGGAAGAGTTCCAGGGGCGGTCCCGGGAGGGGACGCTCCGATTCGGATATCCGGGAGAGGCTTCGGTACAACACTTCGTCCGGCAATTCAGATGCCACGCGCAATAGGGGAGTGGCCACAACAATCGCCATCAGCGCCGCGACTCCGATCCAAGCCACCGACTGGGTCCTGCGTCCTCGCGAGATCCGATGCGCTAGATAAAGCACAAAGCCGAGGCCGATGACAAGAGGCAAGATGCGCGAGGCGGTGTATCCGTATGCGCTCAGTCCCACAAAGAAACCTGTGAGCACGAAGTCGTTCTGCTTTCGAGTTTTGAATCCGCGCACCATATAGTACAGGGCAGCAGCCGAAAAGGTGATGTGAAATACGTGACGCAGCCCGATTCGTGCAACTACATTGGGCCAGATGGCGATACCGACCAAGGACATAGCAAATAGCCCTACTTTTCTTCCGCCAACTTCACGACCCAACAGGTAAACGTAGGGAACTGCAATCAGTCCGGCGAGCGCTGTAATAAATTTCAGCGTAATAAAGGAGAAGTCTGCGCCCAGCCATTTGATCGCGGCCGCGACTAGATAGAATTGCGCCGGCTCTCGCCCCGTATTGCGAGAGAAGAAGATGGAAGTCTGGCCATTGAGAATATCGACGATATCCAGGTATTTCTCCGCATGATCGCTCCACATGGCGAAGGGAACTTGGTCCAGGTGGGAAAAACGGAAATAGGCGATCAGCCCAAATACCGCAAGGACGAGCAGGCTCCACCCGTCGAGCCTGAGCCGCAGTTGCGGATTCGCAATGAATTTCCTTAGCCTGGCAGGAAGACCTGCCCCCGGGAGCTCACCGAGCCAGAACGCACGGCCCGTAAGCAGGACCGATCCACCCCAAAAGACCACGGTGGTCAATCGAAAAGTATTGTCGCTGGACGTGAGGTAGGCTAGGAGGGCCAGGCCCAGCCCCCCCGCAAGCCATCTTCGGTCGTAGGCCGCCACTGCAGACTTGAGGCGGGTGCGCGGCCTGACCACTTCTCCGAAGTCACCGGCCCACACCGCCCATCCTACAAGCACCGCTGCTGCAAGGTAAAGACCTCCAAACAGCACCACATTGCTGTGGCTTGCAAGCCCTATTTGAGCGACAAAGGCTAATAGGAGCGCCGCAGGCACGCGGACGTGAGCGATCCGCAGGCTGCTCGTGACAGCCTCAACTGAGGCCTTCGCCTTTGTCTCTGGTGGCGGAACGAGTGTTGCGGGCTGAGTTCCGGGTTCGGGGATGGGAATAGGCCGCAACCGCAGGAGCGAAATGAACCAATCCAGGACGGTGGCTTCGACTTCGGCGCGCTTAGTTTCCAATTCGGTTTCCCTCAGACCGCGAGCTCTTTACCGGTTGGGCTTGCGATGAATGCGCATTGTTTGGCGCCACCTTAGAAGCCAGATAAAAAGTATAAGTGCCCTCTGGAGAGGGCGCCTCCAAATAGTATCGACGCGTAAACTTCTCCGTCAACAGGAGATTCCACCTGCTCGGCACCAGGATCCATCGACCCGTAAGCCACCTGGGCAGGAGCGTGGGCGCGCTGAAGTAGTGACCCCACTCTAGCGCGCGCAAGGCGGAGGGTGAGAAATATCGTTCCGACTGCTGAACCTCGAACCCGGCCCGCTCGAACTTCGATCCCCACCCACCTTCATCCAGCAGGTTCCACGTACGCGACATCCGCATAAACCAATCCCGGTAGCCCCGAGATAATCGCTTCAGCCGCATCCGATTCAAGAAGCGTGGCAGGCTGAGCTCCGAACGATAACCGGGGTTAGGAACGGTGATCGCAAGGGGCGCATTTGCCTTAAGAACGCGGGCGATCTCGGCCAGCACCCCATCAAGATTGCTCACGTGTTCCAACACGGAGTTGCTCAGGGCGCTTGCAAAGCTCGAATGCTTAAACGGTAGCTCGTCGCCGCTTGCCTGAATCAGGGTGCGATAGGCGCCTCTGGTCTTCGCCTCTCTAAGGGAAGCATGGTCTGGGTCGATCCCAACGTCGATCTTCTCTTCGAAGGCCACGGTTGCGAAGTGGCCATCACCACAGCCGACATCGAGCACCCATCGCGGCAGTGGTACTTTTTGCATGAGCCGCGCCTCGACCGCCCGGAGCATGCCCCGAAAGTAAGGTAGCGCCTGGAGGTGTGGCCAGAGGTAGTCCGCCATTAGAGTTCGGCCAAGAGCTCCTCGAAAAGCTGCACATAGGCCGTGGCGGTGTGCTCCGGCTCGAATCGAGAGCGGATCTCCCCGGCCTCTTTTCGGAAGGCACCGGGGTTCTCCAGCACGCTTAAAATTGTCTGCGCAAGTGCCTGCGAGTCGCCGATGGGTGAGATCTTGCCCATCCCCGTTGTGAGCACAGGCTGCCTCACCCCCGGTAGATCCGAGGCCACCACCGGGGTTCCACAAATCATCGATTCAATTTGAACCAATCCAAAGCTTTCCGTGCTATTGAGGCTGGGGAGCACAGTGACATCGCAGCTCTGGAAGAATGCCGCCATTTCGCGCGGCCGCAGCACCCCAAGAAAGGTCCACTGAGAATTAAACCGACTCAGCAGCGGCGCAAGGCGCGCCGCATATTCCGACTCTCCGAGCACGTTCGAATTTTGCCCGGCGAACAACACCCGCACCTGTGGATAACGCTCGAGAATGCCCGGAAGTGCGCGCAACAGGATCTCCACGCCCTTCTCGGCCGCCAGCCGCGAAACCATCCCGATAATCGGCCCCGTTCCGATCGCGTGCTCGTCACGGAATATGCTGAGCTCATTCTCATCAATGGGTGGCACTTCAACCGGAGGCGGGATTACTCGTAATTTTTCCAGGTATCGGGATAGGAAGGGCGAGTTTTCGGCATAGTCTTTGGTGGAGGAGACAATGCGGTCTGCGAATAAGGCCGCGATACGGTTGGCGAGGCCTACGGTCAGGTTGGCCGCTCGATTCACCATTCCTTTCGGCAGCTGCAGATCACAGTGGTAGGTCAGGACCGTCGGACGGTGGGTTGCCCGCCCCCGGATGGCCAGTCCTGCCGCATCGAATTGAGGCAGATGCAGGCTCAGGACATCATGCGAACGGACGAGGCGGGTGGCCTCCAGCCCAAACCGCGGCATGACGACCCCTTTGCTCATCCGAAAGGCCACCGGAACCCGCCTAATCCGCACTCCATCTATCTCCTCATCGAGTGGAAGAGCCGG
>JAPUGV010000173.1 GCA_027298025.1 Chloroflexota bacterium | reverse complement strand
GCAGCCCTCTCCACCGAGAGTGCTGTATTGGGAACTCAAGTTGCCGCCCAGGCCACCCTCATCACTCACCTGGCCACGCGCGGACCTCCTCGGATCACGCAGCCAGTTGGTACTTTGCAACCCACGCCCTACGAGCCCGTTCAGGGGTTTGTCGAGATCGAAGCTGGGGCGTGTTGTGTTGGTGGAAAGGCAGGCGACCCGCTGGAGATTGAGACTACCTTTCAGGCCTCAAGTCCGCTGGGTGAGGTTACCCAGATGCGAGTGCGATTCGGAAGCCGACCGTTCGTCGAAGAGCAACTCACTGCGGCCGAGTGGGAGCCGTTTGTGCCGCTGAAGGCGTTTCCCATTGAAATCGTAATGAATTGGGTTGGTTATTATGTTAGCGTTCAGTACATGGACGAGAATGGCAATCTATCTGCCGTATATCAGGACGATATATCAGTGGAAGGACATCCGTAAGATGAGCTTCCCCAGTCCATTCTATCGTTGACGACCCCATCCCTGGCACGGCCTAGAAGTGGGGTCGGATCCGCCCGGGCTGGTTCACGAGTATCTTGAGACCGGGCCATTCGACCTGGTCAAGTATGAGGTCGACAAGGAAACTGGGTACCTGAAGGTCGATAGGCCTCACCGATCTTCGTCCCATCATCCAACGCTATATGGTTTTGTCCCGCGCACCTATTGTGGAGAGAGGGTGCACGAACTCATGGAAGGCGCTCAGCGTGGAGACGGGGATCCGCTGGATATTTGCGTCGTAAGCGAACGCCCCATCGAACGAGCGGAAGTCCTCGTGAATGCGCGGGTGGTCGGGGGCCTACCGATGCTGGATGGGGGCGAGGCGGACGACAAGATCATAACGGTTCTCGAGAACGACCCTATCTGGTCGCAGGCCGAAGCGCTGGATGACCTTCCCACGGCCCTTATCGATCGCCTGAGGCACTATTTTGAAACCTACAAGGTCCTGCCGGACCGGCCAGCAGACATCTCAAATGGGCGGGCTTAGGGCCGAGAGCATGCGGAAAAGGTAATCGAAGCGGCGATGAAGAAATAAAAGATGGAGTTTGGAGGCGGGCAAGGCTATGAGTAGGAGGTTATTCGAATGACATTCGTAACTCTCGAGGAGCTAGGGACAGCCGAACCTATCCCGGGCTATGTGGCCACATTCCTACACTCGGAACAAATGACGCTCGCAAATTGGCAAATTCAAGCCGATTCCCCATTTCCTGAGCATTCCCACCCGCATGAACAAATCATGATAGTTTCGCAAGGGGAATTCGAGCTAACGGTCGATGGGGAAACGGAGGTATTGCGTCCTGGAGTTGTGGCTGTGATCCCATCCGACGCCGAGCATTCGGGGCGCGCCCTCACGGACTGCAGAGTTATCGACATTTTTCATCCGGTTCGTGAAGACTACCGGTAGGATTGTCGGAGTCAGGGGAGACGCCCCCAGTCAGAAAATCGGGGTTTGCCTACCTCATCACGATAGCGGTCTCAGCAAATGAATATACTGCTCGATTTTGATGATGTACTGTCAGATACCTTTGCTGAATTGGAGCGGCGGGAAGGGCCCGCCACCGACTTTTCGGTTGAAGACCTCCGGGTGATGTTCCCGGGGATCGACCTGCGAAAGTACATGGAAAGTCTCGACTTTCACCGCGAGATCCCGCCGGTGCCGGGCGCGGCTGAGGGGGTGAACTGGATCATCGCTCGTGGGCACAAAGTGCGCTACGCATCGGCGAGATCGCCAGATGTCCAAAAAGTTTCTCTAGAATGGCTTAGAGAGCGGGGTTTCCCGCCTGTCCCCCTGCACTGCCTGGGACGAGATGGGAAGAAGGAACTGCTTAGAGCCGATCCATACGACTTGCTAATTGACGATCAGATGAGATATCTCAACATCGCCCGAGAACAAGGTAGGCGGGCCATCGCGCTGGATAGGCGGTGGAACGGAAGCTGGGACGGCGACCGGATCGTAACGTGGGAGGACATAAAGAGCGCATTTTAATCCCCGCCTAGTTATTCACTCACCAGCTCGATCTCAAATAGCTCCGGCCAGTTTTTTCCGGTGACAAAGAGCCGCCGGCCCTCCGAATCGTAGGCGATCCCGTTGAGAACACCGGCCGATGGTTCGTCCCTTCGTAGTCCCGCCAAATCGATCCATCCGAGCACTTCTCCCGTATCGGGCGATATTCGAGCGATCAAGTCGGTCTGCCACACGTTAGCGTAGATCTCCCCTTCCACGTATTCGAGTTCGTTGAGCCACTGGACGGGTAGGTCACCATCGGTAACGGTGACGCGAGAGATTACGTGGAATGATTCTGGATCCAGGAAACGCAGTTCCGCGCTCCCATCGCTCATGATCAGCTCACGGCCATCATGGGTGAGGCCCCAGCCCTCCGGCGTGTAGCTGAACTCGTCAAGCTTGGAAAAACTTTGCTGATCGTAGACAAACCCGATCCCGGAGGTAAGCGTCAGTTGAAAAATGCGATCGCCGAATAGCGTAATACCTTCGCCGAAGAGCTCTGGATCAAGTGCCAGGGATTGAACCACCGCACCCGAGGTCAGATCCACCCTCCGCAATGTGGATTGGCCGCGCAACCCTGTACCCTCGTAGAGGAAACCGTCTTCATAAACCAGGCCCTGTGTGAAGGCACCCGGATCGTGTGGGTAGGTGTTGACTATCTTGTACGTGAATTGGGGAGTCGAGACCGGGATCGCCGTGCGGGCGGGAGCCTGGTATTGTTGAGGCGCACAGGCGATGATCGTAAGCGACCCAAGAATAGAGAGAATTAGCACTCTCGAGAATTGAGGCCCGATCGGCGTGCAACGAAATCCACTCACGCGGTCGCGAGGGGGATCGAACAGGGATCCCTGCAGGTTGATCATCAACGGATCATATACGAATTCCTCGGCCAGCTGTTGATCCCTTGGCCTAGAATAGAGGAAATGTGATGATGTTGCGCAGGCAAGTGCGAAACGGGGCCCGCGCCCCGTGATCGTGGTATCGGATCTGGTGGGTACTCTCACCACGGGCTCGCCAACTCTGGGCCTGGTCAGCTGGGTGCGCCACAATCAGAGCGCCCTTCGGGCGAATGTGTTCCTCGCCAGGGTTCTGCCCCGCTACTTTCTCGCCAGGCTCGGGCTCATGGACATGCGAGAGTTTGGAGTGTGGACGTTGATTGCCGCGCTACCGCTTATCCAAAATCCGACGGAAGAGATCGTTCGTGAAATGGCCCTATGGTCGGTCGAGCGGGTGTTATGGCCGAAGCGGCGCAAGGACGTTCTCGAACGCCTTGCGCGCCATAAGGAGCAGGGCGCAGAGTTGTACATTGCTAGCAGCGCCTTTGAGCCGGCGGTCGAGGCGCTCGGAGAGCGCATTGGCGCGAGTGCCATTGGATCCCCGATCGAGATCGCCAATGGACGGCTGCAGTTCGCCTCGGACTTGATAAAGGGCAGGCATAAAGGCGAGGAGGTCTTCAAACGGCTTCGGGTTGACCGGGTGGACACCGCTTACGGGGATACCTGGGCGGATATCCCGATCCTGAAGCGCGCCGACCATCCGGTGGCCGTCTATCCCGATGCGAAACTCAGAGCCGCTGCGGTTGAGCACGGTTGGGAGATCCTAGAGTAGCCGTTTAGAAACAGGAGGGATGTTCAGTGATTGAACTGAGAGAAAAAGGTGGCGATACGGCCATTGGCGAGATCAGCGAAGACCAGCTCCAATTCCTGATCGATCAGCTTGAAGAAGAAAGCCTCGAAGATCGCGACTATGCGATCACGCCCATGCTGCTTCAAGTCTTCGAGCGAGAAGGGGCGGACCCGGAGCTGGTGGCATTGCTCACCGCGGCATTGGGAGACCGAGAGACAATCGAGATCGTCTGGAGGCGTGAGACTTAATTCGCGCAGCAGAGCGATTGGGAATCCTTCCAAGGTCCTAGTTGCACTGTCGCTCACAGCGGCGTAGATTCATGTCATGCCCCGCTGGCTCATAGTGGTATTGGCCGTAGGTTTGTTTCTCTTGGGAGGAGCATTTGGATTCCTGCTTGGGGGAGACGCGCTTGCGGCGCCGGAACCTACGTCAACCCATACTGCGATCCCGTCAGAGACCGCAACCGCAAATCCCGTCAAACCGACGAGCACACCTACTCCTACTCCATCCAATACGGCGACCCACACCTCCACGGCGACCGTGGCAAACACACCAACTCCTCTTTACACGCCGTCGATCACCCCCACGCCATCTCTTACTCCCACTCCCAGCCTGACACTCACTTTCGCGCCCATTGCGGCGAAGGTTCAGGCCCAGTCCAATTGTCGCTACGGACCCGGCGCGGCCTACCTTTATGAATGGGGCTTGTTCCCAGAGGTGCGGGTCGACATCGTGGGCCGCAACGACCTGGGGACGTGGGCTTACGTCGAGCCGTGGACGTATTTTGATCGGTGCTGGGTGAAGGCCGAGTTGCTTGAAATCCGCGGTGATCTTCGGGATGCCCCACCGTACTACTCCCGATTGCCGTTTGGCGAGCTCTACAGACCCCCTACAAACGCTCGAGCAAGTCGAAACGGGGACGACGTTTCCATCGCCTGGGATCCAGTGTGGATGACCACCGACGACGATCGGGGCTATCTGATCGAGGCCTGGCTGTGCCGGGACGGGCAGTTGATCTTCACGCCATTGCGCACGACGCATTGGGAGGAGACCAGCATCCAAGTTCAGGACGAGGGGGGTTGCCTGGAGCCTTCAGGCGGTCGGTTGTACACCGCTGAAAAGCATGGCTACACTCAGTGGGTCCTAATCCCCTGGCCGGCTCGCGATCCGACCCCAACTCCGTAATTCGTTACAATCCCATAACTATGACGGGCTCGGAATACGATCCGTTCGCCTGGCTTTACAAATAGTGTTGGGGCCGAATGCGCCCTAAGAACTCCCTGAAGACTGAAAGAGGATGATCCATAGATCATGAGATTCGATCACGCCCTGATCGCGGTGGTCGACCTCGATGCCGCTACCGCCGATTTCGAGGCGCTAGGCTTCAGAATTGCCTACGGAGGCAAGCACGCTGGCGGCTTGACGCATAATTCCCTGATTACCTTCAAGGATGCCTCTTACCTGGAGCTCATAGCTCCCGCCGATCCCGGGCTGCTTCAGGATCCACCAGAACCCGGCCCAGGCAATTACTTATTCCTTTTTGATGCGGGCGAGGGCTACGCCGGGTATGCCCTTCACACCGATGAGTTAGATCGAGTCGTGGACCGCGTGCGCAAGCGCGGCGTTGCGATTGACGATCCAGGCGCGGGAGGAAGGCTCCGAGAAGATGGAGTCGAATTAGCCTGGCACACCGCATTTCCGCTCGGTTCGACTTCGCCCTTCTTCATAACCGATGACACTCCCCGAGAGCATAGAGTGCGGACCGATCCCGAAATCGTCTCTCATCCCAACGGCGCAATGGGTATTGCGCGTGGGATGAGCTTAGTGGCCAACTTCGATGAGGGGATCGCCCGGTACTCGAGCTTGCTGGGAGCGGATCCCAATGAGGGTCCGAAGATCAACGGAGCAAGGTCGGCAAGCTTCATCATTGGAACTTTCGAAGCGGTGATCGCCGCGCCCACAGAGCCGGGCAGCTCACTCGCTCAGCATCTGGATGCCCGGGGGGAGGGCCTATATCAGATCGAAATTGAATCCAGTCGACCCTCCAACAGCGGAATTCTCGTGTCACACGGCGCGCGGATCGTGATCGGTGGCGAATAGATGCACTGGCAGCCGCGCTGGGGTACGGAGAAGAATCTATGGAATCCAGGGTGGTCTATGGGCTCCTGGCAATCCTAGCTGTCGGGCTTGCGAGCTTTATCACGTTGGCAGAGGCGCCCTGAATCTAATCGGGCACGCGCGTGGGTAGTTCTCCCCCATTTTCCGAGCGCAAGAACGTCTATCAACTGCCCGGGATGGACGATGTAGAGGTTGAGAAGGATCGACCCTACAAATCCATTGATGGGATTGAACTGAGGTTTGATCTCTATCGGCCGCCCCAGAGCGAGCCCTCGCACGATCTGCCTGCTGTGGTGTTCGTGCATGGAGAGGGCCCGCCGGAAGTCATCAAAAATTCAAAAGACTGGGGACAATACGACGGTTGGGGTCGACTGACGGCCTTATCCGGGATAGTGGCCGTCACATTCAACCACCGCTCCTCCCATTTTTTTTCACGACTTTCGGAGCCCGCAAGCGACGTCGATGACCTGCTGGACCTTGTTTTTGATCCGTCGACTCAACTAGGTATCAATCCGCAGCGCGTCGGTATTTGGGTGTGTTCAGGCGGCACCCCATTTGGGATGCGCGCAGGCCTGAAGCGCCCGGTACAGTGCATCGCGTGTTACTACGGTAGGCTGAGCCTGGCGCCAATCCGAGCGGAGATCGAGGGTGGAGTGAGTGATGAGGACTTCAAAGAGTATTCAGCGGCAGCGAGACTGGGTGCGATGCCCACGGAAAACGTCCCGCCCATTTTCCTCGCAAAAGCCGAGATGGACGACCTGCCGGGGGTGAATGAATCGATCGATGAGGCGATCGATGTGGCGCATGCGCGGAAGCTTCCCATCACAGTCGCCACCCACGCGAAAGGGGTGCACGGCATGGATGTTAGAAACGATGACGACCGCGCCCGCGAGATCATCGCCGAGACACTGGCATTTTTCCGCCGTCACCTGAGTGTGGAAGAGACCCAAGAACTCTAGGAACTTCCCCCAACCCGCCGTAACGATTTCGTAGCGCTCCGTTGATAAGGTTCTCCTAACCTCCGGTATGTGGAGGCTGAGAGAGGGCCAATGGAGATCGATGGCGCAGTCCACGCGGAAAGGACGGCTTCCGGAGTCGCGGTACGCGCAAGCTTGGCGACTGTCTTCTATCTAGCAGGTGGCCCAGCCCTGGGATTGATCCTGGGAATAGCCGTCAGCAAGGTACCTCTTCATGTCGACCAGCTCCTGAAGAACATTGGGGGAGCATTGGGTTTGCTGACGCTTGTATCGCTGGCGAGCCACCGCTGGGGTAGCACGATGGCCGGACTCAGCGGGTGGGGAGATCGACCCCGCGGGGCCAGGATTGGTGGATTGAGCTTCCCCATTGTGCTTCTTGTGGGGGCGCTGGCGCTTTCGGCAGGAGATGGCCTGTCC
>JAPUGV010000172.1 GCA_027298025.1 Chloroflexota bacterium | reverse complement strand
GAGCTCAGTTGATTCCTCCACCCGTGAAGAGTGACCGGGGGCAAGCTCGCGATATGGCTGGGAGCAGCGATTGGCCTTGTCGCAGGTGGTTTACTGCTTTTCTGCATGCTTGGGACGGCGGCATCCAGTAGGTATCGGGATCAGCTGTCGCTCCTGATGCATAAGGTGATCCAATTGAACGAGCCCATTGTCGACGCCTTCGCGGCCGGGCGTGCGCCCGGTGCAGATGAACTGCAAGAGAGCGGAGCTGGAATCGAAGATATCTTGGACCAACTAGACAACCTGGGATCGCCACCGCAAGATCTGGAGAGCGCGTATGTTTCGGTTTTTGAGGCCGCTACTGAGTTCAAGCGGGCCTTCGAGATACTGGAGGACGAGTTGACGAAGGGAAGCGGATCGCCCTACAGCGAAGCTTTTCTGGAAGCAGCTCATCGAGGGGGGGAGGCGGTTCATCGCTCCGCCTCGGCCCTGCAGGTCCAGCCAAACCGGGGCTTATGCTCTATTTTGGCGAATGCGTTCGTCCCTAGCGGGTCGGACCGCTAGAGCAGAATTTACTGAGTCTCGTCTATTGTCTATCAAATTTAGGGAGGTACTTCAATGGCAGTCACAACAGCGCCACCGCTCACGACCTATCTCGAACCAGAACTGATCGAGAACCTACAGAATCGACTCAATCGAATCGAGGGCCACGTCCGCGGCATCAATCGCATGCTCGAGCAGCAAGACGATTGTGACGACATTGTGGTTCAGTTGTCGGCAATCAAGGCCGCTGTGAATCAGGTTACGATCAAGCTCTTGGAAGGTCACATGAACACCTGCCTTATGGAGTGCGCGGCCACGGGCGATATGGAAGCACTTGAGCATTTCAGGCGCTCCATGGCGCTCGTGATGAAGAACTCCTGAGGCAATTGCCAATAAGATTGCCGACCAACGATCCCCGCAAGTGAAAGGCGCAGGTATCCGGGACGGCATGCACCAAAGGATTCGATCGATGAGCGCCAGAAAAAAAGGGGCGAAGTTGGATGAATGTCCCTATTGCACAGAAACGCTCGCACCAGATTTGCTCCACATTTGCCCGGCAGAATGCTGTTACATCGAAGGATACGAGCGCGAGGATAGAGTCATCTGCCCCTATTGCGAGCTGCCGTTCGAAATCTTCGCGGGCCATGCCTGTTTGGAGCTCATCGCGTTGAGTGAACCGGCACAGTAGCATACGCGTGGATCGAACTCTCACTGGCTGACTTCAGCAGACACTGAACAATCACCCCACCCTCCCAGGTGGGTTTTTCTCTCAACTGGGTAGTTGTGCGTCTGAATCTTGCCCTTAGACACTACCGGCACTCAGACCTGATTGGAGGTTCCAGATGAGCGACCCATACGATGTCGCGGTGATCGGCGCTGGACAGGGAGGCCTGCCGGCCGCGCACATGGCGGCCAACCTGGGCGCCAAGGTGGTGCTGATTGAGATGAGGGAAGTGGGCGGCACTTGAGTGAATGAGGGGTGCATCCCCACGAAGACCTTGTTAAGGTCTGCCGAAGTCATGCACTTGGTACGAGATCGCGCAGCCGAGTTCGGGGTACGCGGCGTCGACTCCGAATTCGTCTCGATGGACCTCGCAGCGGCGGTGGCCCGCAAGGACACCATCACAGACGGGATTATTGCAGGGATTTATGCGAAGCTGAAGCGGAACCAGAATATTACTTTCCTGAGAGGCCGCGCTGAATTCACCTCTCCCGTCGACATCCGAATCAACGGCGAATCCGTAACGGCCGAAAACAGCATCCTGGCAGTAGGCTCAGAGTCTGCGCCCTTCATCATTCCGGGTCTTGAAGAAGCCGGATACCTCACGAACTACGAGGCCTTAAAGCTGGAAGAACTCCCGAAGTCGATGATCATCATTGGATCGGGGTATGAGGGGGTCGAGTTCGCCCAGATGTACTCCCGATATGGGACGGATGTCACGATGCTCGGGCGTTCCCCGCGTGTGATGCCGAAGGAGGAGCCCGAGCTCTCCGAGATGCTAGGCAACATACTCAGAGAAGAGGGCGTGGATCTCCACACTTCGGCGGAGGTCGTCCGGGCCGGTGAGGAGAACGGCGTGCGCTTCGTAATGGCCCAAGAGCAGGGGTCCGAGCGACGTTATGAGGCGGAGGTCTTGTTGCTCGCAGCAGGGCGCACTGGCCGTGTAGAGGCTCTGGGCTTACCCGAGGCGGGTGTCGAGATGGATGGACCACACGTAAATGTGGACGAACACTTGCGGACGTCGGCAACCAATATCTGGTCGATCGGCGACGCCAACGGCGGGCACATGTTCACCCACCGAGCCACCTATGATGGCCCTATCGCGGCGCTCAACATTGTGAAAGCCCTGGGCCGGGAGGTGGATTACCGAGTGGTGCCGAAGGCTGTCTTTACGGAGCCCACCTTGGCGAGCGTCGGCCTGACCGAGGCCGAGGCGAAGGCGCAAGGTCGCGAGGTGAGGGTAGGGACCGCGGATTTTGCCGGATCGGGTCGTGCGAAAGCCATCGGCCTGTCAGTAGGGAGGGTCAAGCTGGTCGCGGACGATAGGACGGGGGAACTGCTGGGTGGACACATCTTGGGACCTCGAGCCGACGATCTCATCCACGAGGTTGTGTCCGCCATGTACAAGAACGGCAGCGCCGAGACGATAGCCAAATCGATCCACATCCATCCGACCCTGAGCGAGGTCGTGAAGCGCGCAGCCAAGGCCCTGCGATGAACACTGGGCCAATATCCATGTTCGCAATCGAGTCAAGTGTCGCTTGAGCCCATCGAGATACGACCTTAAAAGCCGGTAAGCGAACCAGAGCGTGGCCAATCCGAATAGCGCAGCGGCGATTGTGCGCATCAGCCAATTGAATGATCGGAACGACCTCTGCCGGAGGATGACTTGGGGAAGAAAGTACCCCATTTAGGAGGAGGGATTTTCATGCT
>JAPUGV010000171.1 GCA_027298025.1 Chloroflexota bacterium | reverse complement strand
TCCAAAAAGGCTCCCGCCCGCCGCCGATCCCCAATGCATTCATGATCAGTGACTATTAAATCCGCAAGACGGCCCCCTAGCTGCAACAGTTGCAGTGGCTTGCTGTGCATCGAAGTGCATGATAATGTACCAACCAGCACCCTATCGGTGCGAACATCTGGTGCGAACGGGGCTGAGGATCAGAATGGGCATGAAGCTGCAACTTCCCAGGCCGACCGCACTTTACCGCAAGCAAGAAAGGCTGTTGGCTGAGGGCCTTCAGGCGGCGTGGGATGACCCGGAGATTCAGGCGTGCTGGTTGGCCATCGCACGCGAGGTTCACGTCGTCCTAAACCGTCCGGTGGAAAGTTGGGGCACTGCACCACACGTTTCGCCGATTGCGACGGAAATCGGTGTAGACCCATGCGTGGTGTTCAGTACGCTCATCAGCCTGCTACAGGAACGGGTCCCCGCGCTCGCCCATGCCTGGGGGCCGGACTTGGGCTTTTGGATCCTGGGCCTGATGTTCGGAATCGTCGCTCCCGAGATCGGTGCGGTCACCCCGGCGACCGTACAACGGTTCCTGCCTGATAATCCCGTCACGATATCGCGTGATCCATCGACGGGCAAGGCTATGCTCCACGGCGCGGAAACCGCGACGGCGCGGCACTTGATGCAGATCCGATCGTACTTCCAATCTCTCGCACCACCTGGGAAGACGGGGCGTCCGAAGGGGCTACCTAAACCGAAAAAATCGGGAAAGGGGTCGCTTCCTCCAGATCTCGCTCTCCGGGTACATGAGGCCAAACTAGACGGGATGACCTTCCGCCAGATCGTCCGGCAGGTATTGCACACGACCATTCCCTCCGATCACAGAGTCCGCGAACGCCTACGCGCCAAGGTAAACCGCCTCAATGCTCAAGGTGCACGCCTCAAGCTGAAAAAATCATCAATCTCGTAAAAAATCCGTACGATTGAAACCGACGTCGGGTTTTGGGGGGCTTCGTACTGGGGGTGCGGTTGCTCTATTCTTGGAGCATGAACCCAAACCCTGATCCTCTGATCATCGCGAGACTTCTCGGCGTGCGGGCTGTGGACTACTGTGCCGTGCTGGACGTCACGGCTGAATGGGCACGGCAGTTAGCGCGAGACCCTCGCCACAGTCGCCGCGTGCTCGTTGCGGTCCTCGAGGCCGCCGCTGAGCGTCTCCGTCTCGAGGAAAGCATCGTCGGGGAGCGGCGATGAGCATCCGTATGCCGTTCGGGAAGTTCAAGGGGGTGTTCATTCACGACCTCCCGTTCGAGTACCTCGCATGGCTTCACGCTCTTGACGATCTCCGCGATCCGCTGCGCTCAGCCGTCCAGAACGAATTTCGTGCCCGGTCGGAGCCGGTCAATGGGTCCAAGCCCCTCGACCCCGGCGTGCGGGCGATGGTGGAGGAGATCGTGTCCTCGGGATACCGCAGGCTCTCCCAGGTTCACCATCCCGATCATGGGGGTGAGACCAAGACGATGCAAATGGTCAACGCTGCCGCAGAGTGGCTCCGTGCGACCGTCAGGGGTGCGCCATGAATTGCCTGGGGGCAGCCGAAAGAATTTTGAGCCGGGGCTGGAGGCCGATCCCGGTCCCATATCGAGCCAAGGGGCCGGTCATTGACGGATGGCCTGAGTTACGCCTCACGCTTGACGATCTTCCACAACATTTTAATGGCCGGTCGAATATCGGGGTACTGTGCGGGGAACCGTCAGGCGGCTTAATTGATATAGACCTCGACTGTGATGAAGCCATGGCCCTCGCGTCCGACTACTTGCCCAAGACTGGGATGATCCATGGACGTCGGACTCGGCAACGATCCCATTATTGGTTCAAGAGTTCAATCGGCAAGCCCAAGGGCTATACCGATGGCGAAGCAAAGAAGATCATCGAACTGCGCTCCACCGGGACCCAGACCTTACTTCCCCCATCCGTCCACCCCGAAGGCGACGTCTATCAATGGGACGCCGAGGGCGACCCTGCGGAAGTGATGGCCGACACCCTCCTCGACGCCGTTGGTATCCTTGCCGCGTGCACAGTCCTGGCCCGCGCATGGCCGGGAAAAGACTCCCGTATCCGAAACACATTGGCCCTCGCCGTGGCGGGCATGCTCCTGCGTGGCAACCGGGATGAGGGATTCGTCGCCAAGTTCATCATGAATGCCGCCAGGGTCGCCGATGACGAGGAGTGGCCTGAGCGGGGGAAGATCGTTGAGAATACTGCGAGGAAGTTGCAGGATGGAGACCCCGCCACGGGAGGCCCCACCGCCAGCGAACTCATCGGAGACAAAACGACCGCAAAGATTCGTGAGTACCTCGGTCTAGCCGTTGAAAGGGAGAGCGACCTCCCCAAGCTCGATGCGGGGGAAGGCGATCTTACCAAGATATCAGACCTGGCCTGGACCGCCCTGCACGCGGTGAACGATCCCCCGCGCATTTTTCGGAAAAGCATGCAGCCGGTTCACATCAAGATGGACGAGAGCGGAAGCCCGGTGATTCGCCGCATCGAGCCGGAGGAGGTTCGGGATTTCGTCGCCCGTTGTGCCCAATGGGTGGTACGTCGGCGTGTTGGAAAGAAAACGGTCGAGGTGCCAGCCCGCCCGCCCATGGATGTCATTCGAAATATGCTCGCGATTTTTGACCTTCCGCTCCGGCCACTGCACCGTATCGTCGAGGCCCCGTATTACGACTGCGAGGGCGTGCTGCACCGCGAGCCGGGGTATCACCACGGTTTGATCTACGTTCCGGCTCCGGGATTCGACATCCTCTCGATCCCGGCCAACCCATCGGATCAAGAGTTCCAGCTGAGCCGCGACATAATCCTGGGCGATCTCCTGGGGGACTTCCCCTTCACCGGCGATGCCGAACGGGCGCACTCCGTCGCCCTGCTGTTGCTCCCCTACGTCCGGGAAATGATACCGGGGCCAACCCCCGGTCACCTGCTGGAGAAGCCGACACCTGGGACCGGGGCGTCCCTGATGGCCGAGGTCCTGATGTATCCCGCCCTGGGTCGTTGGCCCAAATCCATGACGGAAGGGCGCGACGAGGACGAGAACCGGAAGCGGCTAACGGCCAAGCTCCACACGGGGCCGTCGGTGGTCCTGATCGATAACCTGGAGCGGATTCTCGACTCGTCGTCGCTCGCGTCGATCATTGTGAGCGGCCAATACGAGGACCGCCTCCTGGGAAAGACCGAGATGGTGACCGGGATCGCCAAGCCCGTCTGGATTTTCACCGGCAACAACCCAGAGCTAGGGGCGCAGATGGCCCGCCGGGTGGTCCGCATCCGCATCGACGCCCGCACCGAGTTCCCCTGGGAGCGCACCGACTTTCGGCATCAGAAGCTCAAGCGGTGGGTGCAAGAGAACCGGGCGCGGATCGTGTGCGCGTGCCTCGTGTTCATCCAGCGGTGGATCACCGCCGGGAAGCCCCTGCTCTCCGATAAGCACAAGACCAAGCCACAGCTCGGGAGCTTCGAGGATTGGCGGGCCGTCATGGGGGGCATTCTGGAGGTCTGCGACATCAAGGGGTTCCTGGAGAACCAACGCGAGGTCTACCGCGAGTCGGATAGGAAGGGCAAGGGCTGGCGGGCCTTCGTCGAGCGATGGTGGGCGAAGCACGAGGACCAGCCTGTGGGCACCAAGGAGCTGTTCCGCCTGATCGTCCCCCTCACCGATCAGGAGGATGGCATCGACCTCGGACTGAAGGATGGGACAGACCGGTCGCTCCAGACCCAGCTGGGCAAGGCGTTAGCCAAACACAAGCAACGGGTCTTTGCTGGCTATCGTATCGTCGAAGCGGGGTCGGACAACAACCGGCACCTGTGGAAGCTGGAGAGGGCAGCTTAACATGATGAACCTGATTAACATGTTTCACCGTTTTGTATTTTCCTTGTTTTCTTTTTCTCTCAAAACCTCTGTGGGGAAAGAAGGTTAATTAGGTTAAGCATGTTAACTGTGGGTAGTGGTCATGCGGCGACCATCTAATTCGACCGCAGGGGACCCCAGGCCGCTCGCAGCGGCTGCCGAAAGGCTCCGCGCTAGTGCAAGCAGCGGTGCAAGCGGGGTGAAACCGGTGATTAACACTGTGGTCAATGACCGCCCCCAGTCCGCACAAGACACAGGTCAGGTTCGGCTTCTGACCGTCCCGCAGGTAGCTGAGTACCTCCAGGTAAGCGTTCGCGTGACTTGGCAATTGATCGAGCTGG
>JAPUGV010000170.1 GCA_027298025.1 Chloroflexota bacterium | reverse complement strand
GATGGTGGCAAGTTACCCCATCTCGCGAATGCAGGAGGAGATCTAGATGCCGAATGAAATCGAGCTGCAACTTACAATCAATGCTCCCCCGCAGGACGTCTACCGCGCACTGACCGAGGGGGACCAGCTCGAACAATGGTTCGCGGAGCATGCCGATGTATCGATGGAGGACGGGCGGTATGGCTTTTGGGGGCGCCTCACACCGGAGCACCCCGATCGTCCGCAGGGCCGGCTTCTTGAAGCGATCCCAAATGAGAAGTTGAGATTTGAGTGGACGCTGCGGGGCGAGCAGACTGAAGTCACATTGAACTTCAGGGAGAAGGGAGCCGGCAGTCGAATCAGACTGAAGCACTTCGGGATCCCCAACATCCGGCCAGGCCAGTATGCTGTGGCTGACTTCTGGTCGCTCTCCATGGATAACCTGCGCGCCTGGGTCGAGCGCGGGGAAGTCGGTTTGCAGTGTGACTTCGGCGCCATCAAGCTCGGGGGTGTGCGGCTAGAGGTCGATATAGATGCGCCCCCGGAGGAGGTCTTCTCTACCCTCATCGATCCGGAAAAACTTTCGCGATATATCGCAAACGACCCCGTAGTAGAGCCGGTGGTCGGAGGGCGGTATGACTACGGCTGGGGCGATGGACCCACCAAGATCCTTGATTTGGAGCCCAACTAGCTCCTTTCACATACCTGGCGGTTTGACAGTAAGAACGAACCGGAGACCGTCGTCACCTGGACGCTCGAAGGATCGGGCGGAAAGACTCGACTCACACTCGTGCACAGTGGTTTCGCGCCGGACCATCCGATGGAGGATTATCGGGTCGGCTGGCTGCACTATTTGCAGCGCATCAAGTTTCTGTCCGAGCTCGGGGATGCATGGGAGAGACCCATGCTCACAAGCACAGAATATTCGACGCCCTAGTAAGATACTCATTTCCGGAAAACATCCTGATTAGAGAGCGCGGTCCGCAGTTGGAGTCGAACGAATTCCCGATATACCTTAAATGAGCCCTGAAGGCCATCCAAAATCACCAAACTTCCGGTCAGAGTTCCTGGCAGGAGTGAGGGATCTACTCCCGATACTGCTCGGCGTCATGCCATTCGGTTTAATCTTCGGCGCGCTGGCCATTTCGGTCGGTATTCCCCCACTGGCGGCGCAGTTTTTCTCGCTGCTTGTGTTCGCGGGGAGCGCCCAATTCATCGCGGTGGGGCTGATCGGAGAGATGGCGCCGGTAATCGTCATCGTGGTCACGATATTCGTCGTAAACCTGCGCCATGCACTCTATAGCGCCAGCATGTCCCCACACTTTGCACCCCTTTCAATGCGGTGGAAGCTTTCGCTTTCATGGTTGCTGACGGATGAGGCCTTTGCCACAGCGACTACCCGCTATCAGCGCGGAAATACCGACGCGGCGCATTGGTATACCCTTGGAACCGGCCTGGCTCTGTGGTCGGCCTGGCAGATCAGCACGGCACTGGGAATACTGCTCGGCGGTGAGATCCCCACCAGCTTCCCTCTGGCATTTGCCCTTCCCCTAACTTTCATTGCGCTCCTGGTCCCCACCCTCCGAGACCGGCCTACGGTAGCCGCAGCCGCGAGTGCCGGGGTGATCGCTGTTCTGCTGAGCGGATTGCCGTTACGGCTCGGCCTGCTCATGGGTGCCGTGGCCGGAATTGGTATCGGTCTATGGATAGATCGGAAGGCGGCCAATGTCCAGTCTTGAGATTTGGCTCGTCATTCTGGCGGGTATGGTCGTCACCTATCTCACGCGCCTGTCTTTTACGGTGTTGGTCCCGCCAGATCGTCTGTCGCCAGCCTTCGGCCGAGGCCTGATCTACATTCCCCCTGCGGTGTTGGCGGCGATCGTATTGCCTGAGCTAATTCTGGTAGATGGGGAAATTGCGATTTTGCTTACTAACCACCAATTGGTGGCGGGCAGCTTGGCGGCCCTGATAGCATGGCGCCTCAAGAACACCTGGCTGACGATCGCTTCTGGAATGCTGGCTCTGTGGCTGCTTACTACACTCTAGGCAGTCAACCCAGGAGGCGTTTGTGCGGAAGATCGATCTCGGGAAGGAAAGGAAAGAGGCGGCCTCAATCTACTTTTGAGACAACCTCTATGCTCTTTCTCTAATCGTATCTATGCGGGTTTGGGCTCCAACATGTTGGTTCCATCAAGCTCCAGCACTTGCTTATGGGTCTCGAGCAACTTGATCCTGCGGTCTTTGGGCCAGCGGTAAGCATCCTCGATCGTGTCTGCGTTTCGGAGGAGCAGATAACCAAGACCGAGCGCATCGCGAAGCATGCCGGGCATCATGGGGATGCACAGCGCGAAGGTCCTGGAAGTCGCGATGAGCAGTTCCTGCTTGGGGTCGCGGTCGATGGTTTGCGAACTAGCGGACATAGAGGCCTCCCCAATCACATACCTTAACCCCAGTTAAGCGGCTAGGCAACGGGAATATTGCGATCCCCTCCAGGGTCTCCCCGACAACCGCGGAGTTTGAGCCCGGAGAGGCATCGGAGGTTTCGGAGATTCACTAGGGTGTTGGCGGGCAGTAAAGCGGATGACCGGGTGGTTTATCAGGCAAACATTTATCTGGTTCCGCCGTAGGGACGGGCGGCGGCGGAGGCGGCACTGAGGTATCCGTCGGGGCCACAGAGGTTGATGGCGGGGCGGAGGTGCCGGTGGGTCCAGGGTCCGGTGTATCCGTAGGTCCAGCTAAAGTGGGGATCGGTGGCGGCGGGCCCGGCGGTGGTGGGGGCGGAGGGTCATCATCGTCTCCGCCCGAGCCACCCCCACGCGAAATCACGGATGTAGGCAAAATTGTCGGTGTTGTGGTGACCTCGGGTGGTTCAGTCGAGGTTTCAGTTGCCTCCGGCTGATTAAATAATCCCATCGCTTCCACAGTGGCGGCCACCGCAGTCTCAACCGCGCCCGGCTCTTCAGAACCGCCAAGCGCCTCGGCGTTGGCGGTTGACAGGGCATTGATTGTGGCTAGCAACTGCTCAGAGGGAGTGGGCGTTTCGCTGCTGACCGCGGCTTGGTTATTTGCACCCAACAAACCGCCGTTCAGGGCAAACGCTGTGAGCGGAAGGGCCAGCAGCGCAAGCAGCACCACGGCTGCCGTTACGCGATTGCGAGTCATAAGCCCAACGATCCCCCGCGGCTTATCCTCGATGACCTGGGTGTCCGGGGCAGGCCCTATCGCCTCCGGCTTAGCCAGTCCGGTCTGAGAATCCACCGATTCTTCCAAGCCTGCGGCAAAGGCAAGGTTCATCTCACCAATAATTTGGTACCGGTCTTCAGGATCCTTGGCCATGGCCTTAAGGACAACCGTCTCAAGTACATCGGGAAGGTGCGGGTTTAGGTACCGCGGTCGGGGCAACGGGTCATTAATATGCTTGATGACCACCGACATCGGAGTGTCGCCGTCGTAGGGCAACTGGCCGGTCGTAAGCTGGTAGAGCACCGCCCCGAGCGAGTACTGATCGGAGCGCGCGTCCACGTCTTCGCCACGGCATTGTTCCGGCGACATGAAGGCCGGAGTACCGATCAGGACGGAACCCGTAAGACTGTGCGAAGTTTCACTTACGTAGGCAAATCCGAAGTCGGAGAGCAGCGCTCTGCCGTCCTCATCCAGAAGGATGTTTGAAGGTTTGATATCGCGATGGATGATGCCTTTCTCGTGGGCGTACTCAAGTGCGGTTGTGACATCTCCCATGAAGCGCCCAACCTCGTCGAGGCCCATACCACCCTGATCCATCCGGTCCTGCAGCGTTCCACCGGAGTAGAAAGGCATGACGATGTAGGTGATGCTCTCTTCCTCGCCATAGTTGAGGATCGGGACGATATTCTCGTGCTGAAGGTCTTTCAGCAGCCTGATCTCGCGATCAAAGCGCGCCCTGAATTTCGGCTCTTGCGCCACATGCGGAGTGAGCACCTTGACCGCCACCTCTTTCTTCTTATCGAGGTCGCGGGCCTTGTACACTGTGGACATTCCGCCCTGGCCTATTTCTTCCAGGAGCTTGTAACGCCCTAGCGTCTTGCCCTTCAAATCGTCCATTTGGATTTTGTCGCCTTCAGTCGCGATTGGCGCGCGTCACCGGTCGCGACCGCGAATGTAAACTAACAATATATAGGAAAACTCCCAGGATTTGAAGAAGGAGATTCGTCCAGTTGCCTTTAGACGAACTTAGGCCACAGCCCGGGCCATGAAACGATGGCTGTACCCCTTTTGCAGCGCGGCTGCCAGACCCATAACGGCAGCTAAATCGCGGGGCTCACTTATGTCACAGCAGATGGATCGGATTAGATCGGCTTAAACTGCTCGAAGGGCTGCGTGCAGTTATTACAGAAGTAGATCGCCCGGCAAAGAGACGATCCGAAGCTATTCTTCAGCTCGGTGTCGGTCGATTCACAGTAGGGGCATTGGGCCGGGGCCTCGATGAACCGCTCCAGATCCCCTCCGTGCTGCGCAGGCGGTGCCAGCCCCAGCATTTTGAGCTTCTGGCGGCCTTCGCTCGTAATCCAATCGGAGGTCCAGGGCGGATGGTAGACGATCTTGACCTCCACCTGATCGATCCCGATTTCAAGTAGCTGCTCTTTGATCGTGGCCGCCATCACATCGAGCGCCGGGCATCCTACGAAAGTGGGAGCCAGGGCCACGATCAGCCTGGGGCCCTCGAATCCGACCTGGCGGATAAGCCCAAGTTCGACGACCGACACCGTGGGAATCTCTGGATCCTTGACTTCTTCCAAAACCTCCCACACTCGATTCAAGGAGGTCTCAATCATCCGAAATCCTTCAGGAGCGAATCGGGTGAAACTCGCTGTTTCCGATCCTTATCCCAGCACGAGTTCTCGGCCGTCACCATTGGGCCCCTACTTCCTGGCGTGCGACCATCTGCATCTCTTCCACCAGTTCGACTAGGTGCGGCGTGTGCTCATCCCTTGCCCTTGCCGGTAGCCCTTCGACCTCCGGGATTGCCAGGTTTGATTCGGTCAGCACCGGCCGGACTTCCGCCTCCCAAGCTACACGCAGCGCATCTCCGCCCGGCAAGAACTCACCTTCATCCCCGGCAGAAATGAAAAGCTGCAAGGCATAGGGATACAACTCATCCAGCGCCTGTTGTATGCGCCGGTTGCTCTCATCGGTGCCCAGGCCCAGGCGCCGCACCCAAGCCCTCGTATGGCGAATGTGATAGAGCTCCTCCGGTCGAATCTTGGCCGCTGTGTCCGCCAGCGGCGCCCAATCGCTGTTGGCGAGCGCCTCCAGCCGAACCGCCTCCAAACTGTCGAATAGGTACTGTCGGAGCAGACTAAATGCCCAATCTCCATTGGGCAATTCCACCATTTGCACGTTGCGAAACTCGTTTGCCTCCCTGGCAAAGACCATTTGATCAGGATACGTTTCAACCATTTGATCTCGAAGTTCGCCCGCGAGGCGGTACCAGGCCGCGGCATGGCCCATCTCATCCAGCGCGATGTTAGCGAAAGCAATATCTTCTTCCAGGATCGGCGCGTGACCCGCCCACTCCGAGGCTCGGTGCGCCAGAATCAACTCATCATCACCGAGGCCCACCAGGTACTTAGCTAGCGTCTCCGCTGACA
>JAPUGV010000017.1 GCA_027298025.1 Chloroflexota bacterium | reverse complement strand
AATAGCCGAGGCCGTTCAAGATAAAGATGGGGGAGGGGCCGCCCAGTTGAATACTCAGCAGCACCAGGTGCACGAGCCCTGTGAACAGGGCGGAGAGCAGGATGACAATGCGCAATGTAGATCGACTCACGTCTTTCCTCCTTTGGCTGGGGATCGGTATTCCCCTATCCCTCTATTGAATTCGACAAAAGCTCCACCATGAATTCGCGAATATTGTGGACAGTTCTGCTCCAGGTGGGATGGTTTCGATACGTTTCCAGCGCAGCCTTTCCCATCTCTGCTAATAGGTTTCGATCATTTGACAGTCGAGACAATCGGTCTCTGAGCTGAGCCTGATCGGAAGGGTGCACAAGGTATCCGTTGACTCCATCTTGCACGATGTCCGAGGCGCCGCCGGCCGCCGAGGCAACCGCCGGCAAACCAAAAGCCATTCCTTCTATATAAACAATTCCAAAACCCTCATAGGCGGACGGCATCGCCAACACATGGGACTGGCTGAGCAGCTCGGAGATCTCGGCGTGTTCCATAGCCCCCCGTAGTTGAATGTTCGGTTGATTCGAGGTCCGACGGATACGCTCCGCGTAGTCTCTATCGAATTCCAGGGATCCGACAACAGACAAGTGCCACTTGTCCGCGCGAATACGTTTCAGAGCCCCAATTAAGTCATGTAGCCCTTTGCGCGGAATGAGATTGCCCACGAAAACAATCTGCAGCGGTCCGGGCTGGTGCGCGCGTGTTCGGACGAGCTGGAAATTTACCTCGCCCGAAATATGGTCTGCACCCGGAGGGGCGACAACGGAGGACAGCGGCTTCCCCATCAAGGCCTCAACGCTGCTGCGAGTGACGCGGCTGTTGTAGATCGCGCCATCCACGGTTCGAAGGTAGGCCTTCTCGATACGGCCGTAAAGGTGCCGAAGCGGTGCCCAGTGGGGCTCGCTGCTTCGGAGGTGGTGCACAATCGTAACGATGGGGCTCGCCCGGCGAATCCTCCGATTGGCATTGAACAGCGACGGATGGTTCAGCTCGTCCTGAAGCAAGATGTCGTAGGGATCGCGCGTGAGGCGCCCAACAAGTTGGGCAGAAAGATTGTCCAGCAGGTTGAGAGCGTATTCCCGGAGCGGGAGCGATAGGACCTCCACGCGATCTCCGAGCTCGCGCAACCCCTCCACTAACATGCGGTCATAGAGATAACCCCCGGATCGCTGATCGAGTCCCCCGTAAATCACCATCCCGACGTTCATTTGCGGATGGAATGATAGGAAGCCCAGGCACTCTCGTCTTCCCACAGCCGGACGCTGATCGAATGGAGGTTGCCCTCACTCAATAACTCGCCAAAGGATTTGCAGAGGATGCGACTAAAGTGCTCGATGCTGGGATTTAGCCCGGCGAACGCCGGTCGATCGTTCAACGTCTGTCCCTGATACTCGCGGAGCGTTTCGTCTACGAGCTTCTCGACTCGGACCAAATCGACCAGAAATCCATGTTGGTCAAGCTCGCCCCCGGCCAGTTCGAGCTCGAGGCGGTAGTCGTGCACATGCAGCTCGTTTTCGGGGCCCCAGTCTCCGCCAATCAAGAAGTGTTGGGCCTGGAAGTCGCGTCTCACGGCCAGGGAGTAGGGTGATTCCGACATTAAGATTCCGATTCGTAGGTCAGAATGACCTGTAGAGTATGCTCCGGGTGATTGGCCAGCAAAGAGTAGGCGTCCGCCGCGCTTTCGAGGGGGAAGCGGTGGGTGATCCACCGCTCCGGATGGATTTCCTGGATCAGACCCATGGCAGTCCTCATTCGGCGCCTCTTGTCCCAACGCCCCGTCAGTTCGGGGGCAAGCGTGCTGACCTGGCTTCCGATCAGCTTAATTCGATTTCGGTGGAAGCGGCCGCCAAGGTCCAGAGCAACCGGCCGGGTGCCGTACCAGGACCCGAGCACGATTCGCCCCCCAAACCCCGTGACATCAAGCGCTTCGGATAAGGCTGCCGGCGCACCACTGAGCTCGTATGAGAGGTCCGCTCGATCCACCGTAGCGGACGAGAGCAGCTCACCGGGCTCGAGGGCATGATGTGCTCCCAGCTCAAGAGAGGTCGCTCGTCGCAATGAGTGGTGATCCACCGTAACCAAGGAGTCAAGCGGGATCCGGGCAAGCAGCGCCGCGGTCAGGAGCCCGACCACTCCCTGACCAAACACGACAACCCGCTCGCCCACCCGTGGCGCCCCATCGTGGAGAAAGTTCACCGCGGTCTCCATATTCGGGAGAAATAGCGCGGATTCCAGGGACAATCCTTCCGGAAGCGGAAGAAGCTCATTGGCTCGCGCAAGGAAGTGACTGGCGTGGGGCTGGAAGGCGAAGACTGCTGTCCCCTCCAGCTCACTGGAGGCAGTGTCTCCGAGCGCGACCACTTCGCCCACAGCCGAGTAGCCATAGCGCAGCGGGAATTCCATCATTCCCGAGAGAGCCGGTAGATCCAACGGTGTGTTCTCAGGAACCTCACCACGATAAATCATCAATTCGGTACCGGCACTGATGGCGGAAAAGCGTGTCTTGACCAGGACCTGGTCTCCCTGCGGTGTCAGGGCTGGATCCTGCTGGATCTTTACCTCACCTGGAGAAGAGAAAATGACGGCGCTCGGAGTCACCACTCTACGTCGCCCCAAACAACCAAGTCCGGACCGAACGCCACCCATTCGGGTTCACCGAGCCTCGGCATGGAATCTTGTGGGAGGTCTTTCACCGCATGCCTGCCTCCCACGAGCGAGGGGGAAATCGTGATGACCATGCAGTCGGCCAGCTGGTCGCGCAGAAAACTCGATATCACGCGTGTGCCGCCTTCGACCATTACGCTGGTCACGCCAATTTGCCCCAGGCGCTCCACCAACGCGGGGAGCTCGATAAGCCCATCCGCTCGAGTCTGAAGCGAGAGCACCCGTCCGCCAGCCTGCTCGATCTCCTCCGTCCGTGCTTGATTCGGAGTGTGGCCCGTGGCGAAGATCGGAGGTCTGGGGTGCTCCAGGACGGAAGCATCGTTCGGGGTGCGCAAGTAGGTGTCCAGGATTATGGGTTGCGGATGTTCACCATTCGCGTGCCGAACGGTAAGTTGTGGGTTATCGGCGAGAACGGTACCGATGCCCACCAAAATCGCGTCGTGCGCGGCGCGTAGGCGGTGAGTCATCTCCAGGGATTCCTGGCTGCTGAGTGAGAGTGGCTTGCCAGAGGCAGAAGCGATGCTTCCATCCAGGCTCTGCGCGTAACTGATAGTAATGGAGGGGCGCCTGGCTTTTATCCCCCTGGCTGGTACGCGAGCCAGCAGGCGATCAAACGGATCGCCCATCGCGACCCACTTCCAGGAAGTGATTGAGCCGGATCGCCTTGGCTCGCAAGTAGTTGGCGTTCTCGACCGTAACTTCTGTTTCAATGGGGAGGCGGTCGCGAACGGATATTCCCAATTCTTGCAATGACTGAAGCTTGAGCGGATTATTCGTCAGCAGCCGAACGGACTTCGGCCCGAGATCGTTTAAAATCCCTGCCGCGACGCCGTAATCGCGCTCATCCGCCTGGTGCCCCAGCAATAAATTCGCCTCCACCGTGTCGTATCCCTGATCTTGAAGGTTGTAGGCGCGCAGCTTATCGAGCAGACCGATACCGCGACCCTCTTGCCGCAGGTAGATCAGCACCCCACGTCCTTCATCTTCAATCATCTGCATGGCCGCGGAAAGTTGGGAACCGCAATCGCAACGCAGAGATCCCAAGACATCCCCAGTGAAGCACTCCGAGTGAATCCGCACCAACACGTTCTCCCTGCCGGATACCTCGCCCATGACGAGCGCCATGTGGTCCTTGTCATCGCCGCTGTTGGCGTACAGGCAGAGCTCGAACTCCCCGTGGAGTGTTGGAACTCGCGCACATGTCAGGCGTTCGACAAGCACTTGCTCCACCTTTCAAGTGGTCGCTTAATTTGATTGGAATCCGCACTCATAGAGTGCGCTCAGTGGATAGAACCGAGATCGCCGCAGGTCTACCATTATACCTACGTGACTCGGGCAGGCATCCGATCTGCTGAGGTGCGGAGGAGATCGGGGAGCCGCGGACTCCCCGATGTTGAGCCTTTTTACGCCATGCTCATGGCGTTACGTGAGCGCCCTCGCAACAGTGGGCGACACGCCGTAGTGTCCAGCGCGGCAGCTGCATGCACTTCACCTCCTTTCGTTTCATCGATGCTCATCTATGAATCCGCCCAAAAAAAATAGGAACTAAGTAGGTTCCTTAACGTCGGGCGCATAGTTCAGCATCAAGACGCCGCAGCACGAGGCCACGGCATCCTGGTTCAGCGCATAGAACGTCTTACGCCCCTCCGGTCGAATGTGCACCAGGTTGGCGTCTCGCAAGAATGCCAGGTGATGCGACACCGTCGGTTGAGTCACGTCCAGCTCATCTGCGAGTTCACCTACCGAGCGCCACTCGCAGCAGCAGAGTTTCATGATCTCTTGGCGCGTGCGATCCGAAAGCGCCCTGGCGAACTCGATGGGATCCGCGATGCTATTCATAGATGCTCGTCTATATATTTACCGCACAATGCATAGGGTTGTCAAGTGCGATGATTGCACGCGATCAGTTGGAAACCGCCTTGTGTACATCGACGAACCAGCGGTGCACGGAGCCCATGGTGTGGGCGCTCGCAACGCAGGTGTCGACTAGCTCGGGGGATCTGAGAGTTTTCAGGTCCAGCTTCGGCGACTTCACCCACAGCCCTTTGTAGCGCAGCAGGTCGCCACGCGGACTGTCGTTGTCATACCCGGGTGGCACCTTCTTTAGCTGCTCGCCGCCAAATTCGAAGCCCTGCACCTTGCGCAGGTCATCTAAGGTCTCCCTGAATCTCTCTCCTGAAGTATCGGCCGCGACTGCCTCCCGGTAGGCAGCCAGGTACTCCCTCGGAAATACATGGTATCCGCCGTAAAAGGCGGCACCTTCTGAGTCCATAAAGAGGTGGAAACCAGGGCTTCCCTTCTTCTGGGGACCTTCCCAGAAATTGATCCCGATATGGCTTTTGTAAGGAGTTTTGTCCTTGCTGAAGCGGATGTCTCGGTAGATGCGCATGATGGAGCCCGCGCCGTTCGTACGCAGATCGTATGCGATCCCGGGAAACTCCGACTTGAGACGCTCGCCCAGTTCGACGACCAAAGACACGGCGGGAGTCTGCAAGTAATCGATATAGTCTTGCTTGTGCTCCCGAAACCAACCACGATGGTTGTTTACCGCCAATTCTCGAAAAAAGCGAAATCCCTCCGGCGGAAAGCCCTCAAAAGCCTGCACCTCATTCATTCCAATACCTCCTCTAGCCTCGCTGGGATTCACGATTATTCCGGACCGCCGGAGGCGCGTCAAGGGCGGCGGGATTTAGGGTTGAAAAGTGCTTGTGGCGGAGGCGGTCAAATGATTACTCTGAATCCTTCATCGCAATCCAGTTAAGCACCACGCTCTCGAGGCCCGACTTCTTCCCGCTGAATTGCTCTTCACTCTCCACACGGAGGACTCGAGCCTCGGCTGCATCTCCTTCCAATACGCCCTCTGGGTCTTCGATAGTGGCGCCGGTGTGGAAAGTTAAATTAACAAACTTCTTAGCGCGTGGGTTGAAGGTCGCCAGATTTCCCTTATATATGAATGTAGGGGCCCCCCATTTGATATCCTCTTCTATCTTGGAATCGGTATTTAATATAGTTTCTCGAATCTCCTCCCACAGGTCCTTGAAAGGATTGTCAGTGTCTGCCATCCATTCGTCCACTTTCGCATTCTTATTCACAATCGAACCCTCACCTATTAAGGAGGCATTATGATAACTGAGGTCATCCGCCCACTCTACGACTACAGCGCTTGGGCGAACCAGCGCATTCTCGAAACGGCCGGAAACCTCTTTGAAGATCAATTTCTTGAGAACGTCGGTCCAAGCCACGGCTCCCTGCGCAACACTTTTGTGCATACCATGACCGGTCAGTGGATCTGGCTAGAGCGCTGGCAGGGAACCTCTCCTCCGGCGATGATGAAAAGCGCGGACTTCCCCGATCTGGCCTCCCTTCGCAATCGCTGGAAGGAGATCGAGATCGACACGCGTCAGTATTTGGACCGCTTGCAGCCAGACCAACTGGCAAAGGTCATTTCCTATACAAAGACGGGGGGAAACTCAAGGGCCTATCCTCTTTCGCAGCTGAGCGCACATCAGGTAAACCATCAGACTCAGCACCGGAGCGAAGCGGCGGTCATGTTGACGAACTGCGGACATTCACCGCGTGATCTGGATATCGTGGTTTACTTGTCGGAGATGAGGGGCTAGATCGATGCCTGCTGCCAGGCGCTCGGCGCTGCTATCTGCGTTTTGGAAGGGCCACCGGTGGATTTATGAGTGGTCCGGAGGCCGGCTCGGATCAAGATTGATGGGGATCCAAATCATTCGTCTGACAACCATTGGCCGCAAGAGTGGCAAGCCGCGCAGCGTGTTGCTTAACGCTTTCCCTGTAGGCGATGACTATGCAATTGTGGCATCGAATGCAGGAGGCGATTCTCATCCGCTCTGGTATTTGAATCTTAGGGCAAATCCAACCGCAACAGTGGACGTTGCGGGCTCGCAATTTGCCGCCGTCGCCCGAGTCACTCAGGGTAAGGAGCGGGACCGACTCTGGGCGGAGGTGATCGTTGCTGATCCAAGCTATGCTGAATATCCGGAACGGACCGACCGACTGATCCCCGTGGTCGTCATGGAGAGACTCAAGACCTGATATGAATGTGCGGGAGTTTCAACATGCCTGGCGCAAAGATCGCGCCAAGTGGGAACGGGTGCTGGCAGAAGTGGATGAGGATCGAATGCTCGAGCCGGGTCTGCCCAGAGGGTGGTCCGTCAAGGACGTCATCGCTCACGTCAACTGGTACGAACGGGAGATGGTGGGTTTGCTTAAGCAGCGGGCGCTCATGGGTTCGGAACTCTGGCAACTGCCGACGGACGAGCGCAATGTGCCCATCTATGAGGAAGGTAAGGACCTGCCCCTTGATGAGGTCCTTGCCGAATCTAATCGGCTGTTCGAGCGGCTGTGGGCGCTAGTCAGCGAGCTCGCAGATGAGGATTTGGTCGATCCCTCCCGCTTCGACCAAATGCCCGAGGATTGGGAGCCTTGGGAGCTGCTGGCCAGCAATACCTACGAGCACTACCTGCGGCATATTCCGGATATCCGCGACTGGCTCGCCGAACCCGCCAAGGAAAGTCGAATGCCGAGCGCTAGTTGAATAAGCTCCCAATTCTCCTTAGCTATTTCACAACAAAGGGTGAGGCAGTTCGAGCGCTAAGCGCGCTCGAGACCAGGCGCCTCGCTCGGACGGCGGTCGCGTTCCGGACCCAGGCCGGTGCCTTACGCCTGACCTCTCTGAGATGGCATCGGACGTTTCTCTGGGTCGGAGCCGGAGCGCTGGTTGCGGCCGTCGCATCCCTTTCAACCGCCGCGATCATGACCGAATTTCCGATTGGGTTTGCCATCATGGCTATCCCGATTGGTGCGCTGGTGGGATGGCTGGTGGCCTGGACGGTCAACCGCGCGCACGTGGCCAGTCAATTTGCTGAAGCTCCCCACTGGCTCGCGTCTGACGAGGTCGTGCTCCTGCTCCAAGCCGATCGAGCCCAATTGAGCCGAGCGATAAGTGCTCTGCGAGGCATCGCCGACCCTCATCCGCCTGTGTATCTGGTGCCGCCTTCAGTGGACGGCGAGCAGGAGCTTCGCTGGCTAATGGGCGGGCCCATGACCTTCGCACAGCTCCAGGCCCATGCACGGCACCTCGGCCGCGAGCACGACCCACGTCCAAGCCCCAGGAATGGCGAAGCTCTGCTGGAGACTTTGAAGGAAAATCGCCGGGTCATCATCTCGGTGCAGGAGGACCTGCGAGCGGCGAAGCGAGCGGAGGTGCCGCTCTACCCGGGCGGGGAGTGGATTTTAGACAACATCTACTTGGTTGAGGGGCACATCCAAGTAGTGCAACATAATCTGAGCAAGCACTTCTATCATGAACTCCCGGTTGTCGAAGCTGAGCAGGGCGGCGGTGAACCGGAGTTCGAGCCGCGAGTGTACCGATTGGCCAAGGAGCTGGTGCGTCATTCGGAGGCCCACCTGGAGGTTAGGGATATCAGTGCCTTTCTCGAGGCCTACCAGCATTCCTCCGATCTATCCTCGGCCGAACTGTGGGCCATGCCGCTCATGCTGCGCATTGTGCTGATCGAGAATATCCGCCGGCGCGCGCTCGAGGTTCGACGACGGATGCATGAGGCAGAGCTGGCGGAATTCTGGGCCTATCGGCTGCTGGTCGTCGCGCGCGGCGATGCGGATGAACTGTTCCTGGCGATGGCCCAACTCTCTCGCAGCTTCCCCGAACCCTCGTCCAATTTTGGCTTGTACCTGCTGGGGCATCTTCACGATGAGGAACTCGTTCTGGTTCCAGTCCAGAGTTGGCTTCAGCGCAGTCTCGGTCAGCAACTCGGGGCGGTTTCCGAGCAGGAGCAGTCGCGTCAAGCCGCGCTCCAGCTTTATCTAAGCAATGCCATCACCAGCCTGCGCAACCTCTCTCGCTTGGACTGGAGAGAGGTTTTCGAAGGTCAAAGCGCAGTGGAGCAGATCCTGCGACGCGATCCGGACGGAGTGTACGGCAGGATGGACTTTCAAACTCGCGATCGCTACCGGAACGCGATTGAAGTCATCGCGAAGAAGGCCGGCCTGGCAGAGACCCGTGTCGCCGAAGAAGCCCTAACGCTGGCGATGGGGGCCACCGCGGACTCCACTCCGCTCTCGCCGGTGCGCCACGTAGGGTACTACCTCATTGATGCCGAACGTCCCTCTCTCCTAAATCGGCTGGGGGTCCAGGAGATGCCGCGGATACGCGCGCTCCAATGGGTGCGCACGAACCACACGTCGCTCTATCTGGGCAGCCTGATGCTGGCAAGCCTGTCCGTTGTGGCCGGGTTGGGTTTGCTCGGGATGCGCTTGGGCATCGGAACTCTCGAATTAACCCTATTGATCCTGGTGAGTCTGATTCCGGCCAGCCAGGTGGCCTCCCAATTGATCAACTTCCTCGTCACGCGAATCCTGCCACCGTGGACGTTGCCCAAGATGTCGTTTGGCAAACGCGGCATCGGCGACGCGTATCGTACATTGGTCGTGGTTCCGGTGGTGCTCGACGGTCTACGCACGGTGGATGAGGAGGTGGAAAAACTTGAGATCTGCTTCTTCACTAACCCCGATAAAAACCTGCTGTATGCGCTGTTTGGTGACTTTGCAGACGCGAAATTTGAGAACAAGGAGCAGGACGATCGACTCCTCCAGCATGCCATTGAGCGCATCCAACAGCTGAACGACCGGCATGGATCGGATCGCTTCTACCTCCTGATGCGGTCGAGGGAGTGGGCCGAGACAGAAGGACAGTTCATTGGCTGGGAGCGCAAGCGAGGAAAACTGGAGGACCTGAACCGCCTCATTGCGGGCGCATCGCCGCGTACGGAAGAGGATTACGTCAAAGTGGGGGACGCGCAAAAGCTGCGCACGGTCCGGTTTGTTATTACGCTTGACAGCGACACCGTGCTAACAACCGACAGTGCCAGGAGGATGGTGGAGACCCTGGCGCACCCGCTGAACGAACCCCAAGTAGGGCCGAACGGCCGGCTTGTGAGAGGCTACGGCATCATCCAGCCCCGAGTCAGCACAGCGCTGCCGAGCGCCACACAGAGTTTCTTTGCTCGCCTGTTCAACGACCCCGTCGGCACCGACCCCTACACCACGGCAGTATCCGATGTGTACCAGGATCTAACCGGAGAAGCCTCCTATCATGGGAAAGGCATCTACGACCCACGCGTGTTCCATAGGATCCTTTCAGGTCGCTTCCCCACCGGACGGATCCTTAGCCACGACTTGCTCGAAGGTGTGCATGTGCGAACAGCCCTAGCCACCGACATCGAGCTGTTCGATGAGTTTCCGCCAGACTATCGCACATATGCTCGCCGCGAGCACCGGTGGATCCGAGGGGATTGGCAGATTTCTGACTGGTTCCTGCCCTGGGTTCCGAAGCCCGATGGTGGTCGTGCTCGCAATCCGCTTTCCGTACTTAGTCGTTGGAAAGTCTTCGACAACCTACGTCGCAGCCTGGTCCCGCTTGGGTTGCTCTCGTTCTTGACCACCGCGTGGCTGCTGAATCCTCTTCTGGCCGCAATAGCCGGGCTGGTGACGGCAGTTCTCGTGTTCTTTCAACCTCTTGTGCGGCTCACAACGTGGGCCCGCCGCGTTCCGGGGGGGCGGCGCCTCGCACGCTTGGAGCTCGGACACAGCCTGGTGCGGTCGTTGGTAGAGGCCTCCCTGATTCCCCACCAGACCCTGATCGCACTAGATGCCATCGCGCGCGTCTGGTATAGACGCTGGGTCAGTCGGCGCATGCTGCTGGAGTGGACAACCGCGCAAATGGCGGCCTGGGAGCGAGGCGGACGCGCTAGCCCGATGGCCCTTGGCGTCGGCCTCAGCAGCCTGCTGGCTATCGTGGTGGGGGCGTTATTGTGGACCTTCCAGCCTCAGAGTTTGTGGACAGCGGGACCGTTCCTGGCCGCGTGGCTGGTTAGCCCGGCAATCGTCTGGCGGATGAACGCCCGCCGCAAGCTGCGGCGGCCGATGGAACGCATCTCCGAAGATGATCGGCGCATGCTGCGCAGGATCGCACGTAAGACGTGGCGGTACTTCGATG
>JAPUGV010000169.1 GCA_027298025.1 Chloroflexota bacterium | reverse complement strand
GCTCACGATCATCCTGAGCCTCAGTTCATTTGCGATTGCCCTGGTGATAGGACTGCTAGCGGGCCTCGGGATACTTTCGAGCAACAAGGTGTTCCAGAATCTGTCTTCGCTCTACGTCCAGGTCATACGTGGAATCCCGATAATAGTGCAGCTCTACTTCGTCGCCTTCGTGATCACACCCGCCGCCATCGATGTTCTAAACGGCGCGGGAGGAGCCCTACAGACTATAGGCCCCCTAGCCAACCTAGGCAATTTTTTCGCCCGGCTTCAGATCCGGCAGATACCTATGATTTACCGGGCGATCGCGGGTCTGACGATTGCATATGGTGCTTTCGAAGCGGAGGTCTTTCGCGCAGGCATCGAATCGATTGAGCGAGGACAGATGGAGGCAGCCCGCTCGCTAGGGATGAGCCATTTCCAGGCTATGCGCTATATTATCCTGCCACAGGCCATCCGTACGGTTCTGCCCCCGCTGGGGAACGATTTCATCTCCATGTTGAAGGACTCCTCCTTAGTCTCGATCCTGGCGGTACGCGAGCTTACGCATGTGAGCCAGCTGCACAGGGCTCGTACCTTCCGTTCCTGGGAAAGTCTGGGCACCGTGGCCTTTCTTTACTTGATTCTTACCCTCTCGCTGTCGTTTCTGGTAAAGAGGATGGAAAAGAGAATGGAATTTGAAAGATAACGCATCCCCCGGCGGGACGAACGATGACATCATCATCATCGAGAATGTCTACAAGACCTTCGATGATGTGAAGGCGCTTACCGACGTCAGCCTCAGGATAAGGCGGAGTGAGGTCTATTTCATCTTCGGGCCCAGCGGGAGCGGCAAGAGCACCCTACTGCGCTGCATAAATCACCTGGAAACCATTGACAGTGGGAGTATCGTCGTCGATGGAATCCCCCTCATTGAAGCCGGGGACAACATAGACCAGGTGCGTGCCGAGGTGGGAATTGTCTTTCAGCTGTTCAACCTACTCCCACACCTGAAAGTCCTTAAAAACATCACCCTCGCACAGAAGGTCGTGCGTGGGCGGAGCGAAGAAGAGGCGTTGGAGGTTGCACTAGCTCTGCTGAAAAGAGTTGGCATCCCCGAAAAGGCCGATGTTTTCCCGAACCAACTCTCAGGTGGGCAAAAGCAGAGGGTGGCGATTGCCAGGGCGCTGGCCATGAATCCTCGGATCATGCTCTTTGACGAGCCGACATCCGCGCTTGACGCCGAGATGATCCAAGAAGTCCTTGACGTGATGCTCGATTTAGCCGGAGAGGGAATGACCATGGTGGTCGTCTCGCATGAGATGGGATTCGCCAAGGCATGCGCGGATCGAATGATGTTCCTCGACGAAGGACGCATCATCGAGGAGGGGAGCCCAAAAGAACTCTTCAACGACCCAAAACAAGACAGGACAAAAGCCTTCCTGGATCAGATCCTCTCCTAAGAGAAACGCCCAGTCGGTCTACATCTCCTGAGAACGCGGCTCCCGCCCATTGGATCGGGGGCCCAAACCCTGAAGATCCCGTATTCAGGGAAGTAAGCCAAGAAAAAAAACGCAAAGCCCCCGGGCTTTGCGTTTTTGGACTCAGTGGAACCGCTCGTGGAAATTCGGCTCAGGTTTGGATCGTGCAATTTGATCGGCTAACGAGCCGATTCGATCACTGCCGCCACGCGGTCGAGGCCCTCGAGGAGATAGTCTTCCGGATGGCCGAAGCTAATGCGCATGTGTCCATCCAGCCCAAAATGGTCGCCCGGTACGACATATGTGCTGTGCTCGTGAATGAGGCGCTCGCATAATTCTGTTGAGCTGGCCTCCACGTGATAGCGCACAAAAACGATTGCCGCAGCCTGCGGCGGCACCCAAGAGAATAGCCCGTCATGTCGCTGCGCCCAGCGCTCAAAGTTCTTGTAGCCCCGCTGAATATAATCGCGCGTTCGAGCGAGGAGGCGGGGGCGCACCTCTGGAGAGAGTGCATGAGCTGCCAGGATATTCGCAAGCATCGTGTTGCCGATCGTGACGTAGTCTTGACGGGCCCAAATCTGCTCGGCGGTTGTCGGCGGTGCCACCACCCAGCCAAGGCGCAGTCCCGGCAGGCCGTAGGCCTTTGACATGCTGCCCATCGCCAGCACCTTGTCATAACGACCCCAAAACGACGGCGTGGGCTCTTCGACCACTCGCTCCGCGCCTGCATACACCTCATCTGCCATCAGCCACGCTCCCGCTCGATCGGCCGCCGAAACAACGGCGTCCATTTCCTCCGGCGTCATGATGTGGCCCGAGGGGTTATTCGGATTGCAGACCGCAATGAGCTTCGTCCGGTCCGTCACGGAGCGATCGAGTTCTTCAACATCGGCGGCCCAGTTGAGCTCCTCTGTAAGCGCGAATGTCTTGAGCTTTAGCCCGAAGTTCTTAGCGATACCCCAGATTTGCATGTAGTTGGGAAGCATCACAACGATTTCGTCGTCCGGCTCCATGAGGGTCCAAAGGGTGGTGAAATTCGCCTGCGCCGCTCCGGTCGTAACGATAATATTGTCCGGCGTAGCGCCCGGGTAGAGGGCGGCAATATTCTCCCGCAGCTCGAGGGTGCCGTTCGACTGCGGATAGTTGAGCCCGGTTGTGAGCAGATCCTCGATTAGATTCGGATCTTGGACTAGCTCTTCGGTCGTGACGGGGACTACGCCGCTCTCCGATAGGTTGTAATCAACCTGGTTCTCCCACACCGACATCATTCGCTCGAGTGCAAATGGCACAAAATCCCGACTCATCTGATTGCTCTCCTAACTAGTTTCTAGTTCTGTCAAGATCGTAACCTTCATGCGCACTCCTTAACTTTACAGAGCTTGGCCTTGCTGCTCGCGGCCAGGAGTGCGGCCTTGCACGACATCCAATAGAAGGGGCAGCTCAACATTGCCCCCACTGATCACAACCGCGACATTTCGTCCTAAGGGCTTTGCCTTTCCAGAAAGAAGGGCGGCGACGCCAACGGCGCCTCCTCCCTCAACCACAACGCGATGTTCTTCAAACGCAAAGGTCATGGCCTGGGCAATCTCCTGCTCAGTGACCAGGACGGTATCATCCACGAGCTCCTGGATCAGGTCGAATGTGTAGGCGTTGCTCGGTCCGAGCCCTCCTGCAAGAGCATCCGCTAGTGTAGGATCCTCGTGAACTTCCACGATGGTTCCCGCACGAAGGCTTTCGATCATAGCTGGACCGCGATCCATCGAAACTCCAACGGTGCGAATGGATGGGTCGGCAGCTTTCAGCGCAAAGGCGACGCCGGAGAGCAGTCCGCCCCCGGATAGCGGGACCAGGACGGTATCGATCTCGGGGTAGTCTTCCAGTAATTCCAGGCCGATGGTTCCCTGCCCCTCGATGACAAATGGATCATCGAACGGGTGAACCATGGATAGACCGCGCTCGGTCTCCAAGCGGGCGGCAAGCGCTGCCGCATGGTCGTAGGTCGCGCCTCCGATCTGTACCTCCGCTCCCAATTTCTCGATAGCCTGAAGTTTATTGGCCGGGACGGCTTCCGAGATACATACCACGGCAGGGACTCCTAGGCTCTGTGCGACGGTTGAAACCGCTCTGCCATGATTGCCGCTAGAGACGGTGATAATACCGGCCGCACGTTCCTGGTCGGATAGGCTGAGCACCTTGTTGGCGGCTCCGCGAATCTTGAACGAGCCGGTTGCCTGCAAGTTCTCGAGCTTTAGGACTACCCTGGTGCCGAGGGCTTCTGACAGCGGTAGGGAGGCTTCTAGTGGCGTGCGTCTGATGAGTGAAGCGATCCGTTTCCGGGCAAGGTACATCCCGCGTAAGGTGACGTTGCGGTTAGGCATGACTGGGACAATTATTGGTGCGACACCATCGGTACACCGATAAGACTCATACCGCGCAGGGTCGTCGCAGCCCGTGTTAACTCATCCCGGCGCCGCAATTTTCGCCCGATCCCTCGCTACACCCTGATCAGCATCTCCCTGGCAGCATCCAGCTGGGCCTTGACGGCGCTGGGCGCCGTGCCACCAAGGGTACTCCGCCGCTCAAGCGCCGCTTCCAAGTTGAAGATCTTGACCACATCGTCCTCAAAGCGGTCGTCCAGTGCCTTCAGCTCCTGAAAGGGAAGCTGATCCAGCGCGACCTGTTTCTCCTCTGCCAGCCTTACGACTCTGCCGGTAACTTCATGCGCTTCTCGGAACGGCACGTCTTTACCCACCAGGTAGTCGGCCAGATCGGTCGACAATAGTTCGGGCGTGATGGCGGCCACCATTCGCTCGGGATTCAGCTCCAGCGTCTCGATCAGGCCGCCAAGCACCGGCAGCACCTCGAGCAATGTGTCGTGAGCGTCGAAAACCGGTTGTTTGTCTTCCTGCAGGTCTTTGTCGTAGGCGGAGGGAAGGCCTTTGAGGGTCATTAGCAATCCAGTCAAATGGCCGACCAGCCGACCGGATTTGCCGCGAGTTAGCTCCAATGCGTCGGGATTCCGCTTATGGGGCATTAAGCTGGAGCCGGTGGTATAGGCCTCGTCGAGCTCGATAAATCCATACTCTGGACCACTGAACAGGATCAGCCCCTCCGCCAGACGGCTGAGGTTAACCCCCAGCATCGCGGACGCGAACAGGTACTCCACGGCGAACTCCCGGTCAGATACGGCGTCGATACTGTTGGGGCTTACAGATTCGAAGCCCAAATCATCGGCAATCGCCTTGCGGTCGATCGGATAAGCCGTGCCTGCGAGGGCTGCCGAGCCGAGCGGCAATACCGATGCGGAGGCGTAGGCCCGGGCGAACCGGTCTTTGTTGCGGAGGAGCGGCCAGAATGCAGAAAGCATCCAATGGCCCCAGGTGATCGGCTGAGCTGGCCGCATGTGCGTGTAACCCGGCATCGGCAGGTCGACACCGGCCTCTGCGCTTTGAACGACAGCTTTGGCCAGACCCAGAATTGCATCAACCATCCGGTCGCAGGCGCGCATCACCCACAACCGGAAGTCGGTCGCCACCTGATCGTTCCGGCTGCGCCCGGTATGCAGCTTGCCCGCCACCGGCCCGATGCGCTCCGTCAGCAGACGTTCGACGGCAGTGTGGATGTCCTCATCGGTCGGGAGCGGATCGAATGCGGGGCCCCCGAGCGTTTCGCGCACTTCCTCTAACCCCACGACGATGGCATCGACTTCGGACTCCGTCAATACCTGTGCGCCTTCGAGTGCGCGTGCCCACGCCTGGCTGGCGTCGATGTCCTCGGCGTACAGGCGGCGGTCGAAAGAAAAGCTTGCGTTGAGCCGAGTGAAAGCAGGATTCGGATCTTTGCCCATCCTACTTCCCCACAGCCTCATGCTCGTTGCCCTTCGTTAGGTCCGGTAGTCCGCATTGATCGAAACATACTCGTGGGTCAGATCGCAGGTCCAGATGGTGGCCGACGCTGCGCCCAGTCCTAAGTCAAGCCGCATGGTGATCTCAGGTTCAGCCAGGATCGACGCGGCAGCGGACTCTTCCCAGTCGGCGGCTTCGCCAGCCTGAACCAACTGTAGCTCGCCGTCACGCTCGGTGCCAATCCAAAGCGCGATCCGGCTCGGGTCGAGCTCGAGGCCGGCACGACCGGCCGCGGCCAGGACCCGGCCCCAGTTTGGATCGCCACCGGCTAAAGCGGTCTTTACCAGTGGAGAGGTGGCGATGGTTTTTGCGACCCGCACCGCGGCCTCTTCATCGGGCGCGCCCACCACGGACAAGGTTAGGAACCTTGAGGCGCCCTCGCCGTCGCG
>JAPUGV010000168.1 GCA_027298025.1 Chloroflexota bacterium | reverse complement strand
CCAAAAATCGCTGATCTGCTCCGCTCGTTAGGACCACTCTCCCACTAATTGCTTTTCTCGAAACGCATTCAGTCTCATCTTCCACGCCCCGACGCCTGACTTCGATCATCTCGCACGCATTTCTAATCTGTAATCCTCCCGAAATCGATTCGCAATGAAGCAACTCTACCCTCTCACCATCTAATCTTTAGGTTCAGCGCGATGAAACGTCGAAACGTCACTCTCCTAATCGGTTTTGCATCCATCCTTATCGCTACGATGGCATATCTCGGACATCGTAGCGCGCAAGCCGAGGCTAGCAACCCGGCACAGGCGCCAGTTACCGTGCCGGTGACCCGTGGGGACGTGCAGAGGACCGTAACCGCTCCAGCTCAGGTGATAGGCACGAACGAGGTCTTCCTGACAATGGGTGCCTCTGGCCAGCTGGCATTGTTAAGCGTGCGGCCAGGAGACATTGTCGAGGAAGGTGAGCTGCTGGCCAGATTGGCAAACCTCAACGAGCTGGAAGAGCTGGTGGCCGCACGGCGTGTGGATGTGCTACACGCCCAGCGAACGGTGGAAGAACTACATGCCGGTTCGGCTCTCGCGGCGGCGGATGCGCAGCTCGAGCTCGCTAACGCAAGGGATGCCTTGAGGGACGCGGAGCGGAAGTGGCAGTACCAGCAAGAGGGTAACCGAGGCAGCAGCACGACGGTGCGGGCCGCCAAGGCGGAGATGGCCTTGGCCAAAGATGCCATGGAGAGGACCGAAAGAGATGCAAACAAGTTTTCATCGGACGATTCGGAACACGCCCAGGACTACAAGAACTACGCAGCAGCCGTTCAACGCTATAGGCTAGCGTTGTCCAGCCTAAACTGGTACACGGGGCATCCCACGGATATACAGCAGGCGATGCTGGATGCTGAGGTCAGCTTGGCCGAAGCGCAGCTGCAATGGAGTGAATGGCGGTGGGAAATGCTTACGGATGGCCCAGACCCTCTTGAGCTGGCGCTTGCTGAGGCGCGCGTCGACCTCGCGCAGGCCCAACTCGCCCAGGCCGAGGAGAGCCTTGCCGGCGCCGAATTGCGAGCCCCATTCGATGGGACTGTGTTGGACATCTTGTCTACCCCTGGAGCCATATTGTCTCCCGGCCTCCCCGTGATCCTGATGGGAGACCCTTCCGCCCTCGAGGTGCGAGCCAGTGTGATCGAGGAGGACCTTCCCCTCATCGAGGTCGGTCAGCCAGCAGAGCTCTTCTTCGACGCGCTACCTGAAGTCAAGACTGCAGGCGTTTTGTCTCGAATTGTCCCCAGGCGCATCGAGGTCGAGCGTCCGCTCTACCACATCTTGATTACGCTGGATGCCATCCCTGAGGGACTGGTGCCGGGCATGACATCCGATGTTTCAGTTCTCCTGGACCAAAGGGCGGAAGTCCTGACACTGCCTCGGGCCCTTGTGAGGGCGAACTCGGATGGATTTGCAATCGTCCGCGTCTGGGTTGGAGATCACTCTGAGGACCGAACCGTCAAAGTTGGAATGCGCGGCGATGTTCGGGTCGAGATCGTCGATGGCTTGAAAGAGGGCGAACAGGTGGTCGCGGAATGAGTCGAGCATCAGACAGCACTCGCCCAGGAACCCCGTGGGTGATTGAAACGCAGGATCTAACCAAGGTCTACCGGCTTGGAGCGACGGAGGTTCGAGCGCTCGCCGGTGTGACGCTGCGGGTCGCGAAGGGGGAATTCGTATCGCTCATGGGAAGCTCCGGAAGCGGAAAATCGACCCTCTTGCACCTCTTGGGCTGCCTAGATAGCCCGACCGCGGGTTCCTACCTCTTGAACGGCAAGGATACCAGCCGCTTGTCGCTGAGGGATCGCGCCCGGCTGCGGAACGCTCAAATCGGATTTGTCTTCCAATCCTATAACCTGCTGCCTCGGATAAGCGCCCTGGAAAACGTTGCGCTCCCGCTGATGTATCGCGGCTCGGCCAGAGGCATCAAGGAGCGGGCGCTTGAGGCATTGACCTCCGTTGGCCTGAAAGAACGCGCCCATCACGCGCCGTCCGAGCTCTCCGGCGGCGAGCGTCAGCGGGTCGCTATCGCCCGGGCGCTGGTTGCCGATCCTACCCTGCTCCTGGCCGATGAGCCGACTGGGAACCTCGACAGCGCCACCGGGGAAGACATCATGTCATTACTCGCACACCTGCACCGGCAAGGCCGAACCATTTTCATGGTCACCCATGATCGTAACATCGCCGCGTTCGCCCAGCGGTCCATGCGGATGATGGACGGGCTTGTTCTTGATGGGAGTCTCAATGATGCGGCCGACTGAATTGGGTCAAACCGCTCTGCGTGGTCTTGAGGCCAACAAGCTCAGAGCCGGATTGACTACGCTGGGCATCATCATTGGCGTAGCCTCGGTGATCGGCATGCTGGCGCTCGGGAACGGTGCTAAGGCCGCCGTGGAGGCCACCTTTCGAGGCCTGGGTTCGGACGTCGTGCAGATCAGTGCCAAGCAAGCCCTTGAGAATGGTGAGTTCGGCCCAGTGGGAAAGATCCTTTCCTACCAGGAAGGTCTGAACATGCCGAGCCAAGTCGACTTAGTTGAGAGTGTCACCTTGTCTATCTCCGGTGAAGGCAAAGTTAGACGGGGGCGCAACGTCCTGGACCTTGTGGTGACAGGCGCCGGTGCTGAGACTCTTCGCCGCCAAGCTAGGGCACTGCGTGTTCAGCCCGTCGAGTGGTCTGAAGGGGAGCGCTTGACTCAAGACTCCTTTCTGTGGCTCGGGAGGTTCTTCACGCCGGCCGAGGTAATTGGTGGCGCGGAGGTCTGCGTGCTGGGGAACAAGACTGCCAGAGATTTGTTCGAAGGAGATCATCCGTTGGACCAGGTGGTCTGGGTTAACCGGAGCCGCTGCTTGGTGATCGGGGTGCTAACCGAGCTCGAAGTTACCGACCCGGCACTGCGCAATCGACTGCGCCCCAACGAAACTTTCTATATGCCGATCAGCACCGCCATCAGGATCCTGTTTGATCAAGAGCCTTCTATCTCTCTGGCGGCGCGAGTGAGCGACGAAGGCCAAATGCGCGAGGCCAGCGATCAGATTAGGACCTACCTACGCGACCGTCACAGCATCGAAAGGAGAGAAGATGGACTCTACAAGGACGATTTCGAGTTGACCACGCGACGGGACATACTGGGTGCCCAACAGGAGTCGGCCCGTACATTCGCCTTTCTGCTGACGGCGATGGCTGTTGTTTCACTCGTCGTCGGTGGGATCGGCATCATGAACGTCATGCTCGTAAGCGTAACTGAGCGAACTCGCGAGATTGGCATCCGAATGGCGGTAGGCGCCGAGCCGCGCGACATACTGTTCCAGTTCCTCTTGGAAGCCGTGCTGATCAGCGCCTTTGGCGGCATCGTTGGGGCCTCGGTCGGCGTCCTTAGCATCCCATTGGCCGCGTCGCTAAACGAAGGCGTTGCGTTGCTGGCGCCGACAAGCCTGCCGCTCGCCTTTGGCGTGGCGCTACTCAGCGGCGTGGTTTTTGGCCTCTATCCTGCCTTACGCGCCTCGCGACTCGACCCAATTGCGGCGCTGCGCCACGAGTGAGGCTCGGTGTATTCAGGAGGGGCTGGGGTTAGAAGACTTGATCCGTTGAATTGACAATAAGGAGAGGACAGAACTATGCAACGAAACTATTTGCTTCTGCTCGGGATCTTCATAACGATCGGTGTCGTTGGAGCGGGCACG
>JAPUGV010000167.1 GCA_027298025.1 Chloroflexota bacterium | reverse complement strand
GTGCTCGCTTGAGCAAACGAATAATCCAGCCTGCTAATCCGACTGTGAATGGCGGCGCTATGCACAAAATTACATCTGGCCTGCTACTCCCAAGGCCAGCAAGGGTCGCCAGCAGGGTGAAGGCCCAATAATCTATCGCGCGGGCTGCTGGGCTCGATAACGTCGATCCTAATGAAGCTGTCCTCAAGACGTCTACCCCGGATTCATTGCTCCGGTAGAAGACCCGCCCGCGGTACGCCGTTGTGGGTTCACCTCGGCCATAGTGTGGAACGCTGGTCACGACGGTGACCTGCTCCCCCATGGCAACAAGATCATCGGCCAGCTCTTTGACCAGGGGTCCGGTGCCGGTGGCGTCCGGCCAGTACCGCATGTGGAGGATCAGAACTCGCATGTGGCTGCTTCAAGACTGCGCTGCTGGATCGGCACCGCAAGAGGAGCGCTATTTCCGCTACCGCCGTCCGCGGAGCTACGACGGTAAGCAATGCCAGATCCGCGGGAAGCCCCAAACCTCACAGAGATCCATCCGATCGCCACAGACCCTCCAACTTGTATTTCCAGATCCTTGCCCTCATACGCCACGGCATCAGCGGCTCGACCAAGCGACGCAGCAGGTACTTGGCGTACAGAACGGAGATCTTGCTGCCGCCATCCCGAAAATGCACCCGGACCATCTCAGGCCAACAGCGATAGGCCTCACGCAACGACTTTGATTGTCCGTGCAGACGGAATCTTGCCCAAGGCTTGTCGATAAAGGCAATGGGCGCACGGGCGGCGATACGGACCCACAGATCGTAGTCCATCGCGTAATAGAAGCTTGGGTCCAGCGGTCCCACCTGATCCCAGAGTATGGCCCGAAAGAAGGAGGCTTGCTGTGGAATCGTGGCGATCCCTCTCCGTAGACGCTTGTAGTCCGTTTGCCGGGCCGGATAGCGTGCAATTACGCTCCCAAGCTCATCAATGTAGTATGCCGCTCCGTACACCATCCCGACTTCGGGATGGCTGCTCAAGAATTGGACCGCCTCCGAAACGGCCCACGGATCATATAGATCGTCTGAGTTCAGCCAGGCAAGAATATCGCCACCTGCGCGGGCAAAGCCCTTATTGATGGCATCGGTTTGGCCCAGATCAGGCTCTGAGACCCAAAACGCCAGCCTATCCGCATAGCGCTGGATGATGTCCAAGCTCCCGTCTGTCGAACCCCCATCCATTAGGATGTATTCGATTCGGGGGTAGTCCTGCTCTAATACCGACTGAATGGTTGCCTCAAGGAATTCAGATTGATTGAATGAAGGAGTCACAATAGACACAAGCGGTGCGCGGTCGTCCATTGACCTTAACCCAACCTCACGACCAGGGTTCAGTAGCCCTTCCCACCGCTTTTGTGCCTAGGTGAGTCTGCGGCCGAAGCGCCTTCCGCCGCCGCTGACCACACAACCCTTCGGCCGCGGAAGAGGACCCGTCGCCGAGTCCTCCGGTACCATTCAAACGCCGCACCGAGCCCACGCGCGCTGAGGCTGGCCTGGACCACCTTGTACCAGTAGCGAAGCACCGTGGGAGGATGCAGCGTTGCGGCCCGCGCCAGATGTCGAAACGCCAGGGAGGGTTCCCCGGAATCTAAGAGGCGTCTAGCAATAAATACATTTAGACCGGCGTGAATCCGCCTGGTCTCACGCTGTGCAAGATCCCTGAATTCGGGCGTGCGTTCAGCCCATGCTACCAGTCGTCGTGCCTCGCTCACAAAAGCCCTCGATTGCGCAATTGTCTTTGCCTCCCGATGGGTCCGCTCAAGTGACCAAAAGGCCGGAATATGCTGAATCGCATGGCGGCTGGCAATTCGCACCCAGAGATCGTGGTCCAGTATTAGATCATATTCATGGCTCAAGTAGCCAACTTCCTCCAATGCGCTTCTCCGCATGAATACCGTAGGTTGCAGGATCACCTCGAAACTCAGCAAGTCCAGCAAGTTCAGGTTGCGATAGTAATGCTTGTCAAGCAGCCTGACATCCGCGTCCACCATCAGCCCATCTGCATACACCATCCCAATGTCGGCATTGGCTTCAAGGGCCTTAACTGCAGAACTCACCGTTCCTGGAAGGTACAGATCGTCCGAATTGAGCCAGGCAATAATCTCGCCTCGCGCCCTGTGAAACCCCTTGTTGATGGCATCCGCTTGCCCTCGATCCTCCTCCGACTCCCAATAAGCCAACTCCGCTTGAAAGCGCTGTATCACATCTAGGCTGCCATCCGTAGATCCGCCATCAATGACCAGGTGCTCTATGCGAGGATAATCTTGCGCCAAGACAGAACGGATCGCCTGCTCGAGGAATTGCGCCTGATTGAAAGAGGGGGTGACGATCGAAACCAGGGGAGGAGGCGCGCTCCCAGGCGCGGCGTTGCGGGACATCCGGCTATTTCGCTTCGACCGTTTTCAATCCATAGGTCTGGGCCACGCAGCGATTTATCCACTCGTTTGGATCCCTACCGATTTCCGCCAACCCTCCCATATGGTTGAGCGAACGTACGGCCATCGCTTTTTCCCCTCTCTCGACCGCCCGATGAATCGTCTCGTCGCGCTGGTCCCAAGTGATCGCAAACTCCTGAGCGTCAGCAAGCGGGTCTAGGGAGTGCCGGGTGGCTCTCACCACACCCACTGAGATCGGGATTAGTGCGGCTATCCATACTGCTCCAATTAGAACCGGCTTTGCCGTAATCGAGAGAGGGAGAACCGCTCTGGCGAGCATTCCCGCGACAAATCCCCATGCCGCTAATCCAGCCACCAAAACGAATTGCGTCGTGACAAGGACCCGACCATCCGGATAAGTTGAGACCGCATATTCATAAGGTGCGATGGTAGCGAACATCAGAAATGCCGTGGTCAGGGGAATGAGGAGCACAAGAGTGCCCCATTTGCGTAGCTCACCGGTCTTTCCTTGATATCGGTGGGCGTTTTCCCTTGCGGGGAAAAATGCCAAGAGAAGAGGCACCATCGTCACAAGCGCGGTCGTGAGTGTTAACCTTTGAAGACCTCTGTTGGCGAAAAGCAGGACATCCCAAGCCGTACGGCCGAGCCACTCGACCATTCCCGATGGCGTGGGCATTAGACCTTGTCGGACATCGTTCCCCGGAGCGGCGATTATCAATATCGCCGCGGCAAGAGAGCCTACCAACCCTCCGGCAATCAGCCAGCGATCTCCCACAATCGATCCCCTTCTCACCTGGTAGATGCTGACAATCAGCAGCATGAGTAAGGTGAGAGTCTGGAGACTGAGATTGGTCTCGGAGAAGCCGCCTATCACGAAAGCCATAGCTGTGCTCGCTACGATCATTGCCCAGCCGGCTCGGCCAAGCTGCTGTCGCGGTCGCCTGAGCAACAGCCATCCCAAGTAGCCAGAGAGCAGAACGAGAGGAACAACATACGTGAGGAGACCGGTTTGCCAGTAGATCGATTGGTAGATATTAGGGGCGCCCCAAAGCGTTCCAAGCAGAATTACCGCAGCGAGGCTCAGCACGATCCCTGTGTGGGATTGGTAGCCCAGTGTATACAGCATACGGTGAATGAGGAAGACCAACGCCGCCAGCCACAACAAGATGATGGCGGCCGGGAGAAAGCGAACCACGCCTGGGCCGATGAGCTCGGCGACATTGACAAAAAAAGTGAAGGCAAAGCGCCCAGACCAACTCGTATACCAGTAAACCTGGCTCTGCGTAAATCCCGAAACACGCAGCACACCCACCGTACAGTAGTCATCGGCCATGTAGCGAGAGAACCAGCCGACATACGCATGGGTCATTGCAGGAACAAGCAGGATCACACCCAAACCGATGTAGAGCTTGCCAATCAACCGATTCGAGGAAGTTCTGTCCCGGGTTGCGGGATGTGGATAAGAATGTCCCAATTTGTCAAATCCTCGCAAAGAGGCGGTCGAAATCCACCTTGGGGAAGACGGTTAGCTTGCCACCCTTGGTGGCGTCGAGAACCCTACGCCCGTCCTTCTCAAATGCCGCGTGCGCCATCCGATAGGCGTGTTCCGAAGCCTCCAGATCCGGTAGCTGCCACCGGAATCCTTCGCCAAAGTAGTCGGGAGAGAAGTGGTCTCGATCATCCCCTCGGGAGACTACGGTGACGTTGGGCGGCCCCTGAATCGAAAAACTATGATCCACTCCCGTCAGGATCACCTCTTCGAATCCCATATGGTAGGCAATCTGCAGTGCGACGTAGGTGACCGTAGAGCCTTCGTACACCCTTCCCGTCACGTCGCCAGAAAATGTGGCTGGGCCCGTGTAGTCGCTGTCCAGAAAGATGATGTCCGGATCGCTAGCCAGCCATCGCCGGCCGCGCCACGTCACAAACCTCGGCATTGACAACGATCTTATTTCTTGTGCGCTCTGCTCGATAACCAACGTATTGACGGTCACATAGTAGGTGGTCTGAAAGCCCATCTCCCCGAACAGCAGGTAAATGCGGTTCATACCGAACGTCACCTCGTTTCGGAGCAAGCTCAAATCGGTATTGCCAAGGCTCGGTCCGTTGCCCAAGATGAAGCATCGCTGACCTCGGTGGCCATGTGAGCCGGTTGAGTTAGTTTCTTCTGAAATTTTGGGTGAACCTGGCAAACGTGTTCGTTACGTTTATTTCCCAATCACCAGTTTTATCTCTTTAGTT
>JAPUGV010000166.1 GCA_027298025.1 Chloroflexota bacterium | reverse complement strand
AGATTCGTTCTTGGATGGGCGGTTCATGTCGACCGATCGGCGGTTCGAAAAGGCGAATTCAAGTTCAGCAAGAAGGTATTTAGAATCAGTATTCTCACTACTCCTACCACATCTTAACAATCTCCAAGCCACCTGAGTAGTTGAGGGAACGCCTGATCGATTCCCGCATTCGCATGAGGTGAGGCCGGGTCCGGCTCCGCTCACAGAGTGCTCCAGCGAGTGCTTAGGCGGCGTCGAGTTGGACTAGCGCTTGATTACTCAGGCTTGATCGGTGGCTGGAGTGCCGAATTCTGAAGCAGCTTAGGCCTCCCCTGTGGAACATGGCCAAGCGTGCCCTTAGTCGCTAAGATGAAGCCAACTGCGGTCAGTGCGATGAGCACCGCGATGATCCTTAGAAGGGTATTGTCAAAGGTGGTGGCGAATACGAACTCCCCATTGATTACGGAGGCGTTCACAAGTAGTACAACCGTCCAGTAGTTGAATGCGCTGTGATAAACATAACCCGCGATGAGAGATCTTCCGCCGCTCTTGTTAAAGACTCAGCTCGTCATGAAAGACCAGCCAACTTCAATCAGGATAAAGAATGGAAAGAAGCTGAGACCACCCATGGCGGCTAGAGGGCTACCCTTATTGAAGAACTGCGGCAGGATCCAGAAGCTAACAAACACGCCCAGGATCAAACTCCCGACCAAGGAACCCCATTTGCCCTGCAGGACTGGTATGCCAAAATCCGCGGAAGCCAAATTCGGCGAGATTCTCACTGCCAAGGGTTTCGAGGTGAACTTCATCATGCAATCATGATCTACCGCATGTCCGGGCCGGTCGAACCGCCCTAGAAGGAGCCGCCGTCTGGGAGACTTTCCGGATCTTCATTAAAACACGATGAATATAACCAGAGAGGTCTTGATACTTGGACCTGAACCGATTAAATTGGTAACTCTTATATTTTGGAAAATTTGGCATGGAACTGACACGGCGGCAGGAAGAATTTGTCGAAAACCTGATAGAGCTCAGCAAGGAGTGGGATGGCCCCATACACTACTCCCTGTTGGCCGAACGCCTCGGCGTGAGCCCTTTCACAGCCTATGACATGTTGTGCCTTCTGGAAGAAAAGGGCATGGTCACCTCCGAATATCGGCGGGCCGAAGGCGCCTCTGGACCCGGGCGAGCGGCGCGGCTTTTCTCTCCAGCAAAATTGCTGGCTGAACGGCGAAAGCACATGGCCGAGCAACTGAAATTGGCCGACGTGGATGAAGCCGAGTTGAACCAGTTCGTGCTGGAGAAAATCCGGCAGGATGATCTCCCCAACAAGGATGTGGCCCGGGAGCTCATAGCCCGGATTCCTCCAGAAAGCCCTGGCAACATCCGCTACTGCGTGGAAGTAATGACGGTCGTCGCTATACGGCTCAGAGAGCGGATTGGCCAACACACCCTGCTGACTTACCTACCCCAGGTGTTATCGACCGACGATGCGAATACTCAAGCTAATCTGACTTTGCTGGGCGGTTTGGCGTTCGGGCTCCTCGTTCAGGAAGAGACAACCGATCACGAGTGGTCGCAAATGCTGTTGGAGCATGCCCAGCACTATCAGAATCTGGTCATCCAGATGACACCCGATGAATGCACTGAGCTGGCCCAGGCGCTGGTTTCTGTTTTTGCTCCTCTAACAGTCAGCGCTGAGCAGGAGGCGGTTGTCTCATGAGCTCGTCGGTGAGAGAGGTGACTCCTTCACCAAACGTGATTTTTCGGCTGAAGGATGTCGGCAAGGTCTACGAAACCGGTGCTGGGGGCTTTGAGGCATTGAAGGGAGTCTCAATCGACGTAAGCCAGGGGGAGTTCCTCGGGATCGTCGGCAAGTCGGGCGCCGGTAAATCGACTCTGCTGAATATGATCTCAGGTATCAGCGAAATCACATGGGGTGAGGTGTTGTTCTTCCCACAGAGCGAGAACGGATCCAATGGAGCATACAAACCGCTCTCCATCGGCGAGATGAGCGAGGACGAATTGGCGGTGTGGCGCGGCAAGAACATGGGCATCGTATATCAGTCGTTCGAACTGCTGCCCCAGTTGGACCTTGTGAACAACATCATGCTACCTCTGGAGTTTGCGGGTAAATACCAACCCTCGATCAGCCGGGAACGGGCATTGGAACTGCTCGATGTTGTGGAACTGAGTGAACAGGCCAACAAGCTCCCTGCCCAGATCTCTGGTGGTCAGATGCAGCGCGTCGCCATCGCCAGGGCCCTGGTTAACGACCCGATCGTGATCGTCGCCGATGAACCGACCGGTAGTTTGGACACAGTGACCGCGGAGGGGATCTTCAATATCTTCGCCAGGCTGGTGGACCAAGGCAAGACTGTCATTATGGTGACTCACGATGTGGATCTGAGCCCGCGCTTTACTCGACGGCTGACGATCTCTGACGGCCAACTGATCCATGAGCTCGTGGAGGAATCAGATGACGGCGATGGAACTGGGCCGCTCTCTCCGGAATTGAACGTCGCACAGTCCGACGACACTCACTTGCTCTCGACCTACAACGGCCGCAGCGACAAGGACAATACCCATGACACGTCCAAGCCCGCGATTCAGCTGCGAAATGTTGTCAAGACCTACGTCAACGCGGCCGGTGAATTCACAGCGCTCCGTGGAGTTGACATGGAAATCGGATACGGGGAATTTGTCTCGCTGGTGGGAAAGTCAGGCAGCGGCAAGTCCACCTTGCTCAACATGCTCACTGGCATCGACCACCCCACATCGGGAGAGGTCTTGATCGGTGGGCAGAACATTTACAGCTTGTCCGAAAGTGCTCGGGCGTTGTGGCGGGGACGCAACGTTGGCATCGTCTTTCAGTTCTTCCAGCTCCTGCCGACACTCACGCTGCTCGAAAATACGATGCTGCCGATGGATTACTGCAACGTGTACGCGCCGCGTGAGCGCCCCGAGCGGGCCACGGAGCTGCTTAGGATGGTCGGCCTTGAAGAGCACGGGTTTGATCTGCCAGCCTCGGTCTCCAATGGCCAGCAGCAGGCCGCAGCCATCGCTCGCTCGCTTGCCACAGACCCGCCCTTTATCGTGGCCGACGAGCCTACGGGCAATCTTGACACGCGTTCGGCGGATGTGATCATCCGGGTGTTCCAGCAGCTTGCGGATCGCGGAAAGACCATCCTAGTGGTCACCCACGATACATCCGTGACTGGCCGCACTGATCGTACGATCACCATTTCCGATGGTCAACTCGTTGATCATGCGATGCCGACGGAGCGTCGTCCCGGCGAGGCCGCAGCATGAACTTGAGCGTCATGCGACCGAGTTGGCGCAAGGTGGTGGCGGATCTTCGGGCTGATCGTTCTCGCACGATCCTGGTAGTGGCTTCAATAGCTGTAGGTGTCTTCGCGATCGGTGCGATCGTCACTACCTACAGCGTGATCGAGGAGGACATTGCCGTCAGTTACGCCTTGTCACAGCCGGCTAATATCGAAATCATCACCGGCCCCTTTGACGACGAGCTGGTCAGCGCGATCGAGCGAATTCCCGGAGTGGTCGGCGCAGAGGGTCGCCATGTGATGTCCGTGCGGGTCAGTCGGGATGGCGAAGGCTGGAGGTCGCTCTCTGTGTATGCCGCTGATGATTTCATCACTTCGGACGTCAATCTGCTGACGCCGCTTGAGGGAACGATCTATCCCAGCGATCGGGAGCTCATCGTCCGCTACGACCGGATGAACGATACCGGCCTGACCCCTGGCGATGTGGCGCTCGTAGAGCTAAGCGATGGCAGCATTCGCCGGTTGCCGGTTGTGGGTAAGGTCGGCGACCAGTCCGCGGCGGGCGACTTTGCTTCCCCGCCTCGAGGCTATGTAACGCTGGACACGGTTGAGTGGCTCGGTGGCCAAGAAACCTACAACCGCCTGTATGTCCAAGTTAATGATGGCGATGATGAATCCGTCATTGAGGCCGCGGCGGCTCTTGTCGAGGACAAGCTCGAGCGCACCGGACGTCAGATCTATCGCACGAACACCAACCGGACCACCGAGCATCCCATGGCATCCACAGTTCTGGCGATCCTGGGGGTGCTGGTGGCGTTGGGGGTACTGGTCATGCTGCTGAGCAGTTCGTTGATCTTCAATACGCTGAATGCACTGCTCGCCCAGCACCGGCGGCAAATCGGGGTGATGAAACTGGTGGGAGGTCGCAGTTTTCAGATTTCCTTAATGTATCTCGCGCTGATCATCGCCTACGGGTTGATCGCCCTCGTGATTGCGCTGCCGCTGGGCATGGTTGCCGGATACGGTTTTGCCTTGTTCATGGGCGGGTTCATGAGCATCGATATTCAGCCTTTCCGGATCGTTCCTCTGGCGATCGGGTTACAGATCATTGTCGCTTTGGCTGTACCGATAGCGGCTGGATACTTTCCGGTCAATCGCGGGGTCAACACTTCGGTGCGGCAAGCCATCAGTGATCACGGCCCCGGCGAATCAACTTCGAGCTCGGGCTGGCTGGATCGTTTGGGCATCCGGTTTGAGTGGCTCTCGCGTCCGCTGCTGCTCACGATTCGCAACACATTCAGACGTAAGGGACGGCTGGCCCTCACATTGTTCACACTCGTAGTGGCCGGGGCGATCTTCATTGGGATTTTCAACGTCCGGAGCTCGCTCGACGGGTTCATGGATACGTTGGGGCAGCACTCCCTGGCCGATGTTACGGTCACATTCGAGCAGCCCTACCGGGTGTCCCGAGTTGAACAGGCGGCTTACCAAATCCCTGGGGTAGAGCAGGTGGAAGGTTGGTCCGGTGCCAACGCGGAGATCCTCGATGACGAAGGCGAACTGATTTCAAATCTGATCATTTCGGCACCCCCAGCCGGATCCGCCTTGATTGAGCCAGAACTGCTGGCCGGACGCTGGATGACGCCAGAAGATGGGAAGGCGCTGGTGATATCGGATTCGATTTACAGTGACTATCCGGACTTGATGCCGGGTGACACTCTAACCCTCGAAATCCAAGGGGAGCGAGCGGAAGAATGGACTGTGGTGGGGGTATTCCGCTTCACCGACATGTTTGGCGATTTGCTCGGGTACGCCAACTATGAAACGATTTCGCGGCTGATCGGCGCACCTCAACAGGCGGCGTCCTACAGGCTAGTTGTCGATCTAGATACCTTGGACCGTCAGGATGAGATCGGCAGAGCACTGGACCGCAGCCTGCGCGACCAGGGATTTAAGGTCAGCAACGTGGAGGCCGGCCTGGTTACCCGGCAGCAGCAGTCGCAGGGTATCAACATCTTGGTGATCTTTTTGCTATCGATGGCCATACTGACGGCGATAGTGGGCAGTATCGGGCTCACCGGTACGATGGGCATGAACGTCCTGGAGAGAACCCGGGAAATCGGAGTGATGCGGGCCATAGGGGCGGTCGACCGCGAAGTCATCAGATCGGTAGTGCTGGAAGGGATGATCATCGGCTTGATAAGCTGGGCAGCGGCTTTGGCGCTTTCGTTCCCCATCAGCTTTCTGCTGCTGCGGATCATTAGCACTGCGATGATCGATACGGTAATGACGCTGGTGCTCACTCCGCTTGGAATGGTAATTTGGCTCTTCGCAATTGTGGTGCTGTCGGTTTTGGCGAGCATCGTGCCCGCTCGAAGTGCCGCCCGTTTGACGATCCGAGAAGTGTTGGCGTACGAATGAATCGGGTCGATTTTTATTATGCGATCCGGTAATCTAAAAAACAATGTATAGAGGGAGTACAGCTTGATCAACGTAGTCGTTCGTAGAAAACACCTGGTCGGCTTGATCGCACTGTCTTCAGTTCTGCTGGCCGCCTGCAATTCCGAGGGCAGTCCAACCAGTGAGCTGCCGGTCGTGGTCGACGATCTCTCGGTCATCGCCGATGCGCGGCTGATCTCGATACAGTCCGCCCAGCTCAGCTTCAATACCGGCGGAGGGATAGAGCTGAGCGCGTAAGCAAGTTCTTGGCGGAGAGGCTAGCCTAGGACGCGAAAGGCCTCGGTCTAATACTTAGGTTGGGAGATCAGCACATCTCTTGAGCCCTTCCGCGGTCGGCACCGGCGAGTAGTTAGGGCCGATATAGTTCTGATACAGAGCATCAATTCTCTACAACTTGAAGCCGGAGATGACGATAATGTGAGTTGCGCCAGCGTCCTTGAAAGCTTACGGCACTTCGGAGCTGGTTCCACTGTGGATGCCGGGAAGGGGCTCGATGAGCAATGACGCCTCCACTTTGAGATATCCATACTAGGTTGCAGCGAATACAGGAACTGGTTGTGAGAAACCTAATTCTCAACACCTACTTAGCAAAGTGTCTCAGCACCTGAGCTCCGATAGATTCCGTAGAAGTGCCCATCCCCCAATCACTCGGCAGCTGAAACCCGACCTCGCGGATACCTCTCCATATGCAGTTGCCAGTAGTCTCATACGCGGGTCTTCAAGAGGGCTCCTTGGGCAATGACCGAGCCCACGTCAGGCTAAAGGTTACGGAAGACGCGTAATCACGACATTATAGGCAAGTTCTTCCGTGTAATGCTGTAATATGGGATTACTTGAGAAGAAATTCCTAGGGAATCCCCTGCCCGACTGTTCTCGGGAAGTTCTTCCGGCGAATCACTAGGTCGTCGGCACCAGAATCAGGAATATAGATGAATCAGTCAGGCAAAGAGTTCTTTTCGGATGAGGTTAAGCGCCAGCTCAAGAGCTATGTTTACCGGCTCATTGACCCGCGGAACGCGGAGACCTTCTATGTCGGCAAAGGTCGAGGAAACCGTGTCTTTGCTCATGTCCGCGCGGAAGATGGCCTGGAGGGCGACGAGTTGGACAACAAACTCCAGCGCATTCGGGAGATCCGCTTGGCAGGTTTTGAGGTAGCACACGTCATCCATCGTCACGGAATGGATGACAGGACTGCCTCGGAGGTGGAGTCCTCGCTGATCGACGCATATCCTGGTCTGACTAACATCGTCGATGGACCGGGCGGATCAGATTATGGCTCTATGCATGCTCAAGAGATCATTAGTCGGTACTCAGCTGATCCTGCGGTGTTTATGCACAGGGCAATCCTTATTAGCGTAAATCGGTCTGCGACCGAGCGGTCATTGTATGAGGCAACTCGATTCGCCTGGAAGCTAAGCAAAGCTAGGGCAAGGCAGGCGGAAGTTATTCTCCCCACGATCCGTGGTCTCATCGTCGGTGCTTTTGTGCCTGATGAATGGTTGAAAGCGACGAGGGAAAACTTTCCTGGTCGCGAGGACAGGCCCGGGCGAATTGGCTTCGTCGGGCACGAGGCGCCTAAGGAGGTTAGAGAGCTATATGTGGGCAAGAGGGTGCCGAAAAAATATCGGAAGCGAGGCGCTGCGAATCCGATTAGATACACGTGGAGATGAACCTGGGCCAAGCATTGGCGCCATATGGCCGCTTGAAGAATGATGTGCCGCCGAACAACTCGCTGGAACGGACCGGGGATTCAGCGGCAGAAGCAAGAGGAAGTTGAGATGCGAGGGCCTGGGCAAGGATGTGAGGGAGCGAACCCCGGCCGCTCCCTGGCCTAGTCCGCCAGGACAGGCAGCTCGCAGCCGTTAGCCGCCACTTTGAGACTTCATGCCTACTGTTTCCTCTGATCCCTCGCAAATCTCCGCCTACGTGGCCAATCTATTAGGGCCAGACCCTTACATTCAGATCCGCCAAGCTTCCTTCGATCACCGAGAGGCCCATGGCGAAGATTGTGACGTCCATCCGTCGAATCCATTGAGCATGCGATTGCTTTACGCGCTCGTTCGTGGCTGCCATGCAGAGCGGGTTCTTGAGATTGGCTGTGGCTTAGGATATAGCGCGGCCTGGCTTGCTGAGGCAGTGGGACCGCATGGCAAGGTAGAGACCATCGAGCGCGACCCTGTGCATGTTGATTTGGCACAAGAAATGCTGAAGGAAGCCGGCCTCGATGAACGGATTCAGATTCTGAGAGGCGAAGCAAATGAAGTCGTGAAAGCTGTCAAAGGTCGATACCGGTTAATCTATGATGATGCCTGGTTTATGGCGGAGCCTAAGTACCTTGAGAGAGTGGTGGATCTCTTGCATCCTGGTGGATTGCTAGTCATGGCCAATTGGTTTCCCTTGGCAGACGCGATAGAAGGCAGTGGCGACACTCACTGGGCCCAGTCATTCGGGGCGGATTGGGCTGAACTAATCCAAGCATATGCAAGCAATCTCGCCACTCATCGTCGCTTGAGGATGGCGTTTTCTCTCGATCCGTGGTTAGGCTTGGCCGTGAAGACCGACTGAGGCGAGTTCAAGTGAAGTGGGCTGAACCGTACCGGGACATAGGTTACGAAATATTCTCAGGACATAGGTAACACATATTCTCGGGACATGGTTAACACTCTCCTCCGTAAGGAGGTAGTGCCCAATGCCCTGGAGAGGTATTACCGTGAGCGGACCCGGCCTCGACGTGCCGCGAATTCGTGTTATCGAGCTCAAGACAGGTTACGAGAATGCCCGTTCTCGTAACCTGTCTAGCTGCCCCTTCCCGGTTGTTATTGGGACCAGGTTCTATAGAGCTGCATCAGGTGCTGAACGATGAATGAGTAGGGGATGTGGGTGCTGGCTGACTACCAATGTTGAGCACGTGACTTAGGATCACCGACCCGAAAACCGACCCCCGCCCCTTTGAATTACAGGCCTGCGCACCCGCGCCAATCCAGCCTCAAGGGCTGCGCACGACGACCAGTTTGTCCGTTCCGGATTCGGCGCCCCAGATCTCGCCGTCCCGGCCGAGAATCTGCCTTACGTTGGCGCCGGCGCTTGGTAGCTCAAGGACGTCGAAGGATTCGCTGGAGGGATCAAACCGCACGATGGCATTGGCTCCGAAGTCGCTCAGCCACACCAAGTCGAGCTCGTCCACATACACCGCATAGGGCATCGGGTTGTCGCCAGGCAGCCGCCACTCCTGCCAGGTGGAAGTTGAAGGATCGTACATCGCCAGCTGCCCTGCATTCCACTCGCTGACCCAGAGCCTTCCCTTCGAATCGGACCAGACCCGGCGCGCTCCCTGACCTGCCGTGGGGGGCTCCAGAACGGTTACTCTGGTGGTAAAGGGATCCAGGCCGCCGACGTAGTTGCCCGCCAGGGAAGCGTAATAAACCGCGCCATCCGGGGTCGAAGCAATGCCGTATGGGCCGCGACCGCGCGGTGCGTCGAACACTTCCACCGAACCGTCAGTGGGGTCGAGGCGCCCGTACACACCGTTTTGGCCGGTGAACCAGAGTACTCCGTTGCGGTCAAAGGCAGCGGTGTTGATGTTTGCATTGCCTCCGGACGGGAGTGGGAAAACTTGGACCGCATGCGTAGCCGGGTCGACGCGAACGATCGCATTCAGACCACCGTCGGTGATCCACGGCGCGCCATCGGGGCCTACGATCACTCCATGTGGTGCCGAACCGCTGCCCAACGGAATGCGATCAGTCACTCCGGTGCTGGGATCGAGGCGGCCGAGTTCGCCGAGGCGCTGAGCCGTGTACCAGACGGTTCCATCTGGAGCCGGCGCCACGTCGTGCGGACGGGAGCCCTGCGGAACCGGATACTCTTCGATCACAAGCTCCTCGGCCGCTGGGACCCAAGTGACTGTCGCGGTCGCCTCCGCGGCCGCCGGCTCCACCGATTCGGTTGGCTCTTGGGGCTGGGGCGTGTCCGTTGGAGCAGAGGGACTGGGCTCAGGGGGCGCGCGGCTGCAGCCGACGAGCACTACCAGAAGCATCGCAAAGGCTAAGCCTCTGATCGTTAAACGCTTACATATTCCGCCCATGAGATCCATTTGGGATTCGCTCACTCAGCCGAATCGGTCCGGTCAAATACAGGGAGAAATCCAGGGGAAAGTTGCTGCAGGCGAAGCATCTGAGGCCGAATCCGCTCTGAGAAAAAGGGCCGCAATACTACCATGCCCTGACTTGTGAAGGATAGATGCGGCCTCACGTACATGGCCCTAAATGCCAACGAGGTGGAATAAGCAGCCAGCCTCAGTTTAGAAGCCATTGCTTTAACGCTTGAGGTCGACCACAGACCTCATATCCCGGCCGCCGAGCCATTTCCTGAGAGAACACAGTTACAGGTAAAATGCACGGCTCAAGCTTGCGTCCGGCTTGTCTGTGAACCTACGAGGGCTTGACAGATTGGACTCACGAAAGCACATTTTCGCCGTATTGGTGTCTCTCCTGGCAACGTTGGTTGCGTGCAATGCGCCCGGGGTTGTCGGAATGGCGGCGCTCCCCTCCACGCCGCCGACGGGACTCAGGGCCGACGAGCTCGCTTCAGCCAACCATACCAACCCAATCGAACCTCCGGAGCCTACGGCGCAGGCTGCGTCAGCCAATAGCTCAGTTCAACTGACCCCGACCGCCACGGAAGTTGTCTTCGAAGTAGGCAAGGAAATCACAATCCCCTACCTGCGGAGCCTGGAAATCAGCGGGAGTCCCATCACCTTCGAGCAGGAGCTTACGCCCACTTTTTACTATCAGCAGCATCTGGTTAGCTACATTTCCGAAGGCAACAAAATCTTTGGCCTGCTGACGATTCCGAACACAGAACCGCCGGACAGCGGCTTCAAGGCGATCGTCTTCAACCACGGATACAACCCGCCAGACACCTACCAAACGACGGAACGCTATGCCGCCTATGTCGATTATCTGGCCAGGAACGGATTTGTGTGCTTCAAGATTGACTTCCGCGGTCATGGGCAGTCGGAGGGACAACCGACAGGGTCGTACTTCTCGCCCGGATACACCATCGATGCCATCGCTGCGCTCAAGAGCCTTCAAACCCTGGACATCGTCGACCCTCAAGGAATTGGGATGTGGGGCCACAGCATGGCGGGCAACCTCGTGCTCCGAGCGATGCTGATCGAACCGGACATTCAAGCCGGGGTGATCTTTGGTGGCGCCGTGTACAGCTATGACGACTTCGCCACCTACGGGATCGACGACAACACCTACCGGCCGCCAACGACACAAGACGAATCAGACCCGCCACGCAGATCGCAGGAAATCTTCGAGGTGTATGGCCGGCCGGACACCGCCACAGGATACTGGCAGGCTGTTTCGCTCACGGAAAATATCAGTTTCCTGGATCGTCCGTTGCAGCTTCATCACGCGCAGGACGATCCAGTCGTGAACATTCGCTACTCAGAGGATCTGGCTGCGGTCCTGCTCCGAAATGGAAAGGAGTACGAGTTTTACGTTTATGAGGGCGGAGGACACAATTTCTTCTCACCCTACTTCGACCGGGCGATGCAGCGAACCGTCGAATTCTTCCAGGATCACCTGTAGCTGGAACGCTGACGTATAGCGGACTTTCCGCCCGGCCGACTAGGGCGTGGCGGTTTCTGTGGGTGAGTCAGTTGGAGTTTGCGTTGCAGTTGATACGGTGGTCGCGGTTGGGGCCGCAGTCTCGGCTGCAATCCCGACCACGATGAGCACGAAGATTTCGTCGCCAAAAGACGTTCCGCCGGCATTAGTCATGCGCCAGTTGCCACGGTAAGTCCCTGCCGTAGTGGGTGCAGTCAGGTCGACGGAGATATCGACCTCGTTCCCGGGCTGGACCGCACTCCCAAGCGTAACCGATGAGCCGCCCATAGCCTCGCCCCCGGTGAAGTTCAGCTCGAAATCCTCCTCCCAAACACAAGTACCACTGTTCCGAACCTTCCAGGTCTTTGTGAATTCTTCACCCGGGTCTATCGTGGTATTGTCCGGAATGGTCACGTCGGCAACGAACACCAGCCCCTCACAGGAACTCGGGGGAACCGTCACGGGGACGGTCGCAGAGGGAGTGTTGGTTACTGCGGGAGCACTCGTTGCGGTCAATGTCGGTGTCCCTGTTGCCGTGGGCGTAGCTGTCGGTATGGCCACGGCAGTGGAGGTCAGCCCGGCGGAGAAGGTGGCGACCGCCTCGGTTTGAATCTGCTCGACGGTATCGGTCGGGGTTGTCTCTTCAGTACTCGAGCCGCACGCAGACAACAACAGCCCCACAAGCAGCAAACTAGCGAACGGGATTAGCCGTAGTGTGTGCGGTTTCATTGGGCGCCGAGCGGCAAGTTTACCCTAGGAAGGCCGCCGTTCGTTTGGAACCCAATCTGCGTTCGGTCTCAGCCTACGACCCCACGCTGACTTCCGGCGGTCGATTGATTCCCCCGATCAGAGCTTAAAGCCGCGCGAAGCGGGGGAAGTGCTGGAATTGGCAGACAGGCGTGACTTAGGATAGCTGGCCAGCTCCCACATCCCTTACTCAGTCATCGATCTGCACCTGATGGAGCCC
>JAPUGV010000165.1 GCA_027298025.1 Chloroflexota bacterium | reverse complement strand
GGCAGCGAGTGCACTGAATTCGGTGGCGGCCGCGATGGGGGCTGTGACCCGTGGGTGTGATTCCGACCAGCCACGAGCGTGCCGCGCAGGCGTTAGGGCATCAACCTATGGCGTGGACTGCAGTTGTCAAGTTTGACATCTTGGCCGATGGCGGTCTCTCGGTCGAGCATGCCCGGCCGCAGTCCGGGGCAGCGATCAGCCGCTGGGCGTTGATCTGTTTCAGTGCCCGCCCGCTGGGGACGCCAATCCCGGCGGGGTTTAGTCAATGATGTGGAGACTCTTTATCGGGTCTGACGGCCCGCCCAAGGATGTTCGGTAGGCCGCCGGAGTTAGCTAGGCTACTCGTGCTCCGTGCCGTTGGGCATGATTGCGCCCTTGAGCGACGTGGCGCTAGCCAACTGCTCATCGGTGACCCCGGCCCGGCTCAGGTTGGCGTTGTGCAGGTCGGCTCCGCTCAAGTCGGCCCCGCTCAGGTCGGCATTGAACAGGTCAGCCCCAGTCAGGTCAGCCCCAGTCAGGTCAGCCTCGCTGAGGTCGGTCCCGAACAGGCTGGCCCAGGTCAGGTTGGCCCCGCGCAGGTCGGCGTCGCTCAAGTCGGCCCGGCTCAGGTCGGCGAAACTCAGGTCGGCCCCGCTCAGGTCGGCACCGCGCAGGTCGGCTTCGCCTAGGCTAATGATTGCCTCGCCTCTGATGATTAAGTTTAATTCGCTTAGGAACCTCAGCAGCAGCCCTTTCCGTTCCCCATCCAACCCGCGCACTACTGTCAGCGTGCGTGCCTGCGCTACAGTCCGCACCTGAGCTCCCTCTTGCGAAGTGAGCAGCCCTTTGTCAAGCAATAGTTCCGTCACGCCGTCCAGGTATTCCAGCAACGCAGCTTCCTGTTGACGATCTCTCTCAATCTCGAGCTCGACCCTACGCTGCGTCGAACTGATCCAGAATGCAGCCCCGGCCAGCACAATTAGAACCATAAGAAGCCGCATCCAGTCCCAAAGAGTCTTCCCAGCGAAGCCTGTCCGGGTCAATAACCGCCCCAGGACTCGCTGGATAGCCTGCCGCCTGCTCATAGGGGTCTACCTTGCTTTCCCAACCCGTTTGATCATTGGCCAGCCTCCAATAGGAAGGAACAGCAGTACAAACGAGACACACGCCCAGATGGGATGCGTATTGAGTAGCGCATGCTGAAAAGCGAATTCTATCACTTCGCTTTGACCCGGATAATTCAGCTGTCGCTCATAGAGCCTATAAAGACCAAAAAAGCGGACAAATCCATCAATGGCTCCCACGATCCCGCCCTTTTGTTGGCTGCAGGTTATAAGGCTTTGCGCTCATGTTGCCTCTCATCAGCTCTACCGATACAGCGGATCAATGATCTGGGTCATTCCCCCACGCGAGTCCACTTTCGGCTGGCGCTCGGGTTGGGGGCGGGTTGATCTTGTTCGGGGCGGTCTTGGCCGGGCAGCGCATGCACCGAATTCGGTGGCGGCCGCGATGGAGGCGGTGACCCGTGGGTGTGATCCCGTGTAGCTGGGAGGATGCGGGGCAGGGATTACGGCATCAGCCTAAGGCGTGGGCTGCAGTTGCCAAGTTTGACATCTTGGCGACGGCGGTATCGCGATCGAGCATGCCTAATCCACAGTCCGGAGCGGCGATCAGCCGCTGAGCGTCGATGTGCTCCAGCGCCTGCGAGAGCCGGGAGGTTATCTCTTCCACCGGCTCCACTCTGGAGCGCGCGATTGCGATCACGCCAAAGATAACTTGGGTATCGGTGAAATGCTCCAGCAGGGATAGGTCGTTGTGGCGGTGAGCGTCTTCGATCGAAACGGCTTGAATGCTGGACTCGTCCAGCGCGGGGGCCAGGCTGAAATAGGCAATCGGGTCTGCCTTGGGATAGGCCTCGTTGTCTACCACATCCGGGTAACCGCAGCACATGTGCATGCCGCGCGTCACGCTCGGGGGCGTGCCGTGAAAACAGCGCTCTAGGTTTTCGATCCCGAAAGCTAGCGCTTTCTCCGCTTCTCTGGCGAAAACAGGCTCGTCCACCTGGATCCAAGTGCAGCCAGCTTCGGCCAGGGCCTGAATCTCGTGGTTGATGGCGTCTGCGAGGGCGGCACCAAGTCGCCTCTCATCCTGGTAGTAGGCATCGGCCACCGAATCTGCGATCGTCAGGGGTCCGGGGATTGTGATCTTGACCGGCCGGTTTGTAGCCGACTGCGCGGCCTGCCAGTCTCTGGGTAGAAAGTGGTCGCGTGGTGCGATTGGACCCACGATGGTGGGCACCTCGGCCTCCCAGGTCCCCGCGCGCATCACTTTCTTTGTAAGCCGCGAGAAATCGATTCCGTCCAGCTCTCGGCAGTGATAGTAGATATAATTTTCTCGCCGGACCTCCCCGTCGGTCGGGATATCAATGCCTGCATTCACCTGATCGTGGACCACGTCCCGGGTACCTCGTTCGAGGATAGGCTCCAAATCACCTGGCTGGGAGCGAGCGAACTCATCGAACGCCTTCGTCGGACCGGGGAGATTCAATTTCCTAGCGCGGAACCAATCCGGCGTAGGTACGTAAGTTGGCTTGGGATAAGAACCAATTGTGGTGGTGAGCAAAGGCACCTCTTCTCCGCTTGGTCGGCTAGCTGACTGCTAAGCATGCTTCGAGAATTCTCTACGCTTGGCATGCAAGGTGGTGGACGAGAGCTCAAGCCCTGATCATGAGCTATATGCAGTTGCCATGACCTCCGCCGTATGTGGTCGCTCAGTCCTGTTGGATTTCTGGGATTCTACACCCGTCGGTTCGCGACTGGTGCATTGCGTTCGTTGACGGAGCGGAGGGGTCCACCCAGGATAGAGGATGTCTTGAAGATCAGCTCTACGGCCGCCCGTTGGATAGTTCTCGGCTGGGGAGGGCCGGGACTTCAGGAAGAAAAGCCAAGCCCGGCGCGCTGAGGCCGGGCCCGGCTCCTCCCGCAGAGTGCTCTCGAAGATCCCGCGTATTTTTCGGGGCAGCGACTTGTTAGGCAGCTACTCCATGTAGCCCTCGCCTCGATTCCGTATGGCCGTCCAGCGATTCAGCATTTCCCCGACAACACGAAACTGTCTGACCGGATTCAACAATTCTATTTCATGTCCATGTCGGGCGCCGTCTCGTCTGTTGTGGCTATTGATATGGTTATCGACGTTACGCACAAAAACATATCTCGAGCCAGAACGGCCTCAGCTCACCCTCACAGGGCCCCTGCTACCAGCCATCCACCCCACAGAATGAGTCCAATACCGGTGACAGCCCCCAGCCGATGTCCAGCGGGAATCGTTTTTTCCAGGAGCACAAAGACCGCAAGGCCAGCAATCCAATATAGGTTCATGACGCCGCCCACAAAAAGCAGCGCCATCAGGGTCCAGCAGCACCCTAGGCAAAACACGCCATGCTCGATACCCATCTGCATGGCGCCAAAAGATCCTGGCCGCCAATGATCGGCGATGTAATGAACCGGACTGCGGCAATGCCTGAGGCAGACATGTTTCAAGGGCGTAAGCTGGTAGACTCCGGCGGTGAGCAGCACAATCCCGCCAAACAGCGCGCTGGTGCTCGCCATCATGGCTGACAAGATCCCCGCGTTCTCTAGACCCCACTGTACGCCGGTCGCCAGCAGACTGAAGCCTCCCCAGACGATTACATAACCTGCGGCAAACACGGCGGTGGGTACGTATGGCGCGTCCAGCGCACGCTGTTTGCGGTTAACGGCCGCGAAGAGCAGGATCATGGGCGACGCGCTGGGAAGCATCATGGCCATCATCATCACCCACCACATGAAGAACATGAGCGTGGCATAGCCTGGTGTCCAAACGGCTGCCTGCGTCATTGCCTTATGGGCGCTATGTAACGCACCACCGATCCCGGTTGAGGAGACCCTATCTCTGCCAGCCTCCGCCACTGTCATCTCGGACATTCCAGGCGACGGCTGCGCGATCTCGAATGCGCTCATGCCTACGCCGGAACCCAGCAGAATGTAGATCCAGGAGAAAACGATGACGATCGCAATTCCGCCGATCACGGCGTAGCGATCGCGCTTCAAGACGACCTCAACCAACGACGCCTCACTCATAACGGTCTCTCTTAACCGCAGGGCACGGCAGCGGCCTACATCCCATGCGTTCTTACTTCACGATGCCAAATGGCGAAAGGTGGATGTTGGCAAAATGGCTGTGCGACGCGGCCATGTCCAGGGGGATTTCACCAGTCGCCTTACTCGTGCCGCTACCTATTTCAGCGCTTACATACTCGAAGCCGTGGTCCAGGACTAGACGGACCTGATGTTCGGCGCCCGTCACCGTATCGCGGATCGGTTCCCCTTTTGATTCGACCAGGCCCTCTACTTTCAATTCGGCGCGCCGACTATCGATGTTGACCTGAAACTGAATGTCCCTGTACAAGGGTTCATACACTTGAGTCATCGTCGACATAAAAACGTTGAAAAAGGTCGAGCCCGGTTCCGTCTCCTCGCCATACATGATCTTGCGCAAGGCCTCCCGCTGTGCCTGGTCTGCGCGCTGGTCAATGATCAACTGCATCTTGCCGTCCCCCTGATGGACTGCGCCAGGCCAGGATGCAATATAGACCGCGCGCAAACCATCCAGGCGAGTCTCGCCGAAATGCCCATCTTCGACATCGAAACCTTCGATCGCCTCACAGTAGCCGTGGGTGGGCAGAACGTTGAACTCACAGGGGCAACCATAGTCACAACTGCAGTTCATAAACTGGCGAGCCTTGAATTCCCAATCAACATACGTCATGCTGGGCCTCCTTATGCAGTGTTCTCGATCTAGTTGACTCTAACATTGTGCATTCCTTGCACTGCTGATTCATTCTCGCAAACGGCTGCCCAACGTCTACGAGCTGCCTGCCTGCTTGTGCTCGCAGAGTGTGGCCGCAAGGCTGTCCTGGCGGACTGGGCCACCAGGGATCGGCCCGGCTAATCGATGCACACATTCAAAGCCCACCGAGGCCGGGTCTGGCTCCACTCGCAGGGTGCTCTCCTTAGACCCCTGGCCTAGGGACAGGGGCAGCGAGTGGTTCTGTGGCGCGGTGTCCTAAGCTTGAGGTGGATCCCTGCCTTGGATTGTGAAACTCTAGATTGAGCGTCCGTCCAGTATCTTAGGGAACGGGTTCCCACTCTGCCGCAATTGTTTGGACCTGCATTCGCCCGACCCGGGTCGAGCATTCCTCCTCAATCGGTGTGAACTTGAGTTTCCCGTTTTCAAGCAGTTGAATCTCATAGATGCCAAGCGCGCCTACAGCAATAATGTCGCACTGGTCTAAAGCCTTCAATAAGAGTCGCGTCCCCTCGAACCGGTACTCTCCTCTGGCAACAAATGCCGGGGTCGTCACAACGTATGTGCTATCCCCATTGAATTGAATTTCCGTAGCGCCAATAGTGGTCTTCCAGGTACCGACGATGTCCTCTGCGCTACTTGCGAGGGAAGGGCCTTGCGCGGCACACCCTGCAAGAAGAAAAAGTGCAACAGCTGTCGGCCCGGCCACAAGCTTATTCATATCGCGCCTACTTCAACCCTTCCGTCGCCTAACCGCTGCCTGTGCTTGTGAAGCAAGTGCGAGCTGCCTGCTTGTACTCGGCAGAGTGTCCTGGTGATCAGGCCAGAGAGCGGCCCGGGAACAGTTCCCCATTAGCCATTCAAGGCAGTCCAACTTCCACTTTATCTTGCATTTGCCGCCGCATCCCCGGTCCGGCTCCGCTCTCGGAGTGCTCCCGAAGATCCCGCGCACTTTGCGGGGTCGTAGATGCCGCGCTCTCGGCGGTGCAGCGAGTTGTCAGGCGTCCGGGCGGCCCCATCCGGCTGCTGCCATACACTTAGTTGACAAGGTTTTTGACGAAGGCCACAGGATCTGACGCCAAGCGCTTGGGGTCCTCCCAGGCGAGCGCGTGTCCGGTGCCAGGATAAAGTGGGCTGTCACTCACCAACGCCGCCGCCAGCCAATTAGCCGCCGAATTACACGCTACGGAATCCGCGTCCACTACACGCGTTTACCGGGTGCCGATGCGACCCTCCATGCGCAACCGTTACTCGAATAGTGGCTCATAATTCTCTGCCGCCGTTCTAATAACTGTTTCCTGTTCATGCTCAGTCATGGGTGTGAAATTCTCACAAGCTTTTAGCACCAGCGGCAACACGCGCGTGTCCCCAGCGGTGCATAAACCAGTAATGTCATGCGACAGAACGAAGTCCACAGCCTGTTGAATCTGCCCGATCTCATTCATCGGTTGATACCATGTGTTATGGGTCTTGGGGCGCTGACCCCATGGAGCTTTGGCGATGGACTTGATGATCATGACGCCGATGTCGTTGCTACGGCACTGCCTGATCAATTCTTCGGCATGTTGACGATAGCGCGGATTCGCGTATTGCACAGAGTTGAGCGGGAACATGACCGAGTCGAAGTCGTAGCGTTGCAGGGCTTCGATGAAGATCGCTGGTGAGTCGACCCCGTGGCCGGTAATGCCAACGAAACCAATCAGACCCGCCGTTTGTGCTTCGATGAGCGCTTCAAGGGCGCCGCCAGGGCGGGTAACTTCGTCAAGTTCGGAGAGGCTCGTGATAGCGTGGATTTGGAACAAGTCGAAGTTATCAACCTGCAAGCGCTTGAGTGATAGGCGCAACTCGCTGGCCGCGCCGCGTTTGGAGCGTTCCATGGTCTTGCATCCGAGGAAAAAGCGCTCGCGTTCGCGAGCGAGCCAGGGGGCTAAACGAAGTTCGGCGTTGCCGTACGAAGGCGCAACGTCAATGTGATTAACCCCGGCCCTGACCACTTGCTCCATGACATCGTCAGCTTCGGATTGCTCGACATCTCCAAAAGCGGCAGCGCCAAGGATCGCGACAGCGCTCAAATGACCGGTGCTTCCAAAACGCCGAGTTTCCATTGTCAACTCCTTGTGAAGACTGAGTGTTGCCTAACGCTTGAGTTGACGCGCTTGCGGGTAAGCAAATAGGAGTACAAGCCAAAGCCGTGAACGTAAGTGCAACCAATTCTGATTAAGGCCACGAGAGCAAGTTCCCGTCTAACGAATTGTTACGCGATTCCTATAGCTTGAACTGACAGACGGTAAAGAACGCAAAAATACGGCACGCTTGGATCAGAGAGCCAGTTCGAACCAGGTAGGCTGATGATCCGACCCCAGTGCCTCGTCATCGATCCAGGCACTCTTCACCTTTTCCGCCAGTCCGGCGCTGACAAAACCATAATCGAGCCGGAGCCCACTCTGGAAGTTTTTGCTCTCGTCGTACCAGGTTACCCCTTCATCCTGAGGATGACCGGTCTGTACCCACGTGTCTACGAGATGTTGCGCAACAATTCGTGAACCGTAATAGTAATCTGGCTCGCCAACGATGCGGCTGTATTCGGGCGAGTCAGGCGTCAGATTGCAGTCGCCGAGTACGACGAAATCCTCAGACAACACCACTTCCCGGAATTCAGGCCACCGCGGCCGCTCAGCGCCAGATACTACTCCGCCCTCTCGCGGCAGCTTGAGCAGCTTCGGAAGGAGGAAGTCAATTTGTGCCATCCGCTCCGCACCGCTTAGGTAATTGAGATGCACGCAGTAAATGCGCAAGGGTCCTCCTGGACAATCGACGACACCCTCAAGCGCCCCAGATTGAGGATTGATTTTGTCATACGTGCGCATCCGTGGCAGTAGAAGGAGCCGGGAAGACAGGACCGGCCAACGCGCCAGCAGCATATTGCCGAATTGGAATCGTCTATTTATTACACGTCCATCACCATCCCGTTTGCTGGCGTCCAAATCGACTGGTGGATCGTAAATCCAATAGAAGTCGGGAAGAAGTTCGGCGATCCGACCAACCTGATCAGCATCCGGTGCTTGGCCAAAGTTACGGGTCACCTCTTGCAAAGCAATAATGTCGGCTTCACGTACGGCCTCCACACTGCGCTCCAGATCGTAGGCTCCATCCTTTCCACGCGAGTACTGAATGTTATAGGTAACGATTTTCATAAGTTTTCCTTTCACGATTGGAAACTAGACGAGAGCCGCAATACCATCGATCCTCATCGAATTCCACAAGCAAAAACCCACAAATATGAAACCTACTCCCAGCAATATGAACGCAGGCTAGCGGCGATTACCCAATTGATACCCTAACGGTCGAAGAAACCACCCTCGTACAAGCGGATTCCCCCAAATATCGGAAGGCCCAGATTGCGAATCAGAGTCCTGGTAGCCGAAATGCTCCCGATTGAGTAGGTTATACCCGTGACGATGTAAAAAAAAAGCGGCTATCGTGATTACGGTGGCTCGATCTTGCATCACTTAGCTCCGAGCTACTAGACATCGGGCGACCTATCGGTTGAGCTAAGCTGCTGCCCAAGGCTAGCCGCAGGCAAAGGTAACTTCGCTGGCAAGGTCGCACTCAATAAAAGCCTCGCTTGGGCAGTCAGCTTCATCGATATGTTCGACCGCATTTTAAGCCGAATTGACACCCATTTTGCAATGGCCTAGAACGTCTTGCAGACAAACGAATTTGGCCCCTATATCAGTGCCCGTAAGGAGAATAATCACTGATCGCTTTGACATAATTTCAAGGTCTTGACTAGGCCACCTGCCTCTAGGTAGCTGTCACGAATTGCACTACCTGAACAGGGTTTCCATCCACATCGTTAATATACATATCTATGCCGCCCCAGTCCTCTCGAGTTACATCTGGAATAATTGTCACGGCGTGTGCCTTCATCTGAACCCAACCAAGGTGCGGCTTACGCATGCTCGACCCAAACGGATAGGCAGGCGCATGCGCGAGCGTCCACCGGAATCCCTCGGGAGCTGTGAACCCGATGCATTCACCCCACGTTATTCTCTCGATGTCTCCCACAAACTCTACACCCTTGCGGCCTAAGTCGGATACGGTACTTTCCAGGTCGGCGATTTGAAAGTTAGGCCGGATAGTTTGCCCTCGCCCCCAAGATTGATCGGGTGTTGGAAGAACACCTCTTTAGAATGCAGATAGCTCAGAAGATTCGAGACCAAATAACTCGAAGGTCATCCCTGTGGTCTCTAAGTAAGTCCAATCCGGCTTAGAATGTCTAGCTTCGATTCCCAGCACCTCCGTGTAAAGGCGGTAGGACGGTTCGAAGTCCGCGACGGTGACGCCCAGAAAATTCAGTTTGAAATCCATCAAGTTGCTCCCCGCATTTCGACAAATCCGATAGGTTGCTATCAAACGTCATGTAGATAAACCGTAGGCAATTTAGCGAATTTCCACTCTGTGCTTTGTTCTATGCTCGTTCTCAAACAAGCGGTCTAACGGCTGCAAGCTGCTTGTCCTGACGTTGGAGCAACTGATAGAAGGCCATACCGGACGATAGCCTGACCCTGGCTTGGGTGCCTAGGACTCCAGTCGACCCTGCGCTCGCTTTGAATGCCGAACGCCAGCAGCTCCGGCGCGAGCTATGCATCTCGCCGAGCGATGATTCGCCTGTTGACTGAAGTCTGCGTTTCACAATCACAAGCGTCGCACAATAGAGGTTATATTGAGTAGTTGACCGCTTTGTGGAGTGCCAATCTCAGGATTGGGTTAAGGGCTGCGTGGATTGACCTAACATATATTCGGCCTCATCCGAGCAAGGAGTGGATTGTGGAATATCGTTATCTTGGCTCATCAGGTTTGCAGGTTTCAGCCTTGTCGCTCGGAGGCTGGATCACCTTCAGTCATCAGCTCGAAGAAGAGATGGCTTTCGAGTGTATGAAAGTTGCCTACGAGGCAGGTGTGAACTTTTTCGACAATTCCGAGTCCTACGGCTACGGACTCTCCGAGAAAGTCATGGGCAAGATAATCCAGAAGGCCGGGTGGGAGAGATCGAGCCTGGTCATGTCCACCAAGATGTTTTGGGGTGGAACAGGCCTGAATGAGATCGGCCTTTCGAGGAAGCACATTCTGGAGGGTGTCGAGGCGGCGCTCGCACGGCTGCAGATGGACTATGTGGATCTGGTGTTTTGTCATCGCCCCGACATCCATACACCGATGGAAGAAACCGTGCGAGCCATGACATATCTGATTGATTCGGGCAAGGTTTTCTATTGGGGTACCAGCGAGTGGAGCGTCCAACAGATCATGGAGGCCTACGCCGTCGCACGGCGTGAGCATCTCATCCCGCCTCAAATGGAACAACCCCAATACAACCTCTTCCACAGGGACCGTGTGGAGAGGGAGTATGTCCCGCTCTACCGTAAGATTGGTCTGGGCACCACGGTCTTTAGTCCGCTCGCCGGGGGCTTAATCACGGGCAAATACAGCCAGGGCGTCCCTGAGGATAGCCGCTCTACCCTGGAAGATTACCAATGGCTTCGTGAGGGATTCGAAAGCGAGCAGGCGCGTCACAGAATCGAAAAAGTCAGCCAGCTCCAGCCCATCGCCGATGAATTGGGATGCTCGATGGCGCAACTGGGGCTAGCATGGTGCTTGAAGAACCCGAACGTAAGCACCGCCATCATGGGGGCATCGAGCCCTGAACAAGTTGCTGAAAATATAGAGGCCTTGACGGTTGTCGATCAGCTGACCGAGCAGGTCATGCAGCGGATTGAAGTGGTCCTGGACAACAAGCCAGAACCTGAGCCAGATTTCCGCGAGTCATAGGACTGATTGTCACGTCTCAGGTGTCGAAAGAGTATGAACGACCGAGGATCTTAGGGAGCTAGGGAAGCGTCTGCAGAACCCTCTGTCGAGGGTTCCCCCCGCGAGGTAGCCAGTCTGCCCTTCCCCACTTGTACCTGCGGCGAAGGCCGGGTCCGGCTCCACTCGCAGAGTGTTCCAGCCTGCCGTTAGGCGGCACAAAATGCATTGTGCAGGAGGCTCTGGGCCTCTACGTATTCTTCCGGTTTTCCGTATAAAGGACATTCGCAATAAGCCATTGGCCACTGATCTTGACCAGGTGGAGATAGTCTATCCAGTGGGGATTAATTGCTTTCACCGTGGCGATTTCCTCGTACCGGTCAAGAATTGATATATCGTAGCGCCGTTCATGTGGTGGCACGCGAGTGCCCCCTCCACTTTCCGTTGCTGCAACCATCTCCTCTTGGGTGAGGTAGTTGAGATACTCGAGCCCGTCCGCCGATTCGCGCTTCAGGGCTCGTTTAACGAGAGCGGGATGTAGGCTTCGGCGCATCCGATCAGGTTCCCCTTCATACCAACCCTCCACATAGTCGAGCACGGCTTGGCGTATCGCATCACTGTCGTTCAATTGTCACTCCTCCTTAATGAAGTCTGAGATACATTTCTGTAGGTATCGTGCTCGCGATGGCTTCCTCACTGGCCCACCAGAATCCATCACGAGTGCCGCCTAACGGCTGCGAGTTGCCTGTCCTGGCGGTCAGGCCAGGGAGCGGCCGGGGATCGGCCCTTCGCATCCCTTTCCACCAACCCCTGCCTCGATTATCCCTTGCCTCTGCCGCTGATTCCTTGGTCCGTTCCAGCGAGTGGTTTGGCGGCTCCAATTCTCGAAAATAGACCCATCAGCTGAGCATCAGGCTTCGGATCCTTCCAATTGAGGGGGTATCTCAACAGCAAATCGCGCACGGAGATGCTCCATATCTTGGAAGTCCTTCTCAATCGGCTTATACCCGTGAGTATGGCAGAGAACCTGGGCCGCCGGTGTCAGGCACTGAACTTCGATCCCGTCGACGAGACCCACGCCATCGAATCCCTCTACGGGATAGATCCAATCTTCGCCATTTTCCATCCTATACACGCCATAGGCGGCATCATCGAACACGACCGCATGCACATCGACTTCTAAGCCTAAGCCGTCGGCGAGGACGAATGAATTTGGGGGCGATCCCTCCTTGAGCGCGAAACCTATTCTCTGTAAGAGATTCCTCAAATCCGAGACATCCGATAGCCGTACGATGATATCGACGTCCTTGTGCAGGCGGGTTTGCTCGTGGAGCAACGCATCGACACCCCACCCACCATCCAGCCAAACCTCTATCGACGAGTCGTCCAGCAGCCTGAGGAGGGCAAGGAGATCTGAAGATGTCATCTCAGGCGTCGGTGTCATGACCTTAATCAGGAGAAGACCTCGGAATTCTATTAGAGCCGCCTAACGGCTGCGAGCTGAGCGGCCGGGGTTCGTGACCGCAGTTGCCATTCCAATAGCCCGCGTCGAGATTTTCTCTGGCTTCATGCGCAGCATCCCCGGTCCGTTCCATCGAGTTGTTATGCCGACCCGTAAGATGTCAACACACGTAAGGCGGCAACGTCGGGTTGAAGCTTTACCGCGGCTTCGGCCCGATGGCGCTCCTCGGACCACCCGTGTTCCATTCTCTCCGTCTTCACTCTCAATTTAGCTTTCGTTTCCACGTATCCCAGGAATTCAAACAGGTGGCCTTTCTCGCGATGCGATTGTTGCCGCCATTCTTGCTCTTCCACTTCCCACAGTGGCATTAGGTGGAAGTGAATGTGAGGATCCCGGCCACGAAGTGAAGCGATAAGGACATCCTTCGGCTGGAAGTGCCGATGCAGAAACTCAACCACGCGCGCGATAGCTACGTCTAGACCCTTGAGATGTTGAATGGTGAGCGAGGTTGGACAATCCGCGGCAGAATTTTTCAGCGCCAGGATTGTCTGCCCTCTCGTGAACGGCGGTGCCGCCAGAAGGGCATACCAAGCGCCTTCATCAAAGAACACACGCGGTTCAAGCTCGCTTCGCTGGCAGAATACACAGGAGGTCATATTAGATTCAGGTCGGCCTAACGGCTGCGAGTTGCCTGTCCTGGCGTAGCCGCCAGGCTAGTCCAGGGAGCGGCCGGGGATCAGTTGCTCACATGCCAAACCTGACTCCTGCATCTCCGTGATCTCTTGCTCAAGGCGCCGAATCCCCGGTCCGCTCCAGAGAGTGGTTAGGCGCCAGACTTACCCTGGATTCTTGTCGCTAGCTTGTTGTAGCAATGAGGCTGGAGAAGTCACTCGGGTCCTTATACTCCAACACTTCAACATCCATCCCTACTTCGACATAGCCTGTGTTGAGGTTGGTTGCGATTTGACCAAAAACTACACCCAGATTCTTCCCTTCATGTTTGACTCTCCGATATTGGGCAAGGGTCCTTAGTGGTTCTTTACCCTTTTCGCCTGTCCCTTGATTGATTGTAGTTATGGCGCATCGGGCGGCATGTTCGACCATTACGAACTCTACGTCCCCGATCTGGATTCTTGCCCAAGAATCCTCCTCGAAGGGTAAAGGGGCGTCAACTACAATATTCGGTCGAAATCGATTCATTGGAATTGCATGGCTACCGTTTTCTTCAATGTTTGCATTTAGGTCTACAAGCGATCCCTCCGAGAGAAGCAAAAAAGGGTGGCTATCGGCAAACTCAAGCCCGACCTCTCCTTTTGGAATACTCCGCACAAAACCCTCATCCATATGGACCAACTTGCAGTC
>JAPUGV010000164.1 GCA_027298025.1 Chloroflexota bacterium | reverse complement strand
TTGCCTTGATCGAGGGTGGTTCGCTGACCGCCATTCGCACCGGCGCCGCCTCTGGAGCCGCGACCGATCTTCTGGCGCGCCCGAATGCCCGGCGGGTAGCCATTTTCGGCAGCGGCGTGCAGGCACGTACTCAATTGGAGGCGGTCTGCGCCGTCCGGGATATCGATGAGGCATGGGTATACAGCAACCATAGGGAAGGCGCCCAAACCTTTGCCGAGGAAATGGCCGGGAAGGGACCGATTCCGCATGAGATCACAGTGGCCGCGGAGCCTGCTGAAGCGCTGGCAGCGGCGGATGTGATCTGCACCGCCACGACCTCCTCTACTCCGGTCTTTTCCGGCCACGATTTGAGACCTGGCACTCACATCAATGCCGTCGGAGCTTTTACGCCGGAGATGCAGGAGCTGGATGAGCATACGATTGAGAAGGCCTATGTCGTGGTCGATTCCCTCGAGGCGGCGCTGGCCGAGGCGGGCGATTTAATAATTCCTATTCAGAAGGGCCTGATCCGCGAGGATCATATCCGGGCCGAGCTGGGAGAAATCGTGAGCGGCGAGGCGCCGGGTCGCTCCACGGACGACCAGATCACGCTGTTCAAATCGGTGGGGGTCGCCGTTCAGGATGCGGCCGCAGCTGGTTTGGCGCTGAGGCGCGCCGAGGAGCTCGGATTGGGCCAGCTGGTCGAACTCTAGCATGGATCTCCCTAAGAGCGCGCAGATCGTCATCATCGGGGGCGGTGTGATGGGGGCGAGCACGGCCTACCACCTGGCACAGGCGGGTGCCAAGGGCGTGCTCCTTCTCGAGCGAACCGCACATCTGGAGGACAGCGCCACCAGCCGGTGTGCCGGAGGGGTGAGGTATCAGTTTGCGACGGAGGTCAACATCCAGTTGTCAAAGGTCAGCCTTCCGATGCTGGAGCGGTTCAAAGACGAAATTGGGATCGATCCGCTGTATCGGCAGTGCGGCTACTTCTTCGTGCTCACCGAACCCTCGGACGTGGAGGCGTTCAAAGTCAATGTGGCCCTGCAGCAAAGCCTTGGCGTGGAGACCGAGTGGCTGGAGGGGGACGAAGTACGGCACCGGCTTCCGCTGATGCAATTTCAGGATGCACTCGCCGGAACGTTGCATGAGAAGGACGGGCTGGCGGATCCCAGCAGCGTCAACATGGGATACCTTGACCGAGCGCGGGACCTGGGGGTTCCCGTCCTGATGGAAACCGAGGTCGTGGGTATCGATGTGGAAGACGGGCATGTCGCGGGAGTAGAGACCGAGCGCGGGCACGTGGCTTGCGAACACGTGGTCAATGCGGCCGGGCCCTGGGCAGGCGAGGTGGGCAAGTACGTCCGACTGGAGATCCCGATCCAGCCCGTCCGAAGACAGATGGTGACCACCACTCCATTGCCAGATATCCCGGATGATTTTCCATTCGTGATCGATTTCGCCCAGTCGCTCTACTTTCACCGGGAGGGAGAAGGCCTGCTCACCGGGATGTCAAACTGGGAACAGGAGCCCGGCTTCGATCAAAGGTTAGACGATGACTGGGAAGCGAACGCGCTCGAAGCGGCGATGGATCGCTTACCACTCCTTCAGACCGCGGGGCGGCTGTCTGGGTGGGCAGGACTGTACGAGGTCACTCCAGATTCCCACCCGATATTTGGGCCCACACGTGTGGATGGATTCTGGATTGTCGCTGGCTTCTCGGGTCACGGGCTTATGCACGGGCCTGTGGCTGGCAAGCTGATGTCGGAATTTATGCTGGAGGGTCACGCGCGTACCGTCGATGTCTCGATGCTCGATCTGGCACGCTTTGAAGAAGGTCGGCCCATCCAGGAGTACAACGTCATTTGAGACCCAACTCCACTCCTCCTACGTTATTTGGCTATACGCAAGATAGACACTCAGCGTACAGTCACCCAATCGACGAACCTAAATCATGACTCGGGCTGAGATCCTCACCATCGGAACTGAACTGCTGCTGGGCGAGATCGTCGATACGAACACGCGCATGATCGCCATTGCGCTGCGCGAGAACGGTTTTGACCTTTTCCGAACGGCTACCGTCGGCGACAATCCGGAGCGTATCGCGCTAGCAGTATCCGACGCGCTCGAGCAATCCGAGATCTTGATCGCCGCCGGTGGCCTTGGACCGACCGTAGATGATGTAACTCGAGAGGGTGTGGCCCAGGCATTGGGACTTGCACTGGAGTTCCGCGCGGATCTGTGGGCTCAGATCGTTGAACGATTCGAGGCGTTCGGACGTGAGCCAACCGAAAACAATCGGCGCCAGGCCACGGTGCCCAAGGGTTCCATTGGAATCGAGAATCCGGTCGGCACTGCGCCAGGCTTCATCGCTGAAAAGAGTGGGAAGGTCGTGATCGCCCTCCCGGGCGTCCCGGCAGAACTCGAGCATCTGCTGGAGCATGAGGTTCTCCCCTACCTTCGCACACGCCTTGCAACTCCCACTGTGATCAAATCTCGGAAGGTACGCACAGCTGGCACCGGTGAATCTTGGTTGGACGAACGCATCCAGGATTTGGAGCGCATGACCAACCCGACGGTTGGCCTGGCCGCTCATCCGGGGAGAGTCGATATCCGGATCACAGCCAAGGCGGCAACCGAGTTTGAAGCGGATGAAATGCTGTGGGGGATCGAGGCTACGCTGCAGCAGCGCCTGGGCGATCGCATCTACGGCACGGACGATGAGACCCTGGAATTCGCGGCGATGGCCCAGATTCGAAAGGCTGGCTTGCGTCTTGCCACCGTTGAAGCTGGCACCGACGGGGCTCTGGCGGAAGCCGTTGCTGAATTTGGGGACGTCTTTGTCGGGGGCGAGGTCTTGCGCGAACAAATCACGGTGGATGAGATGGGTCAGGAGCTAGAGCGAGTGCGGGGCGAGCTGGATGCATCGGCCGGCCTGGGGCTCCATGTAGCGGCGAATGAGGAAGGCGTTGAGATCTTGGCCGTTTTTCAATCCCCTGGGGGGGATTGGCGGCTCGAACGCTCCTTTGGTGGAGCAGCGCCTAATGCCACTCGCTGGGCGATCAGCTTGGCGCTGGAGGCCGTTCGGCGTCGGGTGGAAGCGAAGTGAGGGTAATCCCCTACCGGATAGCTCAGCGCGGTGGTTCGAGGGCAGGCCACTTGACAGTTGCTTTCCGGCGTCCTTATAATCCGAAGCAAGCGCGGCCGAGAGAGCGAGAAATGCCTCGGCTTTGTGAGTCCGCAACGAGCGGGTGTAGTTCAGTGGTAGAACGTCTGCTTCCCAAGCAGGATGTCCCGGGTTCGAGTCCCGGCACCCGCTCCTGAAGTTTCGGGTCAGCCCCTCCAGTCATTCTGGTGACGGAATACCTCTAAGATTCCGACGTTTGTAACTCGTAATTCGTCGCCCGCTCTGGAACAATCCGCTGAGAACCCCAGAGATTAACAAGCCGCGTGACGCTAAGCCGGAACCGGAGACAAAGTCGAATTACAACCCAGCAAGGAGCAGCATGTGGACTACGGAGAAGTCCTGAGAAAAACCTGGGATATCAGCTGGAGAAACAAAGGATTGTGGTTCCTGGGAATTCTCGCTGGCTGCAGCGCCAGCGGGCGAGGCAATTTCGGAAATTCGACCAGTAGCGTACGCGGCTACGACTTTAACTCAGGGGATCTGCCTAGCTTCCAGGGCGATCGGTTCTTCGACGAGATTGGACCGATTCAGGAAGAAATTCTAATCCCTATCATTCTAGGCATCCTATGCGTCGGCCTGATCCTGGCGCTGGTCTTCTTCGTGCTGGGAGTCATCGGTCAGAGCGGCTTGATCGCCGGATTTCGGCGAGCCGACGACGGGGCTAACGTCACATTCGCCCAGGCTTTTGGTGAAGGGACGCAGAATTTTTGGAAGCTGGCGGGAATTCGAATTGTCTTCTTCATCGCCGGTTTCGTCATCGTGATTGCCCTGATATTGGGTACGGTGCTGGTCGGGTTCGCCACACTTGGGATCGGCTTGCTTTGCCTAATTCCCCTGCTCTGCGTGCTCATACCTTTGGGCTTGGGTGTGGACAGCTACATCATCCTGACGATGGTTGCGTCGGTCGAGGAGGAGCTGGGTGTTTTCGAGTCCTTTGGTCGCTCATGGAACACCTTTAGGGAGAACCTCGGGCCAGTGGTGGTGATGATCCTAATCTTGATCGTCGGTGGGGGCATCCTGGGCTTCCTGATCGCGCTGCCGTTCATCGGAATTGTAGTGCCCGCCATCACCGGTATCATGGTCGGAACCGATCTCGCGGTGGCCTCCGGGGTTGGGATCAGCCTGCTCTGTCTGATGGCCGCGATCCCGCTGTTGATCGTACTCTACGGCCTACTTACGACCTACACGACCGGTGCGTGGACACTCACCTACCGTCGCCTGAATGGAAACACTGGATCCGAGCTGCCGGCCTCGTAGTCCGGATGGCAACAGGCTAGCTCGGCTGGGCCTCATTTTGCCCGCACAGCTAGCAGGGTGATGTCATCGTCTCGGGGAACCGTGCCCTGAAAGATCCGTAGGGCCTCCCAGATCTCCCGGCAGATTTGATCTGGCTGTCTGCTATCGCCTGTTCCCAGAGCCGCTAACAAGCCATCGTCGCCGAAGAAGTCCCCATTGGCGTCCACGGCTTCGGTGATCCCATCCGTGTAGATCAGCATCGTGCTTTCCGGCGGTAGGGACAGGTCGACCTCATCGAGGGTCAGCTCATCGTGGAAACCCAAGAACTGCCCGAGCTCTGCCTCTAATTGCACCGCCTGCATACCCGGATTGGCCAGCAACGGAGTTGGGTGGCCGGCACGCACATATTGAAAGGATCGGGTATTTCGATCCAAGATCCCGTATAACACAGTCACGAAGAGCCCAGAATCGCTCGTCGCCAGCAGTTGACGGTTGACAGTTTGGAGCACCTCGCGCGGCGATTCTGACCTCATCGCCTCGACTCGCAAAAGCGTTGCGGTTAGAGACATAAACAGCGCTGCGGGCACACCGTGACCCGATACATCGCCGACCGCGACGCCAAGCTTTCCCTTGCCGAGGTTCATGACATCGTAAAAATCGCCCCCCACGGCTTCCATGGAAGAGAAGTGGACTCCGAATTCCCAGCCTGGATCCAGCGGCAGCTCTCGTGGAAGGATGCTGAGCTGGATATCTCTGGCCACTTCTAGCTCACGCTCCAACCGCTCCTTT
>JAPUGV010000163.1 GCA_027298025.1 Chloroflexota bacterium | reverse complement strand
CCACTCCGTCGACATTGACAGAGATCAGGCAGACTATCGCGGCGGAGAACAGGATCAGGAGGGTGAAGAAAAATGCCAGCCAATCCCAGCGAACCATCCCGCCCAGAACGAGCGGCTCATCCGGTGGCGGTTGGCTGAAAGCCAGCATGGCCAGCATGATCAGTGTGACTCCGGCAGCGGCTATCCAGCCCAGGATCCTGCGCCGGCTGGGCTTCCAGGCCACGTCGAGAATCAGCAGCGTCACCGCCAGGGCAAACAGCAGAATCTCGGGCAGGATGGCCAGCAACCGATCGGGGGCGAAATCTGTGAAGGTCATCTAACCTATCCCCACCGCGCGCAGGACCGCGTCCGCTCCGGAGGCGACCATGGGAGCTATGAACGCCGGATAGACGCCGACCAGGACCAGCAACGCCGATAGCAGCACCAACGCCACCTTGTCCTGAATGATCACATCCCCAACGCGTCCCTCAAACTCTTCCGGCACGGTTCCAAAGAATACTTTCCCGACAATACGCATGATGTAGGAAGCCGTGATCACGATGGAGATCACGACCACGAAGGCGATGATGGGCTGCGTCTGCCACAGCCCCATGAAGATCGGGAACTCCGCAACGAATCCGGAAAATCCCGGCATTCCCATAGATACCAGGCCGCCGATGATGAAGGCCACAGCCACCAGGGGCATCGCCTTGCTGAATCCTCCAAGCCTGGGGATCTCTCGCGTGTGCGTGCGATCGTACACCATCCCGACCACCGCGAAGAAGAGTGCTGTCATCACCCCATGGGAAAACATCTGGATTCCGGCGCCGGTCAGTCCATTGCGGTTTAGTGTCGCAAATCCCAGCATAACCAGGCCCATGTGCGAGACCGACGAGAATCCAATGACGTATTTGAAGTCGGTCTGCACCATGGCGATGAATGCACCGTAGATGACGTTGATGCTGGCCAAAATCAAGATAAGCGGCGCCCAGAAGGTGGCGCCTTCTGGGAGCAACGTGATGCCGACTCGCAGCGCAGCGAAGGCACCGAGTTTCATCAGCACACCCGCATGGAACATGGATACGGCGGTCGGGGCAGCGACGTGGCCGTCCGGCGACCAGTTATGGAACGGGAAGATTCCGGCTAGCACAGCAAATCCGAAGAAAACGAACGGGAACCAGATGCGCTGGAAAGTGGTCGAGAAGTCCGCCGCTTGCAGCTGCAACATGTCGAAGGTCTGCATCCCGGAGGTGAAGTACATGACCAAGCCCCCGACCAGTGCGATCACGGACCCGATAAAAAGATACAGCGTGAGCTTCATGGCCGCATACTCGCGGGTGACCTTCCATCCCCAGATCGCGATCAGCAGGAACATTGGAAATATAGCGATCTCGTAAAAAAAGAAGAGCATGAATAAGTCGAGGGCGACGAACACGCCGAACACGCCCGTCGCCAGGATAAACAGGAAAAAGAAGAACTCCCGCGGCCTGTCGTCCAATCGCCACGAGATCAGCACACCGGTGAAGATGACAATTCCGGTAAGCAGCACAAGCGGGGCGCTCATACCATCCACCCCGATGAAATACGAGATACCCAGCCTGGGAATCCATTCCGCGCGTTCTTGGAACTGGTAGCCGGCTTCCGCCGAGTCGTAGCCGATAAAGACCGCGAGTGAGAGTGCCAGAGCAAACGTGGCCGCCGCGAGCGCGAACCAACGAATCCAGTCGTGCCGATCCTTGGGGAAGAACAGCAGGATCAAGCCCGCGACGATGGGGGTGAAAACAATGACACTTAGAATAGGGAAGTTCACGCCTTAGCCCTCAATTTCGCCACGCGCACAAGAGGAAGGCAGGGGAGCGGGCTCATCCCCCCACCAGGCTCATCACCGTCTCGTTGAACACCTCCACGATCCAGCTGGGCCACACACCGATCAGCAGCATGAGGACCATCAGGGGCGCGATGGCGATCACTTCTCGTCGGTTGATCTCCATCGGAATATCCGCGTATTTCTCGTTGAGCGGCCCATGCAATGCCCCACGGATTCCTTTCAGAATGTAGATTCCCGTGATGAGCAGCCCCAGCATCGAGAGAACCGTAAAGAAGGTGTAGATCGGCCACGCTCCTCGGACCACCAGAAACTCTGAAACGAATCCATTGAGCCCGGGCAGCCCCAGGGAAGACATCGAAGTGAAAATCAGGATTCCGCCAAAGACGGGCGCCAATTGAAACAGACCGCCGTAGGCGGCCAGATCGCGCGTGCGCGTGCGGTCGTAAATCACGCCTACCAGCAGGAACATTCCTGCTGCCGATAGGCCGTGGTTGAACATCTGGAGCACCGCCCCATTGACGGCGAACACCGCGTCGTCAGCAGCCAGGGTGCCGGCCGCGAAGAATGCTGCTGCAATCCCTAACACCACAAATCCCATGTGGTTGACGGATGAGTAGGCGACCAACCGTTTGAAGTCGGTCTGGCCCCAGGCGGCAAATGCCCCCAGCACGATCGAGGTTGTCGCAAGCAGCGCTAGCACCCACGCGAAATCCTTGGCCTCGGCCGGGTATAGCGGCAATACCAGACGGAGGAAGCCGTAGCCACCCAGCTTGAGCAGTACACCGGCCAGGATCATCGAACCCCCGGTCGGGGCCTCGGTGTGGGCATCCGGGAGCCAGGTGTGGAATGGCCAGATCGGTACTTTCACCGCAAATGCGACCACGAAGGCCCAGAATGCCACCGACTTCACGGTCCGGATCGGAACATTGATCGGAAGTCCTAAGACGGTCAACGGTTGGTCCAGCGCCGACCACTTGCGGGTGATCTCTACGATATCGAAGGTGTCTCCCACGACGCCGATCAATGAGATTGCCAACAACAATCCAAGGGAGCCGGCCATCGTGAGGATCAGGAATTTAATGGAGGCGTAATTGCGAGCCGAGATCTCTCGGCCGGCCACCGTTCGAGTGCCCTTTTCGCTTCCCCACTGGTTGATCAGGAAATACATCGGAACCAGGCCTAGTTCCCAAAACAGGAAGAACAGCATGAGATCCAGGGTCAGGAATACGCCCAGCATCCCCGTTTCCAGCATGAGGAACAGCGCCATGTAGGTTCTGATGCGGTCTTTGATGTTCCAGGAAATGAGGATCGAGATCGGTGTCAGCAGCGTCGCAAGCAGGACCAGGACGACGGAAATGCCGTCGACGCCGAGGTGAAAGCTGGCTCCGATCGGGGGATACCAATCCAGCTGCACCTGGAATTGGAACCCGGGTTGACCGGGATCGTAGGCGCGCCACATGGTTATGGCGAGCGCCAGCGGGACCAGGCTCCCCAGCAGGGCAAACCAGCGGATGAGCGGTACCCGATCCTTTGGGAGCAGGAGGATAATCAACCCCCCCAGGATCGGCGTGAACAGGATCAGGGTCAGCAGATAATCTTCAATCATCCGTTCATGTGTTCCATCTATAGCAAGAAAAAGATGTACGAGAGCAAGGCTCCCGCAAACAGGATGCCCACGATGAGATAGGTTTGAATGCGGCCGGTCTGAATGACCCGTCCCTCACGACCCGCGGTCTTGATCCCCTCGCCGATAAAGTCACCCGATCTGTTGATGATCGGGATATCGATCTTGTTGCGCAGGAAACCACCCAGTATTCCGGTCAGTCCGGCCACCCAGTGCAGGAACCCATCGATGAGGCGGCGGTCAATTCCCCGGTAGACGATAGTCTCGGCGAACCAGTAGGCGGGCCGCACAAACAGGAGGTCGTACAGCTCGTCGAAGTAGTACTTGTTCTGGATCCAGACATACACCCGTCCTAGCCGAGCCAGCGGGTCGGGCGCGCCGACTTCCAGGCGGCGATACATCAGGTAGCCGATCAGCAATCCGCCAAGTGCGACACTAACGGACACGAGCAGGGGAATAGGGCTGAACTCCAGCGCCTCGGTAGGTTCGAGCAGCGTAGCGTTTACGAATCCATGTACCCAATTGGGGACCAGTGTGGACAGGACCGGGAAACCTTTCGGGATCCCCGCCCATCCGATGGTCACACTGAATATCGCAAGCACGACAAGCGGGACGGTCATGGTCCAGGTGGACTCGGGTGCGTGTTCCGCCGCCTTCGAGCGGGGCCTACCGAGGAAGGTCAGGGTGATCTGACGCATCGCATAGAACGCCGTAATGAGGGCTGCGAGGGCCAAGACGATGAATACCGCAACGTGGCCTGTTCCAAAGGCTTCGGCCAGGATCTCGTCCTTCGACCAGAACCCGGCCGTAACGATCGGAAAGCCGGATAGGGTCAGGCCGCCGATCAAGAAGGTCCAGAAGGTCAGCGGCATCTTCTTCCGCAGACCTCCCATTTGGGTCATATCGTTGGGGTCGATGGGATCACCGGTCTCATGCGCGCCGTGTTCGACCCCGTGGATGACCGAGCCCGATCCGAGAAATAGCAGTGCCTTGAAGAAGGCATGTGTGACGAGGTGGAAGGCGGCGGCCACAAATGCACCCAGGCCGACCGCGGCCACCATGTAACCGAGTTGAGAGATCGTGGAATAGGCGAGCACGCGCTTGATGTCGTTTTGACCGACGGCCAGCGTGGCGGCGAGGAGGGCCGTAAAGGCTCCAATAAATGCTATGAACACCATGATGTCCGGCAGCGCCTCGCCGTGGTGCCACCCGGCGGTGATCAACGGGAAGATGCGCAGGATGAGATAGATACCGGCGGAGACCATGGCTGCCGCATGGATCATGGCCGAAACCGGCGTGGGTCCTTCCATGGCGTCCGGCAGCCAAGTGTGCAGCGGCCATTGAGCCGACTTGCCTATCGTGCCGATGAAGAACAGGAGCGCAATCAACGCCGCGGCCGAGGTTCCCGGACCCAGGACCGAAGGCGTCGTCGCCAGCCGCTCGAGCGTCTCGGGATTGAAGAGGATTTCGCTATAGGCCAGGGTACCGGTCAGCGAGTAGAGGTAGACCAATCCGAGCAGCATGAAGACGTCGCCCACCCGGGTGGTAATAAAGGCCTTGACCATGGCTGCCTTGGCGCTGTCCTTGCCATACCAGAAGCCGATAAGCAGGTACGAACATAGGCCCATGATCTCCCAGCCGACGAACAGCACCAACAGGTTGTCCGTGACGACCAGGGCAAACATGCCGAAGGCGAAGAGGGAGATAAAGGCGAAGAAACGTGAATACATCGGCTCGACTCCGCCGGCGTGCGGCGGCAAACCCGCTCGATCTTTTGGATCAAGCGCCTTTCCGAAATTGTGATATCCCACGCTGTAGACAAAGATCGCCAGCATGGTCCACGCGACAAAGAACAGCGTTACGGCCGTAAGGGGGTCGATCCAGGTTCCGATCTTGAGAGCGGTATCCCCGGTGGGAAGCCAGTCGATCTCGGTACTGACGGGCAGCTCGCCTCCCGACACCGCGTAGAGGAATGTGCTCATTGCCAGAGCCCAGGCGATCAGCATCCCGCCGATCCCTAGAATATGGCTTATGCGATTGCTTCGGTAGGCGAAGAGCACGATCAGCCCAAAGGCCAGAACGGGTGGGAGGGGGATAAGCCAGGAAATGGTCTCGATCATCCGACTACCACCTGAGTAGGTCGATTTCTTCGACCACGACGGTGGATCGACGGCGGTAGATGGAAATGATGAGCGCCAATCCGACTGCGACCTCGGCGGCGGCCACCGCAAGCACCACGATGATAAAGACCACCCCGGTCAGATTGTCCGACCAGAGATAACGCCAGAAAGCCAGCAAGTTCAGATTGACGGCATTGAGCATTAGCTCGATCCCCATCAGGATGGCAATCGCATTTCGACGCGCGAGCACGCCGAACAGTCCTACCGCGAAAAGCGCTGCGGCCAGGGTCAGGTACCAAGAGAGGGGAACCATCAGTCTCCCCTGGTAGGTGTCATTGCGACCATAATGGAACCTACCAGGGCTGCCACGAGCAATACGGAAGCGACTTCAAAAGGAAGGATAAATCCGTCAACGTCTACCAGCGCTCTGCCGAGCGCGTCCAAGCCCACTTCGGCATCGACGAGCGGGCCGCGAGACGCATCCGGCGCTTGCGAGACGATCACCAGCAGACCCGCCATAATAATCAGGGAGGCGAGGGCGGAGGCCAGCCACATGCGGTTGATCTGTGGGTCTGTATCTGACATGACCGCTCGCGTGAGCATCACGGCGATGATGATCAGAATTGCGATGGCATCGATATAAATGGCGACTTGAACCACGGCCAGGAATCCGTTTTCGAGCAAGATAAAAAGTACCGCGATTCCTCCCAGGGCAAGGATCAACCATAGGCCAGCGTGGACCAGGCGCGGCACAGTGACCACCATGAGTGCAGCGATGAGGGTGACAGCGGCGGTGGCGAGGAAGATGATTTGGGGGACCGTCATCTGAAATTGGAGTTGGGGTCAGTCACTTGCAGCCTCCGGTTGCTGGACCTGCGGTCGATCGGTGACCTCCAGCCGGCGGCGCAGCGAGGCGGCGTGGGCGCGAAGCAGAAAGAACGTGCCAAGCACGATGAGGGCATTCGCGGCCAGGTGCACCGCGGTGCGATTGAAACCGGCTTCGATTACGAGCTTGTCGAGAATGGCGGTGACCATGAACACCACCAGGGCCAGCGGCGTAATGAATTTCCAATTGAATGCGTTCATCTGATCGATACGAATGCGGGGAAAAGTGCCCCGCACCCAGATAACGACGAAGTACATGACCGAGGTTTTCAGAATAAAGTAGAAGAATCCGATCAGCGGAAACGATTCGACTCCCGGTCCCTGCCAACCGCCCAGAAAGATTACGGTGAACAATGCGGAGATCGTATAAGCATGGATAAACTCGCCTACGAAAAACATGCCGAAGGCCATGCCAGAGTATTCGATGTGATATCCCGCCACGATCTCGGATTCTGCTTCGGTGAGATCGAAGGGAGCGCGGCCGACCTCCGCCATGGAGGAGATAAAAAAGATGAGGGCGGCCAAGGGGGCGAGAAAGATGAACCACACGCTGCCCTGCGCTTCGACGATGGTCGACATCCCCATGGATCCGGCCAGCATCACAGGGATCAGCAGGGCCAGGATCAACGGCACCGTGTAGGAGAGCATCTGAGCCACCGTGCGAAACGCGCCCAGCAGCGCGTACTTGTTGTTGGAAGAGAGCCCGGCCATGATGATCCCGAGCGTGCCGATGGCGCCAATGGCGATGATGTAGAGCAATCCGACGTTGATGTCGCTTCCGATCAGACCCGGCGCGAGCGGCATAACGGCCCACAGCCCGATCACGCCGGCGACAACGACCATCGGCGCCATAATGAATACGTAGCGGTCGGCGCCTTTCGGGATGAGCACTTCCTTTGTGATGAGCTTAAGGGCGTCTGCGACCGTTTGCAGCAGGCCATAAGGCCCCACCCGGTTGGGTCCGATCCGATCCTGGATCCTGGCCAGCAATTTGCGCTCGGCCCAGATGAGGAGGATAGCGACGGCTCCGACCACGCTGCCCAGAACGACCGCACCGACGATGTTGAGCACAATATCGGTGACGGCCGCGTCCAAGCCTAGGCCGATCAGCAGCCCCTTGATGAACTGGTCGATAGTGGTGAACGGATCGCTCATGCGGGAATCAAACGAAATGGCTGATGTGGGCATCAGCCATTCGCAACATCCAGTGAGGTTAGACCCACTCGAGGGCCCCCTTGCGCCACGCGTAGGCGAGTCCTCCAGCCAGGATCAGGATGAAGACCACCCCCTCCAGCACCATATAGAACTGGAGTCTGTCATAGGCGACGGCCCAAGGGAATAAGAAGACGGCTTCGATGTCGAAGATCAGGAATATGAGACCGAAGATATAGTACTGACCCTTGAGCTGTACCCAAGCATCACCGCCGATTTCAATGCCGCACTCGTAGGTCTCTGATTTGGTTTTGTTCGGCTTGCGGGGGGCTATGAT
>JAPUGV010000162.1 GCA_027298025.1 Chloroflexota bacterium | reverse complement strand
ATCACATCCGCCGCTGCCAGCGCTTCAGCAGGCTCCGCGGCCACTGTGATCTCATGCGGAATCGGTCCCTTCCCGGCCAATTCCTCGGCAAAGTTTTGGGCGCCTTCCCTATCTGTGCTGTACACCCATGCCTCGTCGATATCCCGTACGGCGCAGACCGCCTCCAATTGAGTACGAGCCTGCACGCCGCTGCCGAAAATGGCCACCCGCCGGGCATCCGGGCGCGCCAGAAGATCGGTCGCGGCTCCAGAGGCGGCGCCGGTGCGAATGGCGGTCAGCGAACCACCCTCGATCAAGGCAAGCGGCCGACCCGTATCAGGATCGATTGCGACGACAACCGCATGTATCGTAGGTAATTCGAGATACGAGTTCCGAGGGAAGACGCTCACGATTTTGACCGCCAGGTCGCGGGTTGTATGCAGGAGCGCCGGCATGAAGAAAGCCACCCCCTCCTGATCCGTTACGTCGATGCCGGTGCGCAGAGGCATGCTCGCATTTCCCGCCGAGAGCTGGCGGAAGGCCTCTTTCATCGCTTCGATCGCCTCTCTCATGGGTAGAGCGAGGTGCACTTGCTCTTCTGTCAGGATTCGGATTTGCATCCTCGTTACCCGTCGGCAAGCTTAACTCGGTCAGATATCCCTATGTGCATAGCGGTCCCGAAGCGAGGGCAGCTCGCAGGATGAGCAATCGAGCGCCATGAGATCTGCAGACCAACGCAGTGGTGTCCAAGATGCAAAAAGGGGCACAACTCCTTGCGCCCCAATCCTAATCGCATTTCGACTTTGAAACGGGTAGTCTACATCTCTCCCAAATAGGCTTCACGCATCATCTTGTTAACCTGCAGATTCGCAGCGGTATCTGCGAGCACAATCTTGCCCGTCTGCAGCACATAGCCGTAGTCCGCGATTGACAGCGCCATATTGGCGTTCTGCTCGACGACGAAGACTGACGTCCCCTGCTGATTGATCTCGACAATGATGTCGAAAATCTGCTGCACAAGTATCGGGGCCAATCCCATAGAAGGCTCGTCCATCAGGAGTAGCCGGGGGCGCGACATCAGTGCCCGCGCCATTGCGAGCATCTGCTGCTCGCCTCCGGAGAGAGTGCCGCCCACCTGCTTGTGACGCTCTTCCAGCCGCGGAAAGAGACTCAGGACTCTTTCAAGGTCCTCTTTGATTCCGTCCTTGTCGGTTCGGAGATAGGACCCCATTTCGAGATTCTCCATCACGGTCATTCGGGTGAAGATTCGCCGATTCTCGGGAACCATGGAAATGCCGCGCTGCACCAATTCGGCGGTCGTCATTCCCCCGATCCGCTCACCCAAGTACTCGATGGTTCCATTAACCGCGTCCGCCATTCCCAGAATGGTCTTCAAAGTTGTCGATTTGCCGCTGGCATTGCCGCCAAGCAGGCAAGTGATGTGGCCATCCTCGATGCGGAGGCTGACGTCGCGCAACGCGTGAATTGGACCATAGAACGTGTCGACATGCGAGAGCTCAAGCAATGCACGATCGTTATCGTCCATCGGCTCCGTCCTCGGACACGCGGCCTAGATACGCTTCGATCACGTGTTCGTCGGTGGAAACCGCAGCATAAGAGCCCTCGGCGATCTTGCTCCCATAGTCCATGGCTACCACGCGGTCCGAGACCCCTTTCACCACCCGCATGTCGTGCTCGATGAAAAAGATGGTGAAACCCCGCTCGTCACGAAGTTGACCGATGAGCTCGGTGATCTCTTCTGTCTCTTTCGGATTCATTCCCGCTGAGGGCTCATCCATGAGCAGAAGCTTGGCCTCGGTCGCCATCGCACGCGCGATTTCAAGCCGCCGTCTATTGGCATAGGACAAGCTATAGGCAGGTTGGTCGTAGCGGTAGCCCACAAGCCGTGTCCCAAAAAACTCCAATTGCTCTTTGGCTTTGGCCATAACCCTTTCTTCTTCTGCTTTGAACGAGGGGAGGCGGAGAATCGCTGCAAGAACTCCGCTTTTGGAGCGGGAGTGCTGGCCCACCATAACATTCTGAAGGACTGTCATGTTGGGGAACAATCGAACGTTCTGGAATGTCCGGGCGATACCGAGTTGAGTGATCTGGTGTGTGGAGAGACCTACGAGGCTGCGACCATCAGAATGGATGCTCCCGGAATCAGGCGGATAAAATCCGGTGATTAGGTTGAAGAGGGTAGTCTTACCAGCACCATTGGGACCAATAAGGCTGACAATCTCGCCTTCCTCGATTTGGAGCTCGAAGTGGTTGACGGCAGTCAAACCCCCGAAGCTCTTGATCAGCCCCTCGCACTCAAAAATCGGTGGCATCAGTCCCCGCTTGGGGTAGCCGGCGCGGCCGTTGGTTCATCGAGACTATAGACCTCATCTTGAGCTCGATCCTCCTTGCGAAGTTCCCGGGCTCTTTCTACGCTTGGAAGGATTCCTTCAGGGCGCAAGATCATCATGGTGATCAGCAATGCCCCATACATAAGAAGGCGAAATTCGCCGAATTCTCTTAGTAGTTCCGGTAGACCCACCAGAACAAACGCACCCACGATGACACCTGGCAAGCTTCCAATGCCGCCAACGATGAGCAGGCTCAGAACGGTGATAGAAACCAGCACGCTGAAGCTATGAGGATAAATAGTACCTAGCTTGGCCGCAAAGAGTGCTCCGCTCAGACTGGCGATCATGGCGCCTATTCCAAACGCAAGCAGTTTGTAATAAACCGTGTTCACACCCATTGCTTCCGCCACTTTTTCGTCCTCACGCATCGCCATCCACGCTCTACCGGTACGAGAGTCTTTGAGGCGCCACGAGATAAAGTACGCCACAGCTCCAGCCGCTAGAAATAGGAAGTAGAGCACTTGTGGCCCGCGCAGGACGGTGGCCCCGATGGCTATTTTGGGAATCTTGATGATTCCCTGCGCCCCGCCAATAAACGGGGAAAGCCAATCAGATAGTGCCAGGAAGCGCGCAATCTCGCCGAATCCTAAGGTTACGATCGCGAGATAGTCGCCCCGCATGCGAAGTACCGGCGCACCCACCAGCAAGCCCGCAATTCCGGTGATGATGATCACGATGGGGAGCGCGGCCCAAAATGTGAGCTCGAATCCGCCGATGTCCGGCTGAAGGGTTGTTAGGACCGCCATTGAGTACGCGCCTACCGCGAAAAATGCGACGTATCCGAGGTCCAAGAGGCCGGCCATCCCCACAACAATGTTCAATCCAAAACCCATGATTATGAATATGCCGATGTTATTGAGCACCTCGCTTGGAAACACCCCGACGATAAGTGGCAGCAGAAGCAGGAGCAGAAGCAGCAGCGACCACTGGCCGTATCGAAGGTTGCGCTGCCTTGCGGGGGACATGGTTGACTTCCGAGCCTTCCACTTTTCTTGTACGGCCGGGCCGAACACGATCCAAGCCACGACGACGGCAACTACCGTCACCGTACCGACGACCGTCAGTCCATTGCTGGAGGTGAAGATTCGAGACAGAAAAACTGGGAACCCGGGCCGGGACAAAGAGACGCGAATGAGGTCCGAGATGAGTGCCGCAAAGGTGACCCAAACAACACTCAATACCACGGTGCGGCGCACGTCGGCGCGAACGATGTACAGAGTCCCTGCGATCGCCGCCAGAATTGTGGAGAGGGCCATCGGGATTACCAGTCCGGCCAGCGTCTCGCCACGACCGAACGTCACGATCTGGATCAAATCCGGTGAAATACTCACAAAGACGTCCCGCACTTCGATGACGCTGTTCACAATGACCAGGAGCGCGATGAAGGCTCCGACCACCAGACCCGACAGAGCGCCGCTGCCGACCGCCCACGGTCGACGGACCGGTACTTCAACCTCCTCGTGGACCGGGTTGAGGGCCTTCTTTAGCGCCCAAACCGATAAATATCCGCTCCCTGCGAATACCAGAAGCATGATTATCTCGCCAATGGAGATGACATCCTTGATAAGAAAACGATCGTGGAAGGTCTCGATGATTCCGACGAATATGAGGTACTGCATGGCGATGCCGACGAACAAACCGATCTTCAGTGCCAGTCGAAGCTTGCTCGCCTGCGAAAGATCCCTGACGTGGATCATGCTGGCTAAGCCTTCTCCTCCGATAACTTCTCGCCCATGATGCCCTGGGGTCTGAAGATCAGCACGAAAACGAGCAGCACGATCGCGATCGCGTCGCGGAGCTGGTTTGCACTCGCAATTCCGAGGCCCTCGAGGATCAGGTTGGGGCCGAACGATTCAAAAAGACCCAGGATCAAGCCCCCCACCATGGCACCTGGGATGCTGCCGATACCTCCCAGGACTGCCGCTGTGAAGGCCTTGAGTCCGGGCAAAAACCCCATGAAAGCCGAGATGCCCTGCGGCTGGTAGAGACCCCTAAAGATGCCGGCCGCTCCTGCGAGCATGCCGCCGATGGCGAATGTAGTGACGATCACCCGGTTGACGTCGATGCCCATCAGGCCGGCAATCTCCTTGTCCTCCGCCACCGCCCGCATAGATTTGCCGGTCTTGGTGCGTTCCACGAATGCGTTGAGACCCAGCATCAGGAGAATGGCGGCGAGAATAACGAATAGCTGGACGAAAGGCACGTTGAAACCCAAAATCGTTACGGTCCCTCGCAGTATGGCGACCTCCGGATACGATCGAAAGTTAGATCCATATAGACCTCGAAATGTGTATTGCAAAAAGTACGATGCGCCGATTGCAGTGATGAGGGGAACAAGACGCGGCGCGTTCCTGAGCGGCCGGTACGCAATACGCTCGAGGAGCACCGCTACAAGAGTGGCCACCGACATCGATACCAAGAACCAGAGTCCGATCGCAGCCCAAGGGTTGCTCTCTAGGAGGCCGGACTTAGCGGTCGCTGAGGCGACGAAGAAGGCAGTAAAGGCCCCTGCCATGTAGACTTCGCCATGCGCGAAATTGATCATGAGCAAGATTCCGTAAACCATCGTGTAGCCCAGCGCGATCAGGGCGTAGATGCTCCCTTGCGCCAACCCTGAGAAGAAGAGGCTCACCCAGTTCGCAACCGTGTATTTCTGAGAAATGAGCGTATTTGCACTTCCCAGGATGACCAACACAACAACCCCGATCCTGAGCAACCACAGAAGCAGGTTGACCCAGGAGAATCCAGAGCCTAAGCGTTGCCGTATTGCAGTTGCCAAGATCTTGCCTACAAGAATAGAGCCAGGGGATTTCCGATCCCCTGGCTCATTTCATCCGTTTTATTCTCGAGTTCGTCTATTGAGAGACCAACCCCAGGCTAGTATCCAAGGGCGACGGCGAACTTTCACTGGGCAAACACCGGAAGCCACACAACCGGCGCAGGCCAGTTGTCTTCTGAAGCCACTTGGTCGGCTCCGAGCTGGTAAACACCCAGTGCTTCTCCGGTTGCGCACTCACCCTTATGCTCAACTCCACCGAGCTGCCTATCACCACACGCGAGCGTGCCCGTAAGCCCGTCAAACCCGCTCAAGTCGGTGATCCAGTCGCGCAGGGCCTGGCGCCCCACGTGCAGCGCGCCATCGTCGTCTGCAATTGCTACCGCATCGATGGCATCGAGGATGATATTCGTTGCGTCATAGGCGTGTGCTGCAAAGCCTGCTGGCGGGGGCGTGCCATTATTCGCTTCAAAGGTTACGAGGAAGGCCGCGTATTCGGGGACATCGTCGGAAACGAAGGGGCCAGACAGGTACATCCCCTCCGCAGCGGATCCCGTGTTCGGTGCAAAGCTGGATACCAGGAGTCCGTCCGCGCCAAACAACGTCGTATTTTCCAGGCCAGGAACATCCCGCGACTGCGCGGCGATGAAGTTGCCCTCCGGCTCGAAGATCGGGAAGTAGAGGATGTCGGGAGCGTCGGCGGAAATCGTGGTGAGGATGGGATTCATGTCCGTATCGCCCACGTTTACCGCGCCCTGGAACGTGACCGTGCCTCCCAGGTTGGCGAACTCTTCCGCAAACACGGCCTGCAATCCGTCGGCATAGGGGCTGCCGTCGTGGATCGTCGCGGCCGAGGTGGCCCCCAGCTGCGTGATGGCAAACTGTGCCGCAACCGCCCCTTGGAATTTGTCGTTGTGGGCGGTGCGGAAGTAGCCCGGCAAGTAGGTCTGGGCTGGATCGGTCAGCGAGGGTGACGTATTGGTGGGCGACATCATGAGCATTCCAGCGTCTGATAGAACGGCGCTAGCAGCTTCTCCGGCAGACGAGCAGTTTGTGCCGATTGCCGCTATGATGGTCGGATCGGCAGCGACTCTGGTAGCGGCCGTCTGTCCGCCCTCGGCGCTGCAGAGAGAATCTTCTCC
>JAPUGV010000161.1 GCA_027298025.1 Chloroflexota bacterium | reverse complement strand
GACGGCTCGAGAAAGGAATCGAAAGATGCCGCTGTGATTTGCCAGCTCCGAGCATCCCGACGGTGAACGTTTCACAAGTCTCTTGATTCAGGATTCAAGTCGCCAAACGCCCTCGGCAGATTGCCGAGGGCATTGTATGATCGGGCCGTCATGGAATTCTTGAGAAGGCGCGGCCCCCACATTGGGGCTGTGCTCATCCTCTTGGTAGCGCTCGGAGCCACTGCCTATCCTGCCGGTTTGGTGGACAATCTCGAGACAGCCGCGCTCGCCATCCGCGCGGGCCGACCTGACCTGGCCCTGCCCCCTCTCAACAATGCGATCGCGCTCGAGCCGGATGTGCCCGAGCTGTACTTGCGTGCCGCACAGGGCGCGCTCACGGTGGAGGAACCCGATCAAGCCACAGAGTTCCTGACCCAATTACCGGAGAGCGATCCAAACCTAGAGTGCCTTCAATTGGATGCAGCTCTCCGGGCCGGAAGGATGGATGCGGCGCTTGCTCAGCTCCCGGGGAGTCACTGTCCTGAGCAGGCGGCGATGCTCTATCAGGAAGCCGACCTCCTGGTCGCGGCAGGTGATTACCAGGCCGCGGCCGAGATGCTAGAGTCGCTGCTAATTTTGCTCCCAGTGACCCCCGAAGCTAGTGAAACACTGGGCACACTCCTTGCGCTGCGGGATCCCGAAAGCGCACTGAGCCACCTGAGGCTTGCGGTCGATCTCGACCCGCGCACCGGGCGCTTTGCCGATGAGCTCATTCACGTCATAGAATCTGCCCGATTCGAGGGTAACCGGGCCTACACCCTGGCGCAGGTAGGCCAGGCCCTGGCACGCGCGGGAATGTGGTCCATGGCGGTGGCCGCATTCGAAAATGCTTTGGCGCAGGATCCCGGCTACACGGAGGCAAGAGCCTACTATGGGCTGGCGCTGGATCGATCCGGGCAGGATGGCCTTTCACAGCTCGATCGTGCTGTGGCCGAAGCGCCGAAAGCGCCGCTACCGCTCGTGCTGCTAGGAAAGCATTGGCTGATCGGGGGAGAGCCAGCACGTGCCTTGGAAGCCTACGAACAAGCCGCCGCGCTCGCACCTGAGGACCCACTTATCGCCGTCGATCTCGGAGCGGCCTATGCTGCAGCAGGTGATTTTCCGGCGGCTAGGCTGGCCTATCAGTACGCTACGGATCTTGCGCCGGAGGACGCTACGTTATGGTCACTGTTCGCTCAGTTCTCCCTGGACTATGAGATTGAGCTCGCTGAGGTTGGACTGCCCGCGGCTCGCCAGGCGGTGATGCTGAAGCCGGGGGATGCGGCCGCGCTCGACCGACTCGGGTACACTCACTTCCTGCTCGGGAATTGGACCCTGGCCGAGCGTTTCATCTTGCGGGCCATTCAAACCGATGCCAATTTGGCCAGCGCGCTCTATCATCTGGGCTTGCTGGGACTCGCCACAGGGGATGTCGCCGGCGGTCGAGGGGCGCTTGCCTCCGCCTTGGCACTGGATCCAGATGGACGTTATGGTAATCTCGCGCGCCGCTCGCTCGAGAACCTAAATCAGTGACCTCCTCCGAAGGTGGAACGTGAGCATTTCTCGTGTGGCAGCCCTCCTTCTAGGTGGGCTGCTAATCGCGGCCTGCAATGTGTCATCGGCTCCGGGAGCGGTTGTCTTCCAGGATGATTTTTCCAGGCCCATAAGCGGATGGGATCGGTACTACGACGCGACCTATTCCTCCGACTACCATGAGGGGGGCTACCGAATTCATGTGCTGGAACCCAACACGGATGCGTGGGCGATCCCTCACCTGGAATTGGCCGACGTCCAGATTGAGGTAGACGCCACGAAGCTCGGCGGTCCCGACGACAATGTCTATGGCATCCTTTGTCGGTACAGAGATGCGCGAAATTTTTACTTCTTCCTCGTCTCGAGCGACGGCTACTCGGGCATCGGCGTGTACAAGGACGGTCGTCGTAGGCTGCTCACGGATGAGAGCCTGCTCCCATCTGAGGCGGTCTATCGGGGGGATGCTCTCAATCACATTCGTGCCGATTGCAACGGATATCAGCTGCGGCTTTTCGTGAACGGAATCCTTGTCGCCGAGACGCAGGCTGCAGAGTGGCCTAGCGGGGATGTGGGCTTGATCGCCGGAACCTATGGTCAGGCTGGAACGGAGATTCTCTTCGACAATTTTTCTGTACTACAGCCCAATCCCCAGGTCCCATGAGCCCTTCGAACTTAATCCTCTGCAGTAGTTATGTAAGGTCCGAACCTTTAGATATCGCTCGGATTACCCTCCGAGGCTCTTCCCATCGCTCATGTATAATCGCGCCATGCTTACGAGAGAGGATCTCGAAGCGCAGCTAAAGGATGCCATTCGAGATGTCGACGACCTTCAAAAGCGAACTCTCCGCCTGGTGCTTTCGGCATGGAAGCTTGCGGAAGTCGAGCGCGGTAGCGAGTTGGACGAGTCAGCGGCCCTTGCCCTGCTGCAGAAGCAGGCCAAGACCCGGCGTGAAACAATCGCTGATGCGGAGCGCGCCGGACGTGCTGACATCGTGGAATCAACGCAGGCAGAATTGGGCTACCTCGAATCTTTTTTGCCCCAACCCCTAAGCCAGAGCGAGCTGGAGCAGCTGGCCCGCGAATCGATCCAGGAGATCGGTGCAACCGATGCGGCACAGATGGGGCTTGTCATGAAGGATCTTATGCCTCGCCTCGAAGGGCGCGCGGAAGGCAAGCAAGCTAGCGTTGTAGTTCTCAACTTGCTAAGCTCAGACGATGGATGAGAGGCGCCATACTCTCCGTCGCCGAATCTCCCGCACCTGGGAAGCTGCCCAGCTGTGGATCATTTTCGCCTTTGGGTTGGTCGGGACCGTCCTAGCACTTTCAATCAGCTCACTGGAAACCGGTTCGGCGGTCGCACTCCAGGCCGGTGATGTTGCCACACAGGACGTTCTGGCACCCCACGAGCTTAGCTACGAGAGCGATGTGCTCACCGATCAAGCGAAGGCTGTCGCGGAAAAAGCGGTCGCAGATATCTTCGATCCCCCCAACAGCGCCATCGCCCGGCTGCAGCTTGAGCGCCTGACCGCCGGGCTTGATTTCATCGGTGCCGTCCGGGCTGACGGTTTCGCGAGCTCGGACGAACGCCTACAGGACCTCTTGTCCATGAAAGACCCGCAACTAGATCCGCAAGGGGCCCTTGCCATCTTAGATCTTTCGGATTCGCGTTGGGAGGCAGTACGACTCGATTCTCTCTCGGTTCTGGAGCAGGTCATGCGAGCTGAGATTCGTGAGGATCGCGTGGGTGATGCCACCCGAGGGGTGCGAACGTTGATCAGCTTCAGAATGGCGGAGGAGCAGGCTCAATTGGTAGAAGAGCTCGTCAGCGCTTTTGTGGTCGCGAATGCGCTCTTCAACGAAGAAGAGACCACGCTTGCTCGCCGACAGGCCCGCGACGCAGTTGCCCCGGTCACCCGATCGTTCGCGCCAGGACAGACCATCGTGGCGCGCGGCGATCCAGTCGCCTCGGTTGACCTGGAGGCGCTCGAAGCATTTGATTTGCTCGAGCCAGCGAATCGATTGCAGGACCTGGCATCACTTACTCTGTTGGTGACCGTCCTGGGTAGTGCGGTCGCTCTATTTGCATATCGGGTCAACCCCGAAATGCTTAAGAACATGCGCGTCTCCTGGGTCGCCGTCGCGCTCTTCGTCATCGCCTCGCTTGGATTGGGGTATGCGCTCTCGGGTCAATCGGTGCTGCCTTACTTTTTCCCCGTGGCCACGCTGCCCATGTTGCTGGCCATCCTGGTGGGCCCCGGAATGGGCGTGATGTCGGCTTTGGTCTTGGGGGCACTTGCGGGGTACTTTGGGCCCCCGGGCTTGGAGATCGCGCTTTACTTTATGCTGAGCGGCGCTCTGGGTGCGCTCGCCATCGGGCGTGCGGAACGGCTGGGTGTTTTCGCCTGGGCTGGCCTGGTGGCGAGCCTGGCTGCTGTAGCGGTAGTTGTTATCTTTCGATTTCCGGACCCGGCCGCGGACACCTGGGAGAAAGCCCGCGTATTGGGCGGCGCGTTGACCACCGGCATCCTTTCCGCAGGTCTAGCATTCGGCGTATTGCTACTCATCGGAAGCACATTGCGCATCACCACCAACATTCAGCTCATCGAGCTCTCGCGGCCAGACCACCCGCTCCTGCAGCTGCTGCTCCGGGCGGCACCTGGCACCTATCAGCACAGTCTTCAAGTAGCAAACTTGGCGGAGCAAGCTGCGCGGGCGATCGATGCCAACGCGCTGCTTACCCGCGTCGGTTGTTTATTTCACGATGTTGGAAAGACTGAGCGGCCGCAGTTCTTCATTGAAAACCAGCTCTCGGGACAGAACATCCATGAGCAAATGGATCCCGCAACCAGCGCCAGCATGATCATCGCGCATGTCACGGATGGTCAGGAGTTAGCTCGGAAGCACCGACTGCCACGCATAGTTGCCGACTTCATCCCCGAGCATCATGGGACCATGCGCACCAATTACCAGTATCAGCTGGCACTGAAGGGCGCCGGCGACGACCCGGACAGCGTGGATCCCCGCGACTTTACCTATCCTGGCCCTCGCCCACGCTCCAAAGAAACCGCCATTCTGATGCTGGCGGACGGGGTTGAAGCCAAGGTCCGAGCCGATATGCCGGAGGACGAGGCCTCACTGGATGAAGCTGTGGCCTGGGTCATTGAAGACCGGCTATCAAAAAAGCAATTGGCGCGCACGGATCTGACGCTTAAGAACCTGGACATTATTCGCAGATCTTTCGTCAAGACGCTCCGCAGCATCTACCACCCGCGGATTCGCTATCCGGCGGCAGCCGAAGAGACGGTCCCGGACGAGAGCCAATTGCAGGATAAGGAATCAGTCGCCACAGCCAAACCCAAGGAGGCGTGATCCTGCTGCAGGCCAATCCGAACCTGTATTTGCGAATTGAGGGACGACTCGCGTGAGCCTGCAAATCCTGGTTCAAAGGGGGCCATACGGGCCGGGGTTCGACCAGGCCATAGGCGCGGCCGCCGAAGCCGCGCTCCAGGATCAGGAAATTAGTTCCGGGACATTAACGATCGTCCTTACGGATGAGCCTGGAATCTGCGAGTACAACCGCCGTTTCGCCGGGATTGACCAGCCCACAGACGTACTCTCTTTCCCGGACGGGGAGATCGATCCCCAGACCGGCACAGCAAACATTGGAGATGTCATCGTCTGTCCTCCAATCGCCCTTACGGGCGCGGCCATGGGAAGGCACGCGCTGTTGAATGAGCTGTGTTTACTCACTGTGCATGGTGTGCTCCATCTGCTGCACTATGACCACGACAATGAGGAAAACCGCGTACGCATGTGGGAGGCTCAAGAGCGTATCTTGCGACGGCTGGGCGATCCAGTTGAGGCAAGCACAGATCGGTAGATAGGATACGCGTGATTATGTCCCCTCGAGCTGTGCGCGTCAGATAGCGGACAGCATATGCCAACCTCCCTCGCCAAGTCATTCGGCAATGCCTTCTGGGGAATCTCGTATGTGCTCCGCACCCAGCGAAATGCTAGGATCCATCTGGCCATCACGATCGCGGTCGTGATGTTGGGCGCTTGGCTTCGGCTCGATATGATGCAGTGGGTACCGCTCGTCCTGGCAGCTGGTCTTGTTTGGACGGCCGAGTTCATCAACACTGCGGTGGAAGCCACCGTCGATTTGGCAAGCCCTCAGGAGCAATCTCTTGCAAGAATTGCTAAAGACGTGAGCGCCGGAGCAGTTCTGCTCGCTGCTGCTGCAGCAGCGGGGGTCGGAATCCTGATCCTGGGCCCCCCACTCCTATCGCGGCTTCTTCCATGAGAATCGGAACGATTAGATCCATCCCGGATCCACCGTCACGCCCCCAAAAGCTCTCATTGCAACTGGCCTTTCGATATGTCATAATCCTCGATTGCCACACGGTGGGGACTATTCAGCGCGCAAACCTATGACAGACGACGTACGCACGATGCAAAGCAATTTGTATCGTGCCGCCACAACCTCATTTGATTTTAATAACCCCAGCGAAGCGCTGAGCGAGCTTCTCGCACTGGCAGGCCAGCTGACGGGGGCGGAACGCGCCGCGCTCTTTGAGTTCGATGAAGATGGCTCCGGCTTCACGCCCCGCATGGCCGAAGGTATTTCGGTCGGTGATCTCGGACGGCTTTCCTCGACCGCAGAACACCCCGTTCTTCGAGAGGTGATCGCCAATCATCGGGCGGTGGCCACCGATGGCACGGCAGGGTCGATGGGATTGCCGCTTGCGCCTGGATCCGTGGCTTGCGCTCCTTGTATTGCCGGCGGTAAGACCTTCGGCCTGATATTCGTTGCGAACGATCGCGGGCAGCCCTTCAGCGAGGACGATCTCTCCACACTGGAAGTACTTGCCGCCCGGGCAGCCGAGGCACTGGCGTTTGCGCGTCAGACCGCCAGCCAAAACTACCTATTCCACAAGCTCTCCCTCCTATATCAAGCCAGCCATTCCATTAAGGGCACGCATGAGCGCGACGAAGTGATTCGCCAAATGGCGGCACACATGCTCAAAGCCTCCTCTGCGACCATATGCGAAGTGCAGATACTTGAGGATGGTATGGAGCACACCAGCCGATTCCAGCAACCCCTGGGACAGACTGTTCCGCACACTGTCGTTTCCGATGGGCCACTCGAGGTGCCGGACTATCCGATCCATGCTCGGGTTCTCAGCGAGCTAATGCCCGCTACCATTGGCCTCCAGCCGCCGGTCGGTTCTGGAGAGGATCTTGCCCTGCTTCAATCCGAAGGTTACACCGCCGCTGCGGTGTTCCCGCTAGCGGTTGGCAGTGATCCATTGGGATTGGTGCGCATTCTGTATGAGCAGCCTGGCCGGCAGATCGGGGAACAGGAAATGGAGCTGGCGCAAGCGATCGTCAACATCGGCGCGATCGGGCTTCAGGATGCGATCCACTTGGAAACCGCCGAATCGCGGGCCAGCCAGCTGCAGGCGTTGAGTGAAATCGGTCGGGAAATGACCTCCACCCTCGACCTAGAGACCGCGCTAGAGAACTCCATGAGGTACGCGCAGGAGATGCTTCAGGCGGAGGCCTGCGTGCTTTTCCTCTTGGACGAAGAGGGCAAGGAGCTTGTCTTGAAGGCCAGCGGTGGGCACGTCATGCGAGTTAAAGACGTGGCCATCCGTCTGGAAGAGGGCATTGCGGGCTGGGTCGCCCGCAATAAGGCGCCCTTGATCGTCAACGACGTTCGCACGAATCCCCTGTACCAAAGCGCCATCGACGCGCAAACCGGCCTGCTGACCTCCTCCGTGATTTGCGTTCCGCTTGAGACGCGCGGCGAGATCCTGGGTGTGATCGAGGCGATTAACAATCCGCGTGGCGCGTTCAACAAGACCGACCAGCAAATGCTCTCTTCTGTTGCCTCCTGGGCCGCAATTGCTCTGGATAACGCCAACCTTTTTCAACGCGTAGCGGAGGAGCGAAGCCGCTTGGAAGCCACGCTGGTCGAGACAGCAGATGCTGTGGTGCTTACCTCGCCCGCGGGGCGCATCATCCTGATTAACAAGGCCGCGGCGCAGGCCTTTCGCATCAATGCCGAAAAGGCCATGAATCGCCCTGCGGATGACATCTTCTTTGGGCACCCTCTCGGCGATGCGCTGATGAGTCAAACGATTGAGCTCCCGACGACTTTGGAAGTCACGACTCCCCACGATCGTACGCTTTATGCGACCATCAGCGAAGTGACTGACGTCGGCCGCGTTGCGGTTATGCAGGACATCACCGCACTCAAACAAATCGACAAGATGCGTGCGCAGCTGCTCGGCACGGCGGCCCACGATCTGAAGAACCCTCTCAATGCCATCCGGCTCGGCGCCGACCTGCTTGCGGACGCTCCTTTCAGCGAGCAGCAACGCAAGGCGCTTCACATGATGCACCGCGCCACAGACAGTATGACCAATCTGATCACAGGGCTGCTGGAAACGATCCGTGTCGAGTCGACGGCCAATATCCTGCACGAGCCTACCAATATCAACGACCTGATTCGCCGTGCGATCGAAGACCTTCGCCCACTGGCGGAAGCCCAAAATCACAAGATCCAATACGATCCGCCCGAAGATTCGCTGCTGATCATGGGCGATCCCAATCGCCTCAACTCGGTCATGAGCAATTTGCTTAGCAATGCCATCCAATATACGGATCCCGGGGGGCTGATCGAGGTTACCGTGAGATGGGACGACGAAGAGATTACGGTTAGCGTCAAGGACAACGGGCTAGGTATTCATGAGGAAGAGCTCCCGCGTGTTTTCGAGCACTTATTCCGCGGCCGTGCGGCGGTGCGCGACCCCAACAATCCCATCGACGGAACCGGTCTGGGATTGGCGCTCGCAAAGACCGTAATCGAGCAACACGGCGGTCGCCTGTGGGTGGAGAGCGAAGAAGGCAAGGGCAGCACTTTCAGATTTGCCTTGCCACGCGAGGCGACGCCAAAGACTGGCTCGCTCAAGCCGGACGAAGATCGCTAGACCTTACACCAAGCCCATGCTATATCGACCGCCGAAACCGGCGGTCTTTTCAATTCAGTTTGCTGAGCGATAACCCCCGTGAAGTCCCGCTGATCCGGTTGGGGCCATGATCTTAGGAATTTGGTTGGCGAAACGCAGGTTAGAATCCGATCTTCGAAATCCATTCCACATCGGGGAGAAAACCAGTGGCCAAATCCAAGTTTCGGTTTGGGACCGTCGGAACACCACGCTCAGCACCGAAAAAGCCGGGCGGAGCGGTTGGCGCCGTCATCCGGCTGCACGAACTCGGATTCGATTCCTTCGAGATCGGGTGGGTCCGGTCCGTTCGCGTTAAGGAAGAGACTTGCGTGTTGATCAAGGAAGCCGGCGCTGAGCACGATGTGGCGCTCAGCGTTCACGCTCCCTACTTCATTAACCTCAATGCGGAGGATGAAGAATGGCCCAAGAGTCGCAAGCGGCTGATGGATGCGGCTCATTACGGCAATCTTGCAGGTGCAACCGACATTATTTTCCATCCCGGATCCTACTTCGGTCGTCCGCCTGATGAGGTACTGAAAAAGGCCATCCCGCGTCTCCAGGGATGCGTGGATGAACTGCGCGCGGCGGACAACCCGGCGATCCTGAGGCCGGAAACAATGGGAAAGAGCGCCCTCCTGGGCACCCTGCAGGATGCGCTGATGATGTCCAAGGAGATCGAGGGCGTCGAGCCCTGCGTGGACTTCTCACACCTTTACGCGCGAGCCGGAGACGGTACTAGAAATTCCTATGGGGATTGGACAGAGGCTCTCAAGCGGTACAAGAAGGCGTTGGGAGCGCGCGCCCTCAAACGCATGCATATTCATCTCTCGGGAATTGAATACGGCCCAAAGGGAGAACGGAAGCACTTGATGCTTGCCGAATCCGACTTCGATCTGGATAGCTTACTGCGCGCACTTCATGACATGGGGTGCGGCGGGCGCATCGTGTGTGAAAGCCCAATCATGGAGGACGACGCGCTCGTGATCCAGAAGGCCTGGCGGAAGCTCGCCGGCTCGTGAATTCCGAGCTGCGCTGGGTCGACGAATCGAATTTTCGGGACCGATCCCCGCCGGTGAAAAGCAATGGGCTGCCCTGCAGGGCAGCCCATATTTATCGATCGGTAGCTATCCCTTATGCGCTCACCTCTTGGTTTTGGCCCTGGTCCTGGTCTGAACCTCTAAGGTTGGGGCCGCGCTCGGGGCGGTTCTGTAAATCGCGCTGCGGCCGATCTTCCGAGTTTCTGGCCCCGACGAAGACCGCTAGCAGACCGTCATCCGTTTCGTTAGCGCCCACGGCGGCCATCATACCGATCTCCAGCTCGACGAGTCCGCCGATGCCTCTGTAGTGCGTGTTCTCATTCACGGTGAACGACATGCGCTCTCCATCTCGGGTCTGGATTGTGAAGGAGCGATCACCCGTGGCGACCACTTCGCCACCGACCTTAACGTCCAGCTCAGGCCTGTCCGGCCGATCCTCGGGATTGCCAATGGCAACGACCAAGGCTAGCAACTGACGGTCATCCTGTCTCACGGCGCCAACCCTGGCCAGCATGCCCTTCTTGAGATCGTGGATGTCCTGGACGGATCCGTCCCGACTGTGGAACTTGGTTCGTTCATTGGTGGACAGCTCAATCTCTTCGCCTTCCCGGTTCAAAAGCGTGAAGGTGCCCTGACCCGGGACCACGCCGGTGATCTCTCCACCCAGCTTGATGACCTCTGGTCGATCCTTCGGCTCGCCGGCCGCCACAAGCAACGCCATCATGCCACCCTCGTCTTGCTCGATCGCGACGACCCTGGCGTGCATCCCGGGCTCAAGATCACTGAGGCCCTCGATGCCTTCGCCGCGGAACCTGGTGCGGTCGCCAATCTGAATTCGAACGGGTTCTCCGTCTCGAGTCTTCAGCGTGAATGATTGGGCTTCCAGATTGACACTTTCGATCACGCCGCCGAGTTGCTTGCCGTCCGGCAAGTCTTCTGGGTGTCCGGCCGCGACCATCAATGCCAGCAGCGTTCCATTGTCCTGCTCAGCGGCGACAACAAAGGCCTTCATGCCTTTCTTGAGATCGTGAATGCCCTCCACCGATCCATTCGGGCTTCTGAACTTCGTTTCGGCGTTGGTCTGAAACTCGAGCTCGCTACCCTGGCGGGTCGTCAGCGAAAATGTTCCCTGTCCGGGAACAACGCCGGTGATTTCGCCTGCGGCTCGCGTGGCGCCGTCTGGGCGCTCGGGGGCCTCTATCTGAGCCAAAACTGCACTCGGCACCAGTAATGAGACCGCTAGAACCCCTAGTGTGGCTATGCGCAACTTGTTCATCGTGTCGTACCTCCTGATTTCATGAATTAGTGATCATGATGCGGGAGGGACAATATGCAGGATTGTGACAAGTGTAAAAACGGGGTTAAAGCCGGTGCTGAGGGGTCAGATTTCAGGGAAGGCGATCTCTTCTTTGCCAGCCAACTTGTCCTGGATCCGTTCCACCACGATATCCAGATGGCTGGGGCGATGCACGTAATCCAGATCGTCGGCACGAATGGTGAGCGTTGGGCAGAGGTCAAATCTCGCCATCCACTCCTCGTAATACTTATCGAGCAGCGACAAGTACTCCTCGGTCACGCCGCCTTCCATGTCCCGGCCCCGGGCCTGAATGCGGCGCATGAGCACGGGCACCGAAGCCTTCAAATAAATCAAGAGATCCGGCGTCGGCAGCAGGCTCACTACGAGATCGAACACCTGGCGATAGGTGCCATAATCTCGATCGCTGACCGTACCGAGCTCTAGGGCCGCTCTGGCAAAGATCTCCGCGTCCTCATAGATGGAACGGTCGATCATCGCCGAGGCCTCCGACTTTGCGAGCGCCAAGTGTTGCTTCGCCCGATGCCCCAGGAAGTAGATTTGAAGGTAGAAGGCCCAACTTCGCATATCGGCGTAGAAATCCGCAAGATAGGGATTATCGTCGACCGACTCATAAGCGGTCTCCCACCCCAACCGCTCTCCAAGCTTTTTCGTAAGCGAGGTCTTCCCTGCACCTATATTTCCGGATACCAATACGAAGTGCTTCGCCATGGGACCTACCTTGGATCAATTTGTTTCGAATTGGGGGCGACCCCAGCATAGCACGAGACCCGCTCATCCAGTCCAGCTGCTGGAAAGCATTTGGGCCGCCCTATTCCATTCCGAGTTCTGGCTCGATAAACTAATTAAGCATGTCAGGCCATCTGGTTGGAAAAACGGCACTGGTAACCGGCGCCACATCCGGAATTGGCTTCCACACCGCGCTCGGATTAGCCCGCGAGGGCGCGGATGTCATTCTCGGAGCAAGGGATGAGGTCCGCGCGCGCAGGGCGGTGATGGCCATAAAGCGCGAATCCGAAGCTCCACATGTTGATTACTTGATGGCCGATCTAAGCTCGATGGCGGGCGTTCGCCAATTTGCAGAGGCGTACCTCGATCGGCATTCACGGCTCAACATCCTGGTCAACAATGTGGGCGCCTTTTTCCTAACCCGTCGACTCAGCGAGGATGGCTTCGAGATGACCTTCGCGCTCAACCACCTGAGTTACTTCTTACTGACCGAGCTGCTTAGGGACTTGCTGATCGCCAGTGCGCCCGCGCGCATTGTAAATGTGTCTTCCGAAGCCCATCGCGGCTCAAGGATCCACTTCGACGACCCACAATTGACTCGCCGTTACGGGGGGCTGACGGCGTATGGGCAGTCGAAGCTTGCCAATGTCCTATTTACCTACGAGCTCGCGCACCGCCTGCTCGATACCGGAGTTACTGCGAATGCTCTCCATCCGGGCTTCGTGCGGACCGGATTGGGGACCAAGAATGTAAACCCCATCCTTGCCGCGTTTGTTTGGCTGGGATTCCTAGGGGGAATGAGTCCAGAAAACGGCGCACAGACCTCGCTGCACTTGGCGAGCTCTCCTAAGCTTGAAGGGATCACCTCCAAGTATTTCAGCACCGGGAAGCAGGTGCGCTCCTCCAGAGGCTCATACAACAAGGCAGCCGCCGAGCGACTGTGGGATCTCAGTGAAGAGCTGACAGGGCTTCGCTAAACCCGAAATCAAGATCCAGGCGGGCATGCATTCGCCGCTTCAAGCCCGAAAATCAAAGCGGGCCGGTGGGCCCGCAGTCGCTTATGCGGTGCGTCTTGATCTACTGATCCGCCCTTAGATTCTCAACAACCTCCATGGCCTTGGCCCATTTCCCCGGCCAACTTTCCTCACTGTCAAGACGGTTGTCTTTCCACAGACGATCCGTCTCTTCCTGACCGACCAGCTCGACAGCCTCGCCATAGAGAGCGCCCATATTGAGCTGGATGGTTCGTCGGTCTTCAGGCTGGTCTGCTCCCATCCTTGCCTCCTTGACGGTGGAACGCAATTATTATGGCACAGTTGACTAGGATTGCTAGACTGTGGCCCCGGTAAACTTGAATTCACGAATCTTGACCGGGGGGGCCGAGATGGCGGCGCGCAGAAAGTCGTCTACCACCAGGCGCACCTCAGCACCCATAGCCTCCACGTTATTCAGCGCCTCAATATAGGTCTGATCGTATGCTGATCAAGGCCGGAATACTCAGGGGGCTTTGGAGATCAGAAGCAAGATCGTTGTCCCGTGACCGAGTCGGCTTTCCGCGCGAATCGTGCCACCCTGGGCCTCGGTCAATGATTTGGCAATCGCGAGCCCCAGGCCCGAACCGGCGCCGTCCCGCTGTCGAGACTTGTCCGCTCGATAAAATCGCTCGAAGACATGAGGCAGATCTTGGGGATCTATTCCGGGGCCACTGTCTTTGACTTGGATTTCAACTCCGCCATTCGACGCGAGCGCGGTCATGAGCACGCTTCCCCCTTCTGGGGTATGGCGCATGGCGTTGCTAACCAGGTTGCTCAATACCTGGCCCATCCGATCCATGTCAATCCTTATGTCCGGGAGTTCTTCTGTGGTGCTCACGTCGAGATCGATACCCTTATCTCGTGCAAGGGCCCGATAGGAGGCAGCTGTATTTTCCATGAGTGCCATCGGGTCGTACGCTCCAATGTCGAGGGGGAGTTCCCCGGACTCCACTAAGGAGAGCATTCTCAGGTCCTCCACCAAGCGTTCCAGACGCTGTGCCTCCTCATGGATAACTGCGATATTCTCCTCTGAAGCTTCCAGCACACCTTCCCGAATCCCCTCCGAATGGCCCAGGATGACGCTGAGCGGCGTGCGCAACTCATGAGCCACATCTGCGGTCAGCTGCCTGCGCCGGTCGCGCGCCGTGATCAAATCAGCATTCATTTGATTGAAGGCTTCCGCCAGTTCTCCCAATTCGTCCGAGGACCGGACGGGAACTTGAGTGTCCAGCTCGCCCGCTGCTACCGCACGCGCGCCCGAGGTCAGCTCGCGCAGGGGTCTTGTCAAGGATCGCGCGAGCACCACCCCTAACACCACTGCTGCGGCCGTTCCTCCCACCGCGCCCACTGCAAGGGCAAGATTTACGCGATTAAGAAAAGCTCGCTCAGCCGGCTCCACATCGAAGGCTCCACTTTGCAGATAGAGCGTCCCAACATTGTTCCCATCTACTTCGATCGGAATTCCCCCTGCGAGGGATCCGGCAGACACGAGATCACCGACCCGATACCCTTGTCCAGGGACGACTACCGAACCTGCATCATCGACAAGCAAGAAGGACAAGAAAGGAGCGCTCCCCGCGGGCCCCGGCCGCGGGCCACGCCAAGGGCGGTCTGAAAATTGGCTCGGAAGCCCGTCCCAGCTCTCACCCGTCGCGTAGTAACCTGCGAGCCGTTCGGCCAGGCCGCTGCGCCGGAAGGAGAACATGAAATCGCCAAACTCACCTGCCGTCGCGATGGCGGCCAGCAGTGCCAAAATGGCCGTGCCGGTTAGGCCGACGACCACAAAGGCCAGCAGCAATTTCGTGGTTATGGAACGAATTGCGATCTACTCCCTTGCGAACCGATAGCCAATGCCGTACACGGTCTGGATGTACTGTGGCTCCTTCGGCTTCTGCTCAATCTTGGAGCGCAGGTTTTTGATGTGAACATCGATCGTGCGCTCGTATCCCTCGTATGCCACCCCCTGGATCCGATCCAAGAGCTCGAGCCGAGAATACGCTCTTCCCGGAACCGCCATCATTGCCGCGAGCAGATCAAATTCGGAGGGAGTGAGGTCAACATGCTTGTCTCCGACTTCAACTGTGTGCCGCTCACGATCCAGCATGATGTCGGCCGCTCGCAGCATCAAAGCTTTGGGTCGTGTCTGCCCCGATCGGCGTAGGACGGCTCGTACGCGCGCAACCAGCTCACGCGGGCGGAAAGGCTTGGTTACATAGTCGTCGGCGCCGAGCTCCAGCCCGATGACCTTGTCGTCTTCCTCGACCTTGGCAGTTAGCAGGATGATAGGAGTCTCCGCCTCTTTTCGATGAAGCCGCATAAACTCGTAGCCATCCATCTCTGGCATCATTACGTCCAGAATGATCAAATCCGGCTTGGTCTCGCGTGCTGCAAAGAGCGCCTCCCGTCCATTGGAGGCGGTTGCCACCTCGAAACCTTCCTGCTCCAGATAAGCCTCGACTACAGATATCAGCCGAGGCTCATCATCCACTACCATGATTTTCTTGGACATGTCTAGATTGCTCGCATCTTCCTGACGCCAAATCCTATCAAGAAAACGTGAAGGTATTGTGAAGATGAGGCCACCTTCAATTACCCTGCAATAGCAACAAATTCGATCTCCAGGATAACCTCTTCGTCCACCCCGGCCACCCGAGGAACGGATGGGATGGTCAACTCGAAATCCGATCTAAGCAGGGTTGCGGTGGCAAGACCCTCCACTCGATCTTCAGCGACCATGGTGGCCTCACCCGTGAAAGCCACCTCTTGCGTAATCTCTCGGATCGTGAGCAGCCCGACGACCCCGAAGGGTACAGTCTCTCCAACCGTAATCGCGCTGGGTATTCCGTCGATCCCGGTGGGTTGATATTTGATCACCGGGTACCGACCGGACTGCAATATGAACCGACTGATCGCCCGGTTGCGCAAATTGCTGTCAGTGACGAATCCAGATGAATCGATCAGGAATTCGTCGAGCGTGCTCAGCGCGGGGTCCGCAAAATTGAGCACTCCCCCCCCCTGGACTTGGCTGTTGACCCCAATCACCGTGTTGGGCTGATTGGCCAGAATTTCGCCAATGATGAATCTCGCCTTGCTCAATTCCGGATCCAGGGTGAAGATCGCCTCGCTTCCGGCTCCCGACGACTCTTCCGCTTTCGGGGGCTCGGCTGCCAGAATTTCGGGGTCCTCCCCGGTCGCTGCAGCCTGTGAGCAGGCCGCCACACAGAAAACCAGCAACGATAAGATTAATACATCCCTTCGGAACCTCATGATTTCGTCATATCTCCTCACCTAATTCGAATGGCTGCTTGTACTGGGCGAACCCATCTGAGTTTGTAAGCTAGCTCAGTTATTATTCGCGGAGATCTGAATCCGAGAACGGATTACGTGGAGCCTTGCAGTCCGGCTCTCTGCTCCAGCAACTCGATCAGCGGCTCCATGAGGAAACCGCCCGCCCGACGGCCAAACCCCGCGAATCCAGCTTCAGCCCTTGCTGTGGCGGCCGCTTCGGGGTCAAAATTCCCGTCCCCGCCCGGAAAACCTCCCGGCAGTCCGCCCCCGCCGAACGGCCCTCCGCCACCCCCACCGAACTGGCCTCCCCCGCCGGGAACGAAGTCCCCAGTGCCAGGTTGAAACTGAAAGCCGCCTTCTCCAAAGCCTTCAAAGCCCTCAGGCCGACCGAACTCGAGTCCAAGCTCCTGGATGATCGTTTGCATATCTTCCGGCGAAATCTCCAGTGCTGCGATCGCCTCGATCTGCTGGGCGGTCATGGTGTCTTGAATCTGATCGATGAGCGCCTCAATCTCTGCTTCAGCCGCAGTATCACTGTTTGACAGGCTGCGCAGCGCCTTCCATAGCGGAACCAGATCCGCAGCTTGGGTTGAATCCACTGCGAGATCGGTGCTTTCCAACTGCAGGGTGCCGAGGATGAGCTGCATTTGGACCGGTATGGCCCGTTCTCCGCCCTGCTCCAGTCGGGCAGCTGGTTGGGAAGAGCCTGCCGCCCTTTGGGAATCATCGCCCGATCCATCACCCTGTTCAGCGGCTCTGGAGCCACAAGCGGCCAGGACCATCACAAAGGCTGAAAGCGCCACAAATTTCATTCTTGAGAACATATTGGTCTCCCTGTCTCTTTTCATCCTTATCGAGATTTCGATGTCGCCCTATTCGTGCCTTAGCGCTTCGATCGGATCTAGTTGCGAAGCCCGATTCGCCGGATAGAAACCGAAGAAGATCCCGACCACCGCGGCGGAAGTAAACGCCAGGATGATCGAACCTGTCACGACCACCGTCCGCATGTCGCTCAGCGCTCCGAAGAGTATCGAGCCGCCGACTCCCACTAGCACTCCAATGACTCCACCAGCCAGGCTCAGGACAACCGCCTCGGTGAGAAACTGCCAGCGGATATCGTTTGGGGCGGCGCCGATAGCCTGCCGGATTCCGATCTCGCGCGTCCGCTCGCTGACAGTGACCAGCATGATGTTCATGATGCCGATACCGCCGACGATCAGCGAAACCCCTGCAACCCAGGCCAATAGGCTTCGAAAGGCCGCCGTGGTCGCTTCCTGGGTCTGGATGATGTCCTGCTGAGTCGTCACGGAAAAATCCGCCGCATCCAAGGTAACGTCGTGCCTGCGAGCCAATAAGAGTTCGATCTGCTGAATGGTGCTGTCGACAACGTCGGGGCCCTCTACCTCCACGATGATGGCCCTCACTCGGTCCCCTCGAAATCGAGCGAATTGAGAAGGAGTGAACTTTTGAAAGACGACCGTGATGGGCGTGTAGAGCTGCGCGTCGAAGTCCGTGCCGCTCACCAGACCCCGCTCTTCGAATACTCCGATCACGGTTAGTTTGATGTTGTCCACCGTCAGCGTCTGCCCGATCGGCGTGACATCGCCAAAGAGCTCTTGAGCCAAGCTGGCCCCGAGCACCGCCACTTTTTGCGTTCGATCCACTTCTCGTTGCGTGAAGTAGCGACCGCTATCGATTTCTATGTCCCGCACCGACGGGAAGTCTGCCGTGCTGCCCTGGATCGCGACTCCGTCCAATACGACATTTCCGGTTCTAACGGTTTCTGTCGAAGGCTGCTCAACGACGACAGCCACAACGCCATGGACGTTGTCCGCAATGGCAGACGCGTCATCGTAGACCAGACCTCCTCCCTGCCGAAACGCAGCCTGCCCGCCGCGCGAGAAGTTTTGGGTTACGAAGACCAAGTTTGAACCCAAACCTGTAATTTGCTCCTTGATGGCGGCCTCCGTCCCAGCGCTGATGCCAATCATGATGATGACGGAGGCCACGCCGATGATGATGCCCAACATTGTGAGAAGCGAGCGGAGCTTGTTGCCGGAGATGCTTTCCCAGGCCAGGCGAATGAACTCAGACAGATTCACGGGCTACCCCCTTCATCTCTTGCAGCGTGCCGCCTTTGGTGATCCGCTCGATGCGGCCGTCGCGCAAG
>JAPUGV010000160.1 GCA_027298025.1 Chloroflexota bacterium | reverse complement strand
TCCGCACACAATCCAAACGGTTAGGCTGACCTCCGCCGATCCCCACCGTGAACCGCAGCTGCCCCTGCGAGCGCGCCAACACGATCGCATTGGACTTGACCGGCTGGCAGGCTAGCCAGGCAAACTGCATGTCGGCCAGCTCCTGCTCCGATGGTTGACGCTGGGTGACCACCTGCCAACCCTGAACCCCGGGCGGGTCGCCATGGTCGAGGCTCTGCCCCAGCAGCCCACCGGCGACGGTGCGAAGCTCCTGGCCTCGGGGAAATTCGAGCCCAGGCATCTTCAACAAGCGCAGATTTGGCCGCGCTTCCAGCACTCGACCGGCCGCGTCGCTGAAGTCGGGAGCAATCAGACACTCCACGAAGAGCTCGCCCAGCGCCTGTGCAAAATTCTGATCGACCGCCCGACTACAGGCGATCACGCTCCCGAAGGCGGAGACGGGGTCGCACGCGATGGCCAAGGGCAGTGCTTCTGATACCACCGGCGCGGTCGCCATCCCACATGGGCTAGTATGCTTCACGACCACCACGGCTGGCTCTGCAAACCGGTCGAGCGCGCTCCAAGCGGCATCCAGGTCGAGCAGGTTGTTGTAGGAAAGCGCTTTGCCTTGCAGCAGCTCGCCTCCTAAGGGACCGCCGCCGGGTGTGAGGCCATAGTAGGTGGCCCGCTGGTGTGGGTTCTCACCGTAGCGTAGTTCAAGCGCTGGATAGGCGCTCAGTCGTAGCGGCGCGGGCGCACCCGCCAGGTGGCCCAAATAGGATTCAATGGCAGCGTCGAAGGCTGCTGTGCGCGCAAAGGCCTTATGCGCCATGCGCAGCCGAAAGGAGCCAGGATCGGGTGGGTCGATGGCCTGTAGATAATCGGCCGGGTCGCAGAGCGCGGTGACCCGCTCGAAGTTCTTGGCCGCGGCCCGCAGCAGGGCCACCCCACCGATATCGATTTGCTGGATGGCCTGCTCCTGGCTGCGCTTAGATCGGCCAGTCACCGCCTCGAAGGGGTAGAGATTGACCGCCAGAAGATCGATCAACTCCCAACCGTGCGCCGCAAGGGCGGCCCGCTCCTCGGGCACGTCTCGGGCCAGCAACCCGGCGTGGATCGCCGGGTGAAGCGTCTTCACACGACCGTCCAACATCTCCGGTTGGCCCGTGAGGTTCGATACAGGGCGCACAGGCAGGTCCGCCTCCTCAAGCGCCTGAGCTGTGCCCCCACTGGCCAGGAATCGCCAACCGCGCCTGTGGAGCGCCTTCGCCAGGTCGATCAGGCCGGTCTTGTCCCAGACAGAGAATAAGGCAGTTGGCATCGATCCCTCCAACCTCGGTTTCAAGCCACTCGTCTCGTGAGGGGCCTAGGACCCCACCGGCCGGATCGGCAGGCCTAGGTCTATCAGATATCTCTTGACCTCGGGCATACTAAGCAGCTTGTCGTGGAACAGAGTGGCGGCCAAGGCGGCGTCGGCCTGGCCCTCGGTTAACACGGTCGCGAAGTGCTGCAAGCGTCCGGCGCCGCCGCTAGCGATCAGCGGAACCTGCACGGCATTGGCCACGGCCCGTGTGAGCTCCAGGTCGTATCCGTCCATCGTCCCATCTGCGTCCATGCTTGTCAGCAGGATCTCGCCGGCCCCCAGTGTGACGCCCTGGCGTGCCCATTCCACAGCATCCAAGCCGGTCGGGGTTCGACCACCGGCGACGTAGGCTTCCCATCCGCCCTGGCGTCGCTTGGCATCGATGGCCAGCACGATGCACTGGCTGCCGAAACGCTCTGCACCTTCGGTCAGCAGTCGCGGGTCGCGCACGGCGGCCGAGTTGATGCTCACCTTGTCGGCGCCGGCGAGCAAGATTGCGCGGATATCGGCCAGCGTGCGGATGCCGCCGCCTACCGTGAGGGGAAGAAATACCTGATCTGCGACCTTGCGGACCATCTCTGCGGTGGTTTTGTGCCCTTCAGGCGTAGCGGAGATATCTAGGAAGACCAGCTCATCGGCGCCCATACGATCGTAGATGCGGGCCTGTTCTACGGGGTCCCCCGCGTCTCGTAAGTTCACGAAGTTGACACCTTTCACTACGCGCCCGTCTTTAACGTCCAAGCAGGGAATGATACGTTTGGCTAACATCGCAGTGCCTCTTGCAGGGAGATCTGCCCTTCGTACAATGCGCGGCCGATAATGACTCCGCGCAGGCCCGCCTGGCGCGCTCGGCGAACATCGTCCAGGGAGACCACCCCCCCAGAAGCGATCACATGTAGGTCGATCGCCTTCGAGAGCTCCCGCGAGGCGTCGACGTTGAGTCCTCGGCCCATGCCATCGCGGGTGATGTCCGTGTGAACAACGGTCCGAGCTCCGATCTCGTAGAGCTGTTTTGCCAGCTCTTGTGAGTCGAGGCCGCTGTCTTGGGTCCAACCCCGCACTTGAACCCGGCCCTCGCGTACGTCGATCCCAACCCCTACGCGGTCGGAGCCGAAGCGAGCGATTGCCTCCCGCACCAATTCGGGGGACTCCGCTGCACTAGTACCCAGGATCAAACGCTTGACGCCGGATGATAGGGCTTGCTCGATTTGGCCCAGCGTACGAAGGCCGCCCCCAAACTGGACCCGGGCATTGGTTCTCAGGATAGCGGCCAGGGCCGCCCGGTTTCCTCGTCCGGAATCGCCGAATGCTCCATCGAGATCAACCACGTGGAGCCAATCCGCTCCGGCAGCGAGCCATCTTGCGGCCACTCGCGCGGGATCCTGGCCGTAGACGGTCTGCTGCTCAGGATCGCCCTGCGCAAGTCGCACGACTTTTCCCATTCTCAGATCGATGGCGGGGAAGACGGTGAAGAGGGTCATCGGCAGTGCTCTACGAAGTTGCGAAGGATCGCGAGGCCGACTCGCTGGCTCTTCTCGGGGTGAAATTGCACACCGTATAGGTGGCCGCTGGCGATCACAGAGGCGTAGCGACCGCCGTAATCCGTATACGCCAGGGTGTCTTCGGGCGCGGCCTCGCAGTAGTAAGCATGGTTAAAATAGGCGTAGGCGCCCGATTCCAGGCCGTCCAACAGCGGGTTGGAACGGGTGGCGTGGATCTGATTCCAACCCGTCTGTGGGATCTTGAGTTCCTCTGATTCAAACCGCTGCACGCGGCCCGGCAGCAGACCCAATCCCTCGTGCTTCCCCCCTTCATTGCTCCACTCAAACAGCAATTGCATCCCGACGCAGATCGCCAGTAACGGCTTGCCCCCGTCGACGATCTCATGCAGCGGCCCGACCAGTCCTCGCTCTCTCAGCCCCAGCATGCCGTCGCCGAACGCCCCGACACCGGGGAGAACGACTTTGTCGGCGATGAGGACGACCTTCGGATCGGAAGTCAATTGAACCTCTCCGGTCACGGCCCTGAGAGCCTTTTCCACCGAGCGCAAATTCCCAATCCCATAGTCGACCAGCGCGATCATGTTAGGCTGCCCTTCGTGCTCGGAATGGCACCTTCCCGGCGGGGGTCTACTCGTGTGGCGGCGTCCAGAGACTTTCCCAGCGCTTTGAAGAGTGCTTCCGCCTTGTGGTGGTCATCGCTACCGTACAGGACGCGGGCATGCAGGTTGGCCCGGGCGCTGGCCGCCAGCGATTCGAAGAAGTGAGTCAACAAACTGGTGGGAAGTTCACCGAGGGTCGGAAGCTCCCAGTGCGCTTCGATTACTGCGTAGGGCCGACCGGAAAGATCAACTGCCACAAAAGCCAGCGCTTCGTCCATGGTGACATGAGCTGCGCCCATGCGCACGATGGCCGCGCGATTCCCCAAAGCTTCGTCCAGCGCCTGGCCCAGCGCCCGAGCGCAGTCCTCCACGGTATGGTGCGCATCCACCTGCAGATCACCACGGGCGCTCAGCCTGAGGTCGAAGAGACCATGCAGCGCTAAGTGGCTGAGCATATGGTCGAGGAAGCCGATCCCGCTGTCGATCTGATGTTGACCCGTCCCATCCAGGTCTAGCGTCAGTTCGATGTCGGTTTCACTCGTCTTGCGATGGATCTCCGCCTTGCGCATCGGTCACTCCAATTCGGATAAAGCCGCCAGCAGGATCTCCGTCTGCTCCGGCCTGCCGACCGTGATGCGAAGGTGATCCCGTAATTCAGGGGTGTCGAAATAACGGACGAGAATTCCTCGGCGAGCGAGAGCGGCCTGGAGCTCTACGGCCTGGCGGTCCACCACTCGGCAAAGAATGAAATTGGACTGCGATGGGTATGGACTGAGGTAGGAGATCTCCTGCAGACCGGCGTGCAAGCGCTGTCGCTCGGTAACCAACTTCCGGCCGATGGTCTCCAGCTCATCGACCCCTTGCAGGCAAACTAAGGCCGCGGTGGTCCCTGCCACTGAAAGGTTGTACGGTTGCTTGATTTTCTGAAGGTGGGGCATCAGGCTCGAGGGGAAGGCGCCGTATCCCACCCGCAGCCCAGCTAAGCCGGCCCACTTGCTGAAGGTGCGCAGCACCACCAGGTTCTCCCGCGCCGGGACCTCGCGCAGGCGGCTGGAGCCACTTGGCGCGAACTCAATGTATGCTTCGTCCAGCGCGACCAAAACGGGCATGCCCAGCAGGATCTCCAACGTTTCCGTCGGGAGCAGGCTGCCGTCCGGATTGTTGGGAGAGGCGATGAAGACTATTTTCGGGCGGTGTTCGCGCACCGCCCGTTCGATCCCGGCCAGGTCCAGGGCGAAGCCCGGCCCGCGGTGAACTTCCACCACGGCTGCTGCATTTACGCTGGCGCTGAAGGCATACATTCCAAAAGTCGGCGGGCAGACCAGAATGCGATCCCCGGGCTCAAGCATTAGCCGCATCAGCAGGTCGATGAGCTCGTCAGAGCCAGCGCCGGCGAGCAGGTTCTCCGCCGGAACGCGGGTGTGCCTGGACAGTGCATCTCGCAGGAGAGTGCTTTGCGGGTCGGGGTAAATGTGCGGGAAGCGCAGTTTTCCCAGCGCTTCCCGGACTGCAGGCAGCGTCCCGAAGGGATTCTCATTGCCATCCAGCTTGACAATCGTCTCTGGGGATCGCCCCAAGCGCTCCGAGACCACCTCGAAGGGCGAGATCGGCTCGTAGGCTTTTATCGCTAAAAGGTGCGGGCGGATGCCATCAACCGCGCTAAACATTCTCACTCTCCATGCGCAATTCCGCAGCAGAGGCATGTGCGGTGAGGGATTCGGCCTTCGCCAACTCGGCCGCCAACGGACTCAGCGTTGCGCTGGACTCTGGGTCGAGCTCGATCCAGCTGGTGATCTTGACAAAATCAACTGCGCTGAGCGGCGAGGCGAATCGTGCCGTGCCTCCCGTGGGCATGATGTGACTGGGACCGGCTATGTAATCGCCCAGCACCTCGAAGGAACGCTCCCCCAGGAAAAGCCCTCCAGCGTTATGAATGCGATCCGCCAGCGCCCTAGGATCTGAAACGGAAAGACAGAGATGCTCGGGAGCATACTCGTCGACCAGGGTGGCGGCGGTCTGCAGGTCTTCTGTCAGCACAATCCCCCCACGCTGGGACAGCGACTCAGCGATGATCTGAGAACGGGAGAGCTCCTCAACCTGGTCGGCGACCATCGCCTGAACAGCCTCGGCCAAGGATCGATCGGGTGTGAAAAGGATAGCGCTTGCCATTGGGTCGTGCTCGGCTTGCGCCAACAGATCCGCGGCGACCCAAGTTGGATTAGCGGTGGCGTCGGCGATGATCACCGTCTCGGTCGGGCCGGCAAGTCCGTCCACGCCAACCACGCCGTACACCTGCTGTTTCGCCAGGGTGACGAAGATGTTGCCAGCGCCCACGATC
>JAPUGV010000016.1 GCA_027298025.1 Chloroflexota bacterium | reverse complement strand
GAGGTGGGTCAGCAGCTCGGTGGAGGCGCTGTCGGCCCAGTGCAGGTCGTCGAACACAAGCACTGTGGGGGCGGTCTCCAATTGTCTGCGCCAAATTATGAGGCTGGTTGCGAAAAGCTGGCGTTTGAGGGTCTCACCTTCGAGGCCGCTTCCGGTAGACTCCGAACCTCCCAGTAGAAGTACCTCCAGCGCCTGGATGGCGGGCTCCCGTTCGCCGGCGGGATGCCCGTCCAGGAGTCGGTCGCGAATGATGGGAGCGTCGACGACCTCGCCATTGCCCCAGAGATGGTGCAATTGTTGCTGGAACTGGCCGTAGGGATGATTGGTCTCGTAGGAGATTCCCCGGCTCTCGGCCCAGTAGTGCTCCTCACCGTCGAAAGAGGCACGCAGCTCCTCAATTATGCGACTCTTTCCCAGGCCGGCCTCGCCGATCAGGCACACAATGCCCCCGCGACCTTGACGGAGATCCCGGAGGGACTCCTGGAGCGCATCCATCTCCCGCGCGCGGCCCACGAGCGGCGCAGATAATCCCTGAATGCCGCGCAGCCGGCGCGGGCGAGCCTTCCGGTCGATTGCTCGATAGGCCAGAATGGGGGCCTGCTTGCCCTTGACCTCGATCTCGCCCAGTTGCTCGAACTCAAAGAGCGGGGCGACGCGCTGATAGGTCTCCTCCGCGACTTGAACCGTTCCCGGCTGGGCCGTCTGCTCCATACGGGCTGCCAGATTCACGGCGTCGCCCATCGCGGTGTACTCCATTCGTAGGTCGGAGCCGACCTCGCCCACGACTACCAGGCCGGTGTTGATACCCACCCGCACGTCGAAGTCCAGGTCCCAGCGCTCACGCACTTGCTCGCGGTAGGGTTCGATGCCTTCCACGATTCCCAGCCCGGCTAGAACGGCGCGTTCGGGGTCGTCCTCGTGGGCGATAGGAGCCCCGAAGAAGGCCAGGACCGCGTCGCCCATCAAGCGAGCAAGCGTGCCCTCGTAGCGGTAGACGGGCGCAATCAGGTGCTCGAATGCTCCATTCATAACCTCGGCCCAGTCTTCGGGGTCCATCTGCTCCGCCGCTGCTGTTGACCCTTTGACATCGCAGAAAAGAATGGTAACCACCCTCCGCTCACCTGACATAACGTGCCCGCTGCGCGCGGTTTCTAATTTGCTCAGCAGTTCCTTGGGGATATATTGGCGCAGCTTCTCCTGGGTGGATAAGGAGGCAGCATCAATTACCGCGAGACGCTCGCCGCAGCTGTTGCAGAAATTTGCGTTGAGGGGATTTTCAGTGGAGCAGTTGGAGCAGACCTGCGTGAGGCTGTGGCCGCAACTGTTGCAGAACCTGGCAGTCTCTAGGTTAGCGGTCTGGCAGTTGGGGCAGTTCACTTGAGATTCGACACCAGGGTGAGCTGTAGGATTGGAGCGCTACGGCTCCATGACGGAGCGGATACTGGGTTGGGACAAGAAAGTCTCGCGAAGGTCGTCGTCCCCGAATCGTTCGGCGATGAACCGAATGGAATCCTGGGCATCGGACAGCAGCGCCTGCTCCCGATCACCCGCAAGCTCTACCATCTCGATCAGTATTCGCATCAATGTCAGCTGCAATCCCATGCTCTCCGCTTCGGCGCGGGCTTGCTCGAGCGATTCAGCGGCCTCATCTGCGCGACCCAAACCGCGCAGGGCCATAGCGCGGCGCAGACGTAGCTGCGGAGCGAAGAATCGAATTTTGGATTCTCGAAATATATTCAGGGAACGATCTAGATCATCGAGCGCAGCCTGGAAATTCTGCTGGAGAAGCATCATTTCGGCCAGCAACAGGGTTTCGTAGCCCAGGAATTCGGGATTAAGCGATTCGGCGTTGACCGAATCAAAAGCCTTCTGTGCCAGATCTTCGGCCCTCGTCAGATCCCCACCCAACGCCAGTATGAGCGCCTCCACGCCAAGCATAAATCCAAGCGTGGGATCCCGCTCATCACGGGTTGGCCGTGTTCGTTCGACGATTTCTGAGGCGCGGTCTAGTGCGCCGAAACTCGCCAGCAGCCAGGCCACCAGGGCGTGCACGAAGATGCCTGCGCCGGTGAACTCGGCTCGTTCGGCCAGGCTGGCGCCCTCCTCGTAGGACTCGAACGCGGCCTCGATATCGCCGAGTTCGGTGCGCAGCAGCCCCAGTCCCATCAGGCTGTAGCCCTGCCCCCAGTAGTTTCCGGTCTTGCGACTGAGATCCAGAGCCTTTTCAGCCAGGTCGACCGCTTGATCGAGCTCGCCTAGCAGGGCCGAATTGAAGGAGGAGGAGGTCAGGTTGTCTGCCAGCATCTCTGAGTTGCCCAGCTGCTCCCAAAGTACCCGCGCCTCCTCCATTAGCTCGCGGGCCTTGTGAATGTGCCCTGTCTGGCTGTAAGCCCTCGATAGGTCGTGAAGCGCAAAGGCCTTTTCCTCTTCAAGATCATGTTCACGGGCGATGGCCAGCGACCGCTCTCCGTACTCGATGGCGGCCTGGTAATCGCGTTCGGCATAGTTTTCGACCAGCATGAGATTCCACAAGGACTTCGCTTCGCCGCGCGGATCCTCTATTTGCTCGGCAAGAGTCAACGCCCGCTGAGCGTACCCAACCGCCTGCTCCGGGTCCCAATTCGCACTGGGAATGGCGTAGATCGTGGCCAGCGAGTTGAGGGCGGCCATCTCAAGCGCGGGCTCGGATCGCTCCTTTCCAAGGGTTTCCAATTCGCGGTAGTTCTTTAGAGCCTCATCGTACTGACTCGCCAGCTCGTATATGCGGCCGCGCCTGGTGTATAGGAAGCTTAGCTGGGCGGGGCTGGCCTCGACTCGGTTTGCAATTTCCAGGGCGTGACTGTAATGGTCGATGGCCTCCGTGTACGCGGAGAGACCGCGCGCGGCATTACCTGCCAGCGTGTAGTATTTGAGCGCCTTCTCGTCCTCCTTGGCCTCCCGGTAGTGATAAGCGAGCAGGTGGGCCTCCTCTTCTAACCGCTCTGGAAAGAGTGCCTCGAGGGCTTCACCCACGCGGAGATGGAACTCCGGTCGCTTGCGTCGCAAGATGGTCTGGTAGGCCGCATCGCGGGTGAGATCATGCCGGAATATGTATTCCAGCTCTGGAATGCGGGCGCGCTCATGGATGATTTCCACCCGTTGAAGGGTGTTTAGCTGATCCTGCAACGCATCTGTGGCCTCCGTAATCCACTCCAGGACCCGGTAGTAGAACCTTCGGCCGATCACCGAGGCGAGCTGCACCGTTTGCCGAATCTCGCTGTCCAGGCGGTCGATACGTGAGATCAGCAGTCCCTGAAGCGTGTCCGGAAGCGAAATGTCCTCGATCTCTGCCGTCGCCTGCCAACGACTGCCGCTCTCGTCCCGCACCACAACGCCGCTTTCTATGAGCGTGCGAATCAGCTCCTCCACGAAGAACGGATTGCCCTCCGCCTTCTCTAGAATGCGCCGCTGAAGGCCAGTCGGTAGCTCCGAAATTTGAAGGAGGTTGGCGACCAGAACTTCGCTCTCTGCGCTAGAGAGTGGCTGAAGCTCGATTTCACTGTAGCGGTGGGGATAACTCGTTTCTGCCTCAACTTTGATCTGCCATCCGGGCGATTTCCGGTAGGGGCGCATGGCGAACAGAAATAGGACTGGGACCTGCTCGGTGAGCTGCAGGTAGTGCCGCATCAGCTCCGAAGAGGCTGCATCGCTCCAGTGGAGGTCATCGAAAACTAGAACGGTGGGCTCGGAAAAAGTTCCCCTCAACGCGTCGTGAAGAGCGGAAAACAATTCACGCTTCAGACTCTCTCCTTGTGAATGGGAGACGTCCTCCTCCCGCTGAATGGAGAGCAGCAGCTCAATGCTTTCCTGTGAACGATCTTGAATGTCTTCTGGCAGCGACTGCACAAGGGCCCGGATCTTTTCGCGTGCTTCTTGCGGTGTATCGTCGGGCGCTATACTGCAGGTACTGCGCAGATGATCCCGCAGCAGGCCGTAGGGCTGGTTGGCATCATAGGAGAT
>JAPUGV010000159.1 GCA_027298025.1 Chloroflexota bacterium | reverse complement strand
CGATTTCAACCGACTGGAGCATCTCGGCGATCTGTCCGATCTGAGTCTCCATGCCAGTCGCTACGACCAGTCCCCTGCCCCGGCCATAAGACACCAAGGTCCCACTGTAGGCCATGTTGCGCCGCTCACCAAGGTACGTTGAGCCTCCCAACACCCCCCCGGCGTCCTTGTCCACGGAGACCGACTCACCGGTGAGCGCGGCTTCCTCGATCCTCAGGTTCGCAGATTCGAAAAGCCGCATATCGGCCGGGACATAGTTGCCTGCTTCCAAGAGCACCAAATCTCCGGCCACAAGCTCGCGCGCCGGTACTGTCTGGCGATGCCCGCTTCGCACGACTGGCGCCTCCGGATCGGTCAAATTCTGCAAAGCGGCCAGGGCTTCCTCCGCACGGCGCTCCTGAACCACGCCGAGGCCGGCGTTCAGCAGCACGATGGCCATAATGGCCACCGCCTGAACGAACTCACCCACGATGGCGGAGACCACCGCGGCCAGGATCAGGATGATGACCAGGAAGCTGCTGAATTGCCCGAGTAGCTTTTTCCAGAAGGGCGGCTTCGGCGCCGCGGCCAGCTCGTTGGGCCCGTGGCGGATCAGACGGCTTGCGGCGAGGTCGCGGTCCAGCCCACTCTGAATCGAGGTCTGGAGTGCCTCCGCCACCTCACGCGATTCAAGCGCGTACCACACTCGCTCATCGCTGGAATCTGGCGTTTGGTCCGCTATTTGAGTGCTCTCCATGGCAATCGGCGCGCATTATACCGTGAGGGTCTCCAGCCTCTCCACAATGTATTCCGCACTCGCTGCGAAGAGCCATTCTCTCGGGAATGTCTGGAGGAATTAATGAGCCGCCTCGGCGGGCGGCTCTTACATTACTTCCCAGGTTAGATCTAGAGGCTGAGCATCAGATCGAGATAGTCCAACATGTGGCGGGTGATCAGGAAGCGTTCGCGGACCCGTTCCCGCGCGTTCGCCCCGATCTCGTCAGCGAGCGTCTCATCTTCTAGCAAACGCACCACGATTTCCGCCACCCCATCCAGATCGTAGGGATCGACGAGGTATCCCGACTCACCATCGACGATCTGTGTCGGAATTCCGCCTACATTCGAGGCTACCACCGGTCTGCCTTTCCACATGGCCTCTGTGATCACCAGACCAAATCCCTCGCGGGTTGATTTCTGCAGGACGACCTTGGAGGTACGTTGGATCACATTAACCAGGAGTGGGTCGTCGCCTCGAACGAAAAGCACGTCGCCGCTCTCCAGATAAGGCTTGGCGGTCGCTTTCATGCGCTCATAGATGCGCGCACCTTCGGGATCGTCCGCGGACATGTTGTAGACGAAGATCAAACGGCAATCGGCCTGGGTCTTTACTCGCTCATAGACCTTGAGCACGCCTTCCGGATCCTTCCACGGGTCGAAGCGTGAGACCTGCGCTATGTATGGCTTATCCGTCGGAATCTCGTATTGAGAAAGAATCCGCTCGACTTGATCTTGAGACAGCTCCACATTCTTGGCCGATATGGGGTCGATAGAAGGTGAAATGATCTGTTGGGGGACAGCGAGATCCGCTCGCTGGTAGGCTTCGGAAGAGACGATCATCCGCTCGTATTGAAGAACGAACGGTTCCATGAACTCCCAGGCTTGAGGGTTGGGATCGGTGATGTCGATGTGGCAGCGCCAGACCCAGGGCCGAGTGTGCAATGCGTACTCCACCAACCCCACCGGCTGGGGGTCGTGGATGATCACAAAATCGTGGCTCAGATCCGCGAACCGTGCGAATTTCTCGTTTGTGAACCGAAACAGCTCAAACTCCTCTTCAGAGAAGCTGAGCTCGCGATCTCCTTGAAGGGTATTGTGGAACTTCTTGGTGACTTCAAAGAAGTCCGGGGTTCCATGCAGCACGCGCCAGTCCGTTCGTACTCCCGCATCCGTCATAAGGAGCACGAAACTGTCCAGGATTTCGGCCACCCCTCCGCCGAAGGTAGTAGCGTTGACATGCACCATGCTGGCGCCTTTTAAGCGGTCGGCCTTCTCGAAGATCTCATCGAGCGCGCCTTCGGGGGCTAGCTCCTGATAGTCGGCAAGCCGTTTGAACTTTGTGGGAGCCGGGCGCGTCATAGCAGTCATAAAATCCTCCCAGGAATCCCAACGGATCCCGTCGGGACGTAATCTTCAATGTATTACGAATTGGGGGTGCCCCGACCTACAGGCGCCTCACAATCGAGGCTCAACTGCGCGGATTATCCCACAGATTCAGCCCGATGCAGGCATGGGAAGGCCTAAACCGGACGACCTCCGAACAACTTCAGAGGCCGTGTTCTGCTGGGGATCTCTCAGGAGACCCTGGCGTCCCCCGGCTCGGGGTTGAGCTCCCTCATCTTGCCGCTGGCCATGAAAATCACGCGTTCCGCAATGTTCGTAACCCGATCTCCGATTCGCTCCAGGTTGTGACCCACAAAGAGCAGGTAAAGCCCGCGAGTGGTCGACTTCTCGTCTTCCAGCATGTCTTGCAGCAATTCATGGGTGAGCGATTGGTAGCTATCGTCAATCTTGTCGTCCAGGAGCGCCACGTTGTAGGCACGTTCGTAGTCCGCCTTCGCATAGACTTCCACGACCTGTCCCAGCATGTCTTGGGTGCGCGCCGCCATGCGCTCTAGGGTCTCGGGGAGGCGCTCGAAACGATCGCCGCCCATCAGCTGCACGGTCTTCGCAATTCCCGCCGCGTGATCCCCCATGCGCTCCAGTTCCACCACGATATGCATGGCCGCGACCACCGCCCGCAAATCGCCGGCCGCCGGTTGTTGCGTGGCGATGACTGACTGGCACGCCTCGTCGATTTCGAAGCGCATTTCGTTAAGCTCAGCGTCGCCGGCAATGACGGCTTCAGCCAGCTTTTTGTCCATGTTCCGGAGCGCTCGCAGGGAGTCGTCGATCGTTGTGGCAACTCTTTCGCCGAGCACCAGCATGCGTTCCCGTATCGCCGCCAGCTCTCGATCGAGCTCCGCGCGGGCCCGGAGAATCACGCGACGGGCTCAACCTCGCCTCCAACCAGAAGCTCATCGGCATAGTAGTCCGGCAGATCCGAGGCCCGAATGGCATGAGCTGCCGCCTCTACGTCGTAGACTACTCGTCGAAACTCAACTTCACCTGAGTCGAGGATTACGTAGCCTGCGCGAGCATCGCCATCCTTGGGTCTCCCCACACTCCCGGCGTTCACAAACTGCGTTTCTGCGACGCGTTTCTCATATGGCACATGCGTGTGTCCGAAAAGCATGACGTCACATTCCGCAGCCTTGGCGATACGCTCGAAGGTGACCTCGGGGCGCTCTTCCGGCAAATACTCATGGAGGCTACGCGGGCTACCGTGAACCAGCAGCAGGTTCGGCGCCCGATTCTTCAATCGTATCTCCTCTGGCAGCGATCGCAGGAATTCCTTGTTCGGCTGAGAGGTGTGACCCCGGCTCCATCCTATCGAGAGCTCGCCCAGGCGCTCCAGTCTGGGATTGTTGTAAACACAACCACAGCTGTCCAGTTCGAAACCCACGCCGTTGTCATAATTGCCCATTACCGTTGGGACCTCATTTTCCCGGATGAACTCGATCGCTTCATTCGGGTTCGCCCCATAACCCACCAAATCACCCAAGCAATAGATTTCATCGGGATCCTGCCGCCGGATGTCATCCCAAACCGCTTCAAGCGCCTGAATGTTGGCGTGAACGTCAGAGAAGATTGCTATTCTCATGAGTGGGCGGTCCGAGTTTGCCTGCTCACCCGAAACGGCCGGTGACATAGTCCTCGGTGCGCGGGTCAGCGGGTCGGGTGAAGATCGTGTTTGTCTCGTCATACTCAATCATCTCGCCCGCTTTATCCTCCCCCAACATCATCATGGCGGTGAAGTCCGACACACGGGCCGCTTGTTGCATATTGTGGGTGACGATCACAATGGTGTAGATCGATGCTAGCTCCCGCATCAACTCTTCGATGCGGAAAGTGGCCACCGGGTCCAGGGCGGAGCATGGCTCATCCATCAGGATTACCTCCGGGCGCACTGCTATGGCACGTGCGATACACAGCCGCTGCTGCTGACCCCCCGAGAGAGAGTATCCGCTCTGATCAAGCTTGTCCTTCACTTCTTCCCACAATGCGGCTCGTTTGAGGGACTCTTCTACCAGCGCATCCAACTCTCCTTTGTATCCATGGATGCGCGCCCCCCAAGCGATGTTTTCGTAAATGCTCTTTGGAAACGGATTGGGTTTTTGAAAGACCATGCCGATCCTGCGCCGGACCTCAACTGGATCCACGTGTTCCGCGTAAATATCTTGGCCCTGGAACATCACGTGTCCTTCAGTGCGGGCGATAGGGACCAGCTCATTCATCCGATTGAGGGAACGCAGCAGGGTGGTCTTCCCACATCCCGAAGGACCGATGATGGCCGTGATCTTACGGCTCAAGAAGTCCAGGTCGACGTCTCGGATAGCAAGGAAGTCTCCATAGTAGACCCGCAGGTCGCGCGTCTCCAGCGTACGCTCTTGCGGCGCACCGTTTGTCTCTGTGCGTGATCCGGGCTGATCATGCGCAACCATGTCAGGAGTCTCCGTCAAGCTTACTACCCGGTCACTCGAATCTACAAGACGCTCATCCATGTTTGCCGCAGGCTCCTTAGTATCGGTGGCTATAGCGATTCCGCAGCAGCACCGCGGCCGCGTTCAGTGCTAAGAGCAACAGTAACAGGGCGATGATGGCCGCGGCCGCGATGTTCCGAAACTCAGCCTGCGGTCGTGAGGTCCATTGAAAGATCTGGATCGGAAGGGTCGTGAACTTCGAAAAGGGGCCATCGGGATCAAACGTGATAAAGGTGGAGGCTCCGATCACCACCAGCGGAGCCGTTTCTCCCACGGCACGTGACACGGCCAGGATCGTTCCCGTGAGGATCCCGGCAATTGAATTTGGCAGGACGTGCGACCAGATCGTCTCCCACTGGGTGGCGCCCAGACCGTAGCTGGCATTGCGAAGGCTGTTGGGCACGGCTTTGATCGCCTCCTGGGCGTTGATGATGATGATAGGCATGATCAACAGCCCCAGTGTTAACCCGGCGGCGATGATCGTTCGGCCATTCGCAGTTGTCGGATCGTCCACCAGACCAAAGACCGCCCCACTGGTTATGGGCTGCATAAAGCGCACGAATATGGCCAGACCTAAAATGCCGTAAATGATGGAAGGCACCCCGGCCAGGCTGTTGATGTTGGTCTGGATGAGGCGGGTCAAGCGGGTTTCGGGTGCGTACTCTTCCAGGTAGATGGCAGCACCGGTCGCAATCGGAAAGGCGAAGATTACGGTGATAGCGATTACCCACAGCGAACCGAGAATCGCCGTACGCACACCGGCTCTGAGCGGATCAGACGATTGCGGTCGCTGTACAAATTCTGGATTAAGCCAACTGAAGAACTGAAGACGCGCCCCAGGATACTTTTCGGCCAGCTCGGCTTCAATCGCATCTCGCTCAAAGAGGGTCTCAAAGAGCGTCCACGTTTTGACCAGTTGCGGTCTTATGACCCGCTCCTGCACCAGATCGTAAACTTCCTCCCGTGTCCTTTCGGTGAATGGTTTTTCGGTGGCATAGCGCCGATACAGCCCGGCGGAGACATTGGCTTGAAAGATCTGTGCCAATTGCTCCTGCGAGAGCTCCTCCAGCGCTACCCCATCCACGGCCAGGCTCGCCGGATCGATTTCGAGCTCGAGCGCCGCCAGGCCGAAGCTCTCGTTGATAACGTTGTACAGGAGCGCCGTTAGCACGATGATCCCGACGATGGTGGAGGCCTGGAACACGAACCGCCAGGCAATTCCCTGGCGACGCCGTCTGCGAGTATTGCCCTCAAACGGATTGATTTCGTTCACTCGTAGACCTCTCGAAACCTTCTGACCACCCGCTGGCTAATGATGTTTAGAAATAGAGTCATGAAAAAGAGCACCAGCCCGATGGCGAACAGGCTGTTGTAGTCGATGGAGTCATAACTCAGGTCGCCACCGCTGATGCGCACGATATGACCGGTCATGGTCTCCGCCGCCTGGAATGGGTTGGCCGTAAGTGCGGGGCCGGCTCCCGCGGCGATGGCAACGATCATGGTCTCGCCGATGGCTCGAGAGGTGGCCAGAATGAACGCGGCCGCGAGGCCGGAGAAGGCGGCCGGCACAACCACACGCACGGCCGTTTCCAGGCGAGTGGCGCCGAGGGCATAAGCGGCCGCACGAAGCGTACGCGGCACCGCACTCAGAGCATCCTCGCTCATCGAGCTGACCAGCGGGAGAATCAGGATCCCGATCACAATCCCCGCCGAGCCCGTGTTGTAGATCTCGACCGTATCGTTTCCGAACACCGATCTTAGGAGTGGAGTCATGAAAGTCAGCGCGAAGTATCCCAACACCACCGTCGGGATGCCAGCCAAGATCTCCAGGATCGGCTTTAGGATCGATCGCGCCCGGCTCGAGGCATATTCGCTGAGGTAGATCGCGATGCTGAGGCCAAGCGGCAGCGCCACCATCATGGCCACCGTCGAAGTCATGAGAGTGGCCGTGACCAGCGGCAGAATCCCGAATCGGCCGATCTGTGGGTTCCACTCGGTCCCGGCCAGAAACTCGCCCAGCGTCACCCGGTTGGAGCGAAAGATCTCGAGGTCCGTCTCATGGGCCGCGGGCTCCGTCCCCTGCAAGCCGCGTACGACGGTAAGCGTTTGCCCATCGACGCTTACGACTTCCATTATTTCGTCACGAACGCGGATGATGTCGCCCGCGCGGAGAGTGGCCCCACCCTCACCGACCCGAATGCTGGCGCCGACGGCCTCCAATTCCTGAGCTAAGGGCCTGTTGGAGTTCTCCCACTGTTGGGTGGTGAAGAACGACACGGATTCCTTCCCCAAAACAATAAGGATTCCAACCGTGATCAGAACGGAGAGCGCGCCGCATAGAAAGAGGAAGCCCTGGATGCCTGCTTCCCGAAGTCTCGGTCGCTTTGCGAGGGAGGGGGCTCCGTCGAGCGCTTTAGTGGTCAAGTGCTAGGCCTTGAATAGTGGTTGGATACCCTGAACCACGGTCGATCCCCGGCGCCTGCATCGCAGCCACCATCTCGCCTGGGCTGCCTGTTCAGCGGCTCATACCCATGGCGTCCAGCCAGTTGAGTCTGGCTTCGTCGAGTGCTTCACCTCTGACGGGAAAGTAGCCCACGTCCAGCACTTCTTCGTTTGCATAGGTCAGATAGAAGTTGATGAAGTCCGCCACCTGAGGCTTAGATTGCAGCACGCCCGCGTCCGAGTAGATGAAAAGCGGCCGCGCCAGCGGATAGCTATTGTCGTCCACCGAGGCGCCGGTCGGCTCCACACCCTCGATAGATACCACCTTTAACGTGTCGGCGTTTTCATCGTAGTAGGCATATCCGAAGTACCCGATAGCGTAGGGACTGCCCAATATGCCCTGTACCAACACATTGTCGTCCTCGCTGAGTTGCAGTTTATTGCTGGTCAGGATCGGCTCCTTATCACCTTCAAAAACTACTTCCACAAAGTAGTCGAACGTACCGCTGTCGGTCCCGGGGCTGAAGCGCAGGATCCGTTCATCCGGCCAGCTCGGATCGACCTCGGCCCAGGTTTCAGCGGTCGAGAATACCAGGGCCAGCTGCTCAAGCATCAGGCCGTCCACAAAATCGTTCTCTTGACTCACCGCAACGGCCAGCGCATCGGTAGCCACTCGAAAGGCAATCGGATCGCGTCCGATCGCTCGGCACGATTCGACTTCACTTTCCTTGATCGGTCGGCTGGCATTGGAGATGTCTATCTCACCTGCCACGCAGAGCCTTTCGAAACCTGCCCCGCTACCGATGCTGTCAATCGTGAGCTGGCCAGCGTACCCCTCGTCGATGAAGCGCTCCGCCATTCGCTCCGTCAGGGGAAAGACGGTCGAGCTTCCGGCCACCACGATGGCGCCGCCCAATTGCAACGGATCGACTTCCGGAAGCACCCCACCGCGATCACCGGGGGGCGGACCAGGAGATTGCTCCACCCCCTGTGAAGATGGCGGAGCAGGCCGCGTGCTGCCGCAAGCAGCCAATAACATGGCGGTCACCATCCACACGAATAAGATGTGAATGAGGTGCTCTCCATAGTCTCTGCGGATCTGGCGCGCCAGCAGAGCCCCTTCTTGCGCGGTTGCAGGTGGGAATTGCGCTTCCTGCTGGCATAAATTGTGTTTCATCCATAGAATTTTACCCATGCATTCCCGTCGCCTGCTTGTGCCCCTGATTTTGTCGCTCGTAGCATGCAACCTTCCTGTAGCAGGTTCTGCGCCGAGCGAGACCGCTGCGCCTGCTGCGGTTCCCCCGCTGACTGACTTCCCGACGCCAGAGTCGAGCCCGACGCCAGAATCGAGCCCAACGCCGACCGAACCGCCCCCTACCGCGACGCCTGAATTCGTGTCGGAGCTGCCCGATCCCTCTGGTTATCAGTGGGCGGTCGCAGCGGCGGGCTTCCAAAAACCGGTGGCGATCGCGCACGCGGGGGACAGCCGACTCTTTGTCGTGGAACAGCGAGGAGTCGTCTGGGTGCTGCAGGGTGGGGTTGTCCAGCAGGATCCCTTTCTAGATATCCGCGACCGGGTCAACAGTTCCGCATTTGAACAGGGATTGCTGGGGCTTGCGTTCGATCCTGATTTTGCGCGCACCGGGCATTATTACGTCGACTACACCGATGCAGGTGGTGATACGGTGATCTCCCGCTTCACGGCCACTGTAGGGGAAGCGCAGACCCATCCGACCACGGAGGCCCTGGTGCTGCGCATCGACCAGCCTTTTTCCAATCACAACGGAGGAGATCTGCATTTTGGACCGGATGGTTTGCTCTACATCGCCACCGGGGACGGAGGTTCGGCGAACGATCCTCACGGAAATGGCCAGAACCCCGACGCACTGCTCGGCAAATTGCTGCGCATCAGGGTCGGCGAGGCGGAACCCTACGCTGTCCCCGGCGACAACCCGTTCGCCGCGGGTGGCGGGCGGCCGGAGATTTGGATGTACGGACTCCGCAACCCGTGGCGCTTCAGCTTCGACTCGCTGACTGGCGACCTCTACATCGGAGATGTGGGTCAAAACTCGTGGGAGGAGATCGACTTCCTCGCGGCGGGCTCCCCCGGTGGCGCTAACTTCGGCTGGAACCTGCGGGAGGGGATGCATCCTTTTGCCAGCCAAGGCACCGAGGGGCTGGTCGATCCTATCGCGGAATACCCAAACCCTGCGGGCGGGTGCTCGGTAACCGGCGGCGTGGTGGTGCGCGATTCTGAGCTGCCCGCATGGCAGGGCGTGTATCTTTACGGCGACTACTGCTCCGGTGGCGTATGGGGCCTGCTGCGAGATGCCAGCGGTCAGTGGCAAAACTCGAAGCTGTTCAGCACTCCCTTCAACATCAGCTCGTTTGGAACGGGAGCGGATGGGGCGGTCTATCTGGCCGACCACAATGGCGTGATCTACCGTCTCAAGCCAAACGCCTAAACACCCACCCGCTGATTGGCTCGCAATTCGTATGAACTCACGCAGGATCTGGCGAAAACACTACGCGCACCCAGGCTTCCCGTATCTGCTTCAGCAATTGACAATAGAACGTTTGTTCTTTACAATCGAAGCACCTTGGCCGCCAAGAACCAGAGGGGTCGCCCCTCCACTCCCCCAGAACGCCGGCCGCAGAATAGAGGCTGGCCGGATCGCTTCCGATACTCTGATGTACCGGACGGTTCCCGGCTAGGACAGGGCTACCCCCCCGATCCACGCGAAAGCATCCGGGTGCTCGGCGAGACCGCAGTCGAGTATCAGCCGGGTCTGTCGTTTCGCCTCGGCCCAGAACTCTCCTCCCGCTTGCGGCTGGCCGCGTTCGCCCGCCGCTGGGCTCCGGAAATCTTGGCGGCCCAGCTGCTGATGCGGGGACTTGACCAGGAGCCGGATCGGATCCGGGCCGAGTCTGCCGTCGGGATCCTTACGCCCAGAGAGAGAGATGTGACCCACCTGACAGCTCTGGGAAAGACCAATCATGAAATCGCCTTTGAACTGGGGATCTCTGGCGAGACGGTGAAGTCTCACATACGCAGCACGCTCGCCAAGCTAGCCTTGCACAGCAAGTCTGAGCTTCGACTGCTGGTCCAGACGCTGGGCTCCTGGAAAGAGGGGCCCGAACCAGAGCGGTGAAGATGGGGGTGGCTGGCACAGGACCGCTGGCGTCGTTGGAGGAGATGTTCGGGCGTCTCTAGTCGGTCGAAACGTTCTGCTACCTCGGGTGTTATCGGGGTGAGCCACCGCCGAGGCTGGCCAGAGGAGGAAGGCAAGTATGGACCGCATCATTGGAGCACTTAGTTTCAGGAAGGGCGTCTACGCGGAAGTCGAACACGACACGACCTTTACGGGCACGGCCTGGATCATTGTCGCGCTTGCCGCCATTTTGAATCAACTGGGTTCTAATGCCCGCGGCGGCTTTGATGATCTCGTCGGCTGGCTCCTAGGCACGGTCATTGGCACCATCTTTGCGCTCGTGGCCTTTGCAATTGGCGTTGCAGTCGTGAGCTGGATAGGTCGGGCAGTCTTCAATGCCGAAGTGACTTTCAATGAGCTCCTTCGAACGCTCGGACTCGCCTATGTCTGGCAGGCGGTTGGCGTAGTGGGAGTCCTGGGTGCCATCAGTGTTACGTTGACCTGTATCGTAGCTCCTGCGCAGTTGGCTGCGGCACTGGCGGGCCTGGTAGCTTCGTTTGTCGCCGCCAAAGAAGCCCTGGATCTGGAGTGGCTGCAAGTGATCATTACGGTGGTGATTGCCTTTGTCGTGATCATCGCCATAACCGTCGCTGCGGGGCTTGTCATAAGCCTGTTGGGATTCGGCGTTGTGGCGGCCGGAGGGCTGCTGGGCTAGCTCACCGTTTGATTCTCAGGTCACTCGTCGGGATTTGCCAACGAAAAGAGCCGGTCGCTCAAAGGCGACCGGCTCTTTGTGCCCCTTGAAGCGCTCCCAATTAGTTAGCCGCCGGAGGCGGGTTCAGGCGAGAGCAAAATAGGTTGCTCGGCCGACGGCAGCAGTGTGAGAGCCCCGACGGTCCTAGCTCTCGTCCAGAACCATAACCCCTCTACTATTTGCCCCGTACCGATACACGCCCTGCGGCACGTGATTGTCCACCTGCAGTGCACCCGAATCCATCGCCTCCCACATCAGCTGGAACGGCACATTTCCGTGCACCCACTTCTCAGCAATAATCACTCCATGTCCCGGAAGCACCGTGAAGGCAAGCTGACGCGGATCGTCTGGGTTCAGCAGCGATTCGGCTCGAGAAAAGGCCCCCTTGATCCCCTCCGCCTGGGCCTTGGTCGCGCAGGAGACAGGGTAATGATAATAAGGGGGGTCCAGCGGCGCATACTCCACCAGATCCGGATCATAGCTGCCAATTCCCCGGTGGCCGTGCAGCTTCGAACGAACTACGGGCACCTGTATTCCGTCGAGTTCCACTCGTGGGAGCAGACTGTCCATATCCATCAACTCCACTGCCTCCGATGAAGGCGGGTCGTTCTGCTTATCCTCCACGTGCCGGACCAGCGCTCCCCGCCCGTCGTCGCGTACGCCCACAATCACCGCAAGATCCTGGTCCTTCAAATCGTCCTTTTCGACCGGCCGTGCACTTCCCGTAACCGTGGAGATCAGCGCACCAAGTCCGGTATCCCAGGTTGCAAAGCATCCCTCGCTGTATTGATTGGCCACGCCCTGGGAAACCGCCGGTACCTGAACCAGATCGGAGATCCGCACCATCTCGGTGAAGAAATTCCGGCGGCCAAGCGCCGGCCCGGCCTCCAGCATTCCCTTTCGCCCTTCTGAGTCGGCCCAATCCGCATTGGGAAGTGGCTCGCCAACAACTTCGTGTTGCGTGACCTCTTCGGTGCTCATCACGGTCACGATACGCATCACCAGGTCTCGATAGCCCGCCTCGTCGGCCACCTCGATCTTGGGGTGTGCCCCCACCAAATCAAAATAGTGGACCCAGAGCGGCTTCTCATCCCCCACCACCAGGAGGATCCGAATGCTCTTTGCGTGGGCTTGCACCAAGCGCTCGAGCGCCATGATGGGACCTCCGCGGCGACCCTGCTCAACCAGCACGCGGTATGAATCCGGGGCCAGGCCGGGAAATTCGAAGTCCGCCGGATCCGGCGGCTCGCGATCCAGCACATTTTCGAAGTGCTGAATAGCGCTCTCGTATTCTTCCAAGGTCATGTCCACGAGCGTGAACAGCTCCGGGTCGTTTTCAAGACCGAAACGACGACGCGCGGTGAAGAAGAGCGATTGTCTCCATGAAATCGGCTCGCCGTAGCGAGCCGTGGCAAACAAAACATCGATACGGCCTTCGGGATTGGCAAGCGCCTCGTGTCCCAAAACCGCGAACTGCTCCAAGAGCCGTTCAGCGAACATTTCCATCCCGGCGCTAGTTTCGTCCGCTACGTAGCCTACTCTCAGCTGTCTGAGCCAAGCGTGTGTGGGCTTGCTCGTCATCGAGCTTGGCCCGGCTGCAGTCCGTTCGAGCGTTGAACTCATGCCGTAATCCTCCCAGTCATTAACCTACTCACACCTGATGGAACACCCTCCAGCGGGTCGTGGTTCGGTTCCACCTTGGTCTTCGTGCGATGCTCGCGCACCGAGCGATCCTCCAAGGGTTCTCGATTGTACTCCGCACCGTCTAGAACGGGACCGGGCGCGGATTGTATCACCCCAATTGTGCGTCTACAATCAGAGTTCATATGCTTTTCCGTGGAATGCGCGGGGTTTTCTCCGCTCTGCTCAACTTGCTCTCAAAGCCAAGAATCGAGGGGCGAGAAAACTTCCTCGAGTCGGGTGCCTTTCTCATTGTGAGCAACCACATGAGCATGGTGGACATTCCGCTGGGCTTCACCTTCCTTGCGGACCCGGATATCAAGGCATGGATCGCCGCAAAGTGGGCCAGCCATCCGCTTCTGGCCCCGATCGCACGCATCATCGGCGGCGTCTTCATTCAGCGCGGTGAGGTGGACCGAGCGGCGCTGCAGGAGGCCGTAGATTGGTTGAATTCCGGCAGGCCCTTTGCGCTAGCCCCGGAAGGCACCCGCAGCAGGGATGGTGCGCTGCTGCGCGGAAAGACCGGTGCAGCCTACCTTGCCGCCGAGGCTGATGTACCCGTCCTACCCGCAGGATTCGTCGGGACGGATCAGACTTTCCGAACGCTGTTTCTGCGGCTGCGTCGCCCCGAACTCACGCTCAGAATAGGAAAGCCCTTCAGGCTTCCACCCCTGGATCAAGACAACCGAACGGGGTCACTGAGGGAGAACACCGATGAAATCATGTGCCGCATCGCGGCTTTGTTGCCGCCCCGCCATTGGGGTTACTACGCGGATTACCCCCGCTTGCAGGAGCTGCTCGAGCAGGAAAAGGGAGCCTCACCAGAAGTGGAAGACGTTGGTACCCTAGGACACGAATGACATCACTAAGGACCCCGGACGAACGGTTTGAGAATCTGCCCGGCTTTCCGTATGCCCCGCACTACCTGGAAATCGGGGGAAATCGGATTCACTATGTGGACGAAGGGGTGGGCGAGGTCCTGCTGTGTCTGCATGGCGAGCCCTCGTGGTCTTACCTTTACCGCAAAATGATCCCACTGCTTATGCCGCGTTATCGCGTAGTGGCGATGGATTTCCCCGGCTTTGGGCGCTCCGATAAGCCGGCCAAGAAGGAAGACTACTCATTCGCATTGCATCGCGACACCTTGACCGAATTCATTGAGGCGCTCGACCTTCGAGACCTCAATATGGTGGTGCACGACTGGGGCGGGCTGATCGGTCTTACCGTGGCCAGTGAGATGCCGGAGCGCATGGCGCGCTTGGTGATCATGAACACCGGGCTTCCCGATGGGACCGGTCGCATGCCGGACGCCTTTCATCGTTGGCTGGAGTTTTCGCAAGGATTGCGCGACATGCCGATCAAACGCGTCATAAGAGGCGGACTGGGCAAGGCGGACCAGATCTCGCCGGAAGAACTGGCCGCCTACGAGGCGCCATTCCCGGATGTCACCTATAAGGCGGGCGCCATGGTCTGGCCCTCGCTGGTTCCCCTGAAGCCCGAGGACCCGGGCGCGGCCGAGATGCACGCCGCGCGCGAGGTGCTATCCACCTGGAAAAAGCCGGTATTGGTGATGTTTTCCGACTCGGATCCCGTGACGCGAGGAGGGCACATCTTCTTCCGCCAGCTCATTCCCGCCGCGCGTGAACAGCCGCGGGTCACGATCGAGGGCGCAGGTCACTTCCTGCAAGAAGACTCGGGCGAAGAAGTCGCGGGGCAAATCCTGGAATTCTTCGATCGAAGCTAACTTCCCCCGATTCCCCAGACTTCAACGATTCCCCCTGCTCTTCGCCAGTGTATCTTGCTCCCGTCGGGGGTAAAGGCAAAATTCCATGGCCGGCTGAGTATCCAGCTGTCCCAGTCGAGCCTTTTGGCCAGCGCTTTTCGCAATTATCCCGCCGCGCCACCTTGGGCGAACTTAGGGCCTCCAAGCCGGGTGGTACTCAGCAGCGGTGTGGCTGGTAAGTCGCGTGGGTTGACCTCCGTTGCCGGTCATGACGTAGATGTCGTGGTTTGCCGCATCCCGCCAGGTCTCGAAAGCCATCCACTGCCCGTCCGGAGACCAAGCCGGACCATCGTTCGGGCCCTTATCTGAAATCCTCACCGCACCAAAGCCCACCGAATCCCATGGGACCACCCAAATGTGTTGGTTGGAGGCGTAGGCGATTAAATTGCCCGGGGCTGACCAGCTGGGCTCATTGGCCACCTGATCGCGGGTCACTTGATCCGGATTGGAACCGTTGAATGAGCCATCCGCAAATACCCAGAAGATCGTGGCTCCGCCCGCGCGCGAGGTATTCATCAGCGCCAATCGGTCTCCGCCCGGCGACCAACTCGGCTGACGATCGCGCGCGGTTCCGCGGCTGATTTTCACCGGCGCACGGCCATCGGGCCCCGCCATCCAGAGCGAGGGTTGGTTGTTTTCCAAGTAGGTGAACGCAATTCCCTGCCCGGACCAATCCGCGTCGTAAACCCCGCCCACTAAGCTGATCAAAGGCGATACCCCGCTTCCGTCGGCGTTCATGACGTAAATGGCCGCATTGGGGTACTCATCGCGCTTCTGGCGGCAAGGTGAGGTGAATAGCAGGCGCTCGCCGTCGGGGGACCAGGTTGGTTGGCAAGCGCCATCGGATAGGGTCGAAAGCTGTGTGAGGTTCTCTCCGTCCAGGTCGATCAGGAAAATTTGGGGCAACCCGAAGCGCTCGCTGGCAAAGGCAATCTGTCCGGGCCCACCGCCTCTGGGAGTTGCGGCGGGTGTCGGACTCTCAGGAGGAGGAGGTACATCAGTCGGTTCCAGAGTTGCCGTAGGCTCGGGAGGATCGGTTGGCTCCTCGGTAGGGCCGGCCGCTGCGACGAGCGGCTCTTCGGTGGGGGTAGGCAGGGGGACCTCTGTGGGCGGAGGCGGAGGCGAGCCATCGATCCCGGGCACGTTTCCGGTTAGCAGAAGTGTGCCTCCGACGCCGATTGCCAGCAGCACGACCGCCCCAATAATGAAAGGTACGTTCGAGCGGCGAGCTGGCGGCGCTGTGACCGGCTGCGCCGGGGGAACCGCCGCCAGTTTAGTGGCGGGACTCTGAACCGCAGTCTTCGCCGCGAGCAGCGCGCCCTCGAACGCCTCTGCGCTTTCAAATCGGTCCTCCGGCCTGACCTCCGTGGCGCGCTCGATCGCGGCCGCCACATGGGGCGAAACATCCGGATTAAGATCGCGCACGGCGATCAGACGTTCTTTGCCCATGGCGCGCCCCAATCCATCCGCCGGAATCTTGTTGGTCAGCAGGTTGTAGAGCGTAGCTCCAAATGAGTAAATATCCGTGCGCGGATCCGTGCGCCCCTGCCCGTATTGCTCGGGCGGAGCAAAGCCCGGAGTGTAGGCCCTCGCGCCAACCGTCGTGCTTTTGGTGGGGTCGTATTCCTTGGCAAGGCCGAAGTCCACCAGTATCGCCTGGCCCCCAGGCGTGATCTTGATGTTGGCAGGTTTCACATCCCGATGAATGACAGGCGGCTGCCTGGCGTGCAGGTACTTGAGGGCCTGCAGAATCTGACGCGCCCAACCCACAACGGTCTCCTCGTCCAGAGCAGCGTCACTCTTCTCAAGTATTTCCCGGCCGTCATCGCCTTCGATGAAATCCATGACCAGATACTGTCCCTGGCCCTCGACCATAAAATGGTCTATCACCCGGGGCAACCCGGGGTGGCGTAGCTCGAAAAGCAAGCGCGCCTCGCGTTGGAACTGGCGCGCCGACTCGTCCGAGACGAAGAAGTTCTCCTTGACCGCCACCTCAACGTCCAGGTTCTGGTCGTGCGCCCGATAAACGGCACCCATCCCGCCGCCGCCCCGCTGCTCGAGGATCCGATAGCGTTTGTTAAGCAGGGTGTTCGGTTCTAAGGACATGGGATACTCGGTTTCAGGTTTCCGCAGGCGAACATAAGCTTCCGTTCAATCGATAGGGACCTGAAAAACGAAGCCCGTTTCCGCCGAATCCGAGCTCGCTGTCTCGCATCCCGCTGCACCCCACGCGAGGGCACAAGAACGAGGTGATGGCCGGGCCTAGGCTGGGTGATTCTTTGAGGCGCGGTGGGCGCGTCTGCCCCCTGGAAGTGTTTATATCATTGAACAGAGGACCTTTCAACGAACCATCCTGCGAAGGTTACTTCTGGCTGGCCAGCCGCCTTCGTTGGCCCCTCCCCCGCGCGGGGGAGACCATTTCCCCCTCTAAGTTCCCCCTTACATGGGATGGTGATTCTCCCTCCCACGGCGTAAAGTAGAACCCACGTTCTATTCGCTACTCGCTGCCTGTCTCGGGGCCTGAGTAGATGAATGCTCGTGCAACCGCAGAGGGCCGACCCTCCTTAACCCCTCGACTGGAGAATTCATGCATCTGACCCCACAGGCCCTAGTCCCGGCCTTAGATCCAGCGGTATTGGCCGCCGCTCAGCAGCCTCGTCTGTCACTGATATGGGGCGCGCGCACTCCGACTCAGACGCTGCTCGCGATGTTCACCTGGCTGGCCGCCCGCGGCCAGACTCCCCGGATATTCGACGGGGGGAACCGCTTCGACGGATACTTCGTGGCCCGGATGGCTCGCCGCATGACCCCCCAGCCCGAGGCGGTCTTGGGCCGCCTCCGCCTGTCGCGTGCTTTCACCTGTTACCAGCTGGCGCAGCTAATTGAGGGTGCGCCCGCCAGTCTCTCGCCAGTGCTGATCCTTGACCTGCTGAACACTTTTTATGACGAAAGTGTCCCGCTGCGAGATGTCGAGCGACTGCTCACCCAGGTGATCGCGCATCTGAAGCGGCTGGCTGCAGTAGGGCCGGTCATCGTCGGAGCTCGGGAGCCGAAGACGATGGTCAAGGAGCGCTGGAAGCTTCTCGAGCAACTACGAGTCGCGGCGGACACGACCTGGATGCTGCGTCCACCGCTGGGCGAGACCGTCGAGCAGCCGCGGCTGCTCTAGAAACGGAGATCCGCCGCATGGGACGCACCCTTCCTTCCATCACCCAGGCCTTTCTGCAAGAGCAGGCCTCCCTCGCCCGATTTCGGCGCGCCCTACGCCGCGAAGACCAGCGCGCGCTCGACGATCTTCTGGCGTCCGCTCGCCATCACCTGGCGGCTTCCGCCTACGCCTCCCATCTCCTTCCGTTTGAGATCATGCTGCTGGCCATGCTCGTGGAGGAACACAAGCGCGTCCTGCGGCTGCAGGGCGAACTGGATACTTTGCTGAGCCGCGCACGGCCTCGGGATTAGCAATGTCGACCCTCTTCGCCTGGCTCTTCGACGCCTATCCCTCGGGCAACGGAATGTCGGTGTGGTTGATCGACCGCGAGGGTCGATCACACGAACTGCATGACACGTTCAGCCCGCGGTTCTATGCCCAGGGAGCGCGAGATCGATTGCATGCGCTGAGTGCGGCCTTAATTGGAAAGCGCGCTCCGGTCGAGCTGCGGATGACGGAGCGTCTCGAGCTGTTCTTGGATCGAAAGATAGAAGTGCTGGAAGTGCGCGTGCGAATTCCTGGCGAGCTGCCACGTCTCTTTCGACAGGCGAGCCGCGCCTTCCCCGACCTCACCTACTACGACGCCGATATTCCCCTGCCCCAGCGGTACGTTCTCGAGCGTGAGGTCTTTCCGCTCGCCTACTGCGCGATCGACGAAGCGGGGGGTCGCATCCGGCGCATCGAAGCGCTCGACACTCCTTGGGACGCGGACTACCAGCTCCCCCCGTTGCGCGTTATGACCCTCCGTCTGGATGGCGATTTACAGGATCCCAGTCGCTCCATCGCGGCTGAGTTAGATCAGGGCAGGCGTAGGGATTTGTTGGTCGAGGTCGAACAGCAGCGGTTCCGTTTTCCGCGCCTGCAGGGCCGTCAGTTGATTCTTGGTATGCGCCACCTGCTTGAGCGATTCGACCCTGACGTCCTGATCAGCGCATACGGAGACAACTACATCCTGCCCCGCCTACTGCGCCTGTCCCGTCACTACGGAATCCGTCTGCCGCTCAACCGAGATCCCAGGCAGGCGGTGCAGCAGAAAGGAGCCCATTCCTACTTCTCGTATGGCAGGATTTTGTTCCGTAACGAACAGCACACTTTGTTCGGTCGCTGGCATCTTGACCGGCAGAACGCGTTCCTCACCAACTACTACGGACTCGATGGCATCCTGGAAATCGCGCGGGTCAGCGGGCTCCCGGTGCAAACCGTGGCGCGAGTTTCAACAGGAACCGGGATCAGTGCCATGCAGGTGGCCACCGCGCAGCGCCGCGGAGTCCTGGTTCCCTGGCAGAAACGCCAACCTGAGTCTCTCAAAACCGGCCTGGATCTGTTTGCGGCCGACAAAGGCGGTCTGGTGTATGCCCCGATTGCGGGGCTGTATGAGGGTGTGGCCGAATTGGACTTCACCGCCATGTATCCCAGCATCATGGTGCACTACAACGTCTCTCCTGAGACGGTGGGGGCCCAGTGCTGCGAGGGTGAGACGGTACCTGAGCTCGGAACTTCGATCTGCCGGCACCGCGTGGGTCTGGTTCCCGAGACACTCGCCCCCTTGCTAGAGAAGCGCAGCCGCTACAAAGACATGATCCGAGAGCTGCCACCTGGCGATCCGAAGCGTCAGCGTTTTGAGCGGCGCTACTCGGCTCACAAGTGGCTGCTGGTGACTTGTTTTGGCTACTTGGGCTACAAGAACGCGCGCTTTGGCCGGATTGAGGCCCACGAAGCAGTCAACGCCTACGGGCGGGAGGTCCTGCTTCAGGCCAAGGAGCTGGTAGAGCAGGCCGGTTTTCGAGTGCTGCACCTCTATGTGGATGGGCTTTGGATCCAGAGAGAGGGGGCCGATCAGGCGGACTACGACCGACTGCTGAACCGTATTCGAACCCAGACCGGTCTACGAGTGGCCTTGGAGGGTATCTACAGTTGGCTGGCCTTCCTACCCTCCCGAACCGAGCCCAGAGTTGCGGTCGCCAACCGCTATTTTGGGGCCTATGAGGATGGTTCGGTCAAGGTGCGCGGCGTGGAAGCCCGTCGCCACGACACGCCGCCCTTCATCAGGAACGCACAGCTTGAGATGTTGGCCCTGCTGTCTCAGGCCCGGGGGATCAACGGGTTTCGAGCTGCCGTCCCGCGGGTTGTGGCTTACGCTCAGGAGAAGCTGAGAGAGCTGCGTGCAGGCGAGATTTCGATAAGAGACCTGGTGGTTACCCACCGTTTGTCTCGGCGGCCAGGAGAGTACCGCGTGCGTACCCCCGCGGCCCGCGTGGCACAACAGCTGATCGAGGCCGGGGTCGAGCTCAGCCCGGGTGAGATGCTGCGCTTTGTGTACGTGCCCGGTCCGGAGAAGGTCCGTGCCTGGGAGGGTTACCCAAGCGACCAGCCCTACGATGTGGGGGCCTATGTCGAGCTTCTGACCCGGGCCGTTGAGAGTCTGCTGGCTCCGGTTGGGGTGGATCGCTCCACGCTAGAGACGTGGCTGCTGGGTCAGGCTGGATACTGGGGACCTCCAGGGACTCTCCCTGCTCCGGGTACGGACATTCGCTTTCCACTATTTGCTGCATCATCGATCCGCCCGCTCGTGCGAGTCGAGGGTGCCGCGCGAGAATCTAGTAGTGGAGACCTGTCCTCGGATGCTCGCTCTCCGAAGCGTATTCCGCTCGCGGTGGATTACAAGACGCCGAGATGAGGGCTAGAGACATCCAGCTCTTGGTCGTGATCCCTATCCCAAAGAGGTTGATTGACCTTCATTCCGGTCGCGTGGTATTATGCTCGCGAGCCGCTCGGGCGCGCGTTGAGCGGCTCCTATCGGCTCTGGGAGGTGCTGAACATCAGCGCATCGGACTACCGGATTAACCAGTACATTAGGGTGCCAGAAGTCCGCTTGATCGACGCGGACGGTGAAAACAAAGGCGTCGTAGCTATTGACGAGGCACGTTCCATAGCGGAATCCGCTGATTTGGATCTTGTGGAAGTGGCGCCAAAGGCAGAACCGCCGGTGGTCCGCGTTCTCGATTTTGGGAAGTTCCTCTACGAGCAATCCAAAAAGGATCGCGAGGCGCGTAAGGCGCAGACCAAGGTGGAGGTCAAGGAGATCCGGCTTCGGCCAAAGACCTCCGAACATCATCGGTCCTTCAAGGTTAAGAATGCCCGACGCTGGCTGATCGAGGGCAAGAAGGTACTGGCCCGCATCCGGTTTAGAGGGCGTGAGATTACTTATCCGGAGATTGCGCTGGAGGATTTGAAGCAGATCGCCGAGGAGTTGGCAGACGTGGGAGTGATCGAACAGGCCCCCCGCATGGAGGGACGGACCATGTTCATGGTGCTCGCTCCAATAAGGAAGTAGACCAAAGCCCAGGTGAGCCGCCGACCGGGCATTTTAGAGCCCGGCGGTTTTCATGAAAGGCACTAGGGATGGGCCGCAAGGCAAAGAAGAGCAAGAAAAAGGGAAAGTACAAACTCAAGACCCACAAGGCAACCGCCAAGCGATTTCGCCTGACCGGCTCTGGAAAGCTGGTTCGGACCAAGGGCGGCAAGAGCCATCTTCGTCGGCGTACCTCTAAACGCACCAAGCGTTTGTTCACGAAAATGATTTCCGTTGAAGGGGCGGGCATTCGCAAACGCGTACGCCGGCTCGCACCGTATCTCAGCAAATATAAAGCCAATCCGAACGCTCGAAGCGGCGGCGGTTCGCGATAAGGGAGCATTCAGTTTGACACGAGTAAAAGGCGGGACCGTTACCCGTAAGCGACACAAGAGACTCATCAAACAAGTGCGCGGCTTTTACGGAACCAGGAAGAATCTGTTCCGGCGTGCAAAAGAGGCGCGCACCAAGAGCCTGTGGTATTCCTATCGTGATCGACGCGTTAAGAAGCGCAATTTGCGCCGCCTGTGGATTGCCCGCATCAACGCCGCCGCACGTCTAAATGGGACGACCTACAGCCGCCTGATTCACGCCATGCGAGAGGCCGATATTCGGATCAACCGCAAGTACCTGGCCGACATGGCCGTGCGCGACCCTAAGGCCTTCACCTCCGTGGTCAAAGCGGCCAAACCGAGCTCCTGAAATCCCCAGCTGACCTTCTGGCCAAATCCCATCCGGTTGCACAATCGAGACGCGTCCGGGGCGGCGGATGAAAATTCGCGCCATTACGGGCTTTTTGGATCCTGGTTGGCCGCTAAATCCGGATAACATCCAAACTGTGGCCTCCTGCATGCACGAGATGCGAGAGGCATTTGGTCAGGCAGGGTACGAGGTTCAGACGGTTCGGCTTGCTACTCCGCCGCCTTCCGAGATTACGGCGCCTGTCCCCCCGAGCGAGCGGCCTGCATTTGCAAGTGACCTGGAGGCCCAGTGCTTTGTACACGGCGTTGACTATGCCAATATCGGCCCGGCACTACCGGAAGAACCGGAGGGGTTCGAGGTGATACCCGACATCTTGGGCGCGGCCGATATCGTCTTCTGCTCGGGCCTTTACGCCGATCCGGAAATCGGGCTCTCCGTTCGTGCTGCTGAGGCATGCGCACAGGCCATTCTCAGCGCCTCCACTATCTCATCCGACGGATTCTCGAACCTACGCTTTGCGGCGCTCGCCAATGTGCCACCGGGCGGGCCATTCTTTCCATCTGCCTACCACCGAGGTGGACGCGCGGCGATTGCCTTAGCGACCGAATCGGCGGACCTGGCCGTCGAGAGCGTACAGGAGACCGGATCGCTCGCAAAGGTGCGACAGCATCTGGTGTCCTCCATCGAGACGCATGCCGGCGCGCTCACATTAACCGCAGAACCGATCGCCTCGAAGCACTCGATCCAATTCTTAGGAATCGACTTCTCGCTCGCACCGTACCCCGAGCCGGAGCGATCGCTTGGAACCGCGATCGAACTTCTCAGCGGGGCGGAGGTCGGCCTACATGGGACCGTGGCCGGCGCCGCCTTCTTGGCGGACTGCCTGGATCAAGCGCAATTTCAGCGCTCCGGCTTCTGCGGCCTGTTCCTTCCTGTGCTTGAGGATTCGGTGCTGGCGAAACGAGCCGCTAGCGGCCGCCTGGACCTGAAGGACCTGCTGCTCTTGTCCACGGTGTGCGGGACGGGCCTCGATACCATTCCGCTCCCCGGCGATGTGGATCACAAATCCGTGACCGCACTCTTGGTCGATCTGGGAGCGCTCGCGCTGCGGCACGACAAACCCTTGACCGCGCGTTTGATGCCCATCCCGCGTAAATCGGCGGGCGATGAAGTTCACTTCGACTTTCCGTACTTCGCGGACAGCCGTGTGATGGCCCTGCCCGAGCAGCCCCTATCGGAGCTATGGTCCTCGTCCGGGCTGCTAGACCTGAGGCGGAAGCTTTAGATGGATCGGCTCAGCGATCTCAACCCACAGCAGCGCGAGGCAGTGACCGCCGCTCCCGGTCCGATCTTAGTGCTGGCTGGGCCGGGATCCGGCAAGACCCGCGTCCTCACCTACCGCCTGGCATACCTCATCCAGGAATTGAAAGTCCCGGCGGCGGAGATCCTGGCGCTCACGTTCACGAACAAGGCTGCCCGTGAGATGGAAGGCCGAGCTCTATCTCTCCTGGGAGGCTCGCGCGCGACGGGCGTTCCCCGCTTGGGCACTTTCCATTCGACCTTCGCCCGTATCTTGCGCATCGAGGCGGATCGGTTGCCCGTCACTCGGGACTTTGTCATCTTCGACGATGTAGATCAGTTGGAGCTGGTGCGCCAGTCACTCAAGGAACTCAATCAGGACCCGAAGCAGGTTCAACCGAGACGTGTGCTCGCATCTATATCGCGCGCAAAAAACGAAATGATAGAACCGCAGGCCTTTGCCAGCGATACGTATTTCACCGAGATCACGCGTCGGGTCTACGAACGCTATCAACAGCTCCTGCTGGCCAACAACGCCCTCGACTTCGACGATTTGCTGCTGCTGCCGATCCAGCTCTTCAGCGAGCATGAGGCGACATTGCACACCTATCGGCGCCGCTATCCCCATCTGCTGGTCGACGAATTCCAAGACACAAATACCGCGCAATATACTCTGCTGCGCATGCTCGCTGGGGCCAAGCCCGATCTTTTTGCCGTGGCAGACCCCGACCAGTCGATCTATCGATGGCGGGGCGCGGATTACCGCAACGTGAAGCGGTTGCGCGACGATTTTCCGGATCTAAACACCCTGTTGCTGGAACAGAATTACCGCTCCACCCAGACCATCCTCGACGCGGCCATGGCCGTGATCGATCGTCAACCCGACCGTCAGCACAAACAGCTGTTCACCGAACGCGGGACCGGAGATCCGATCCTCATCCACGAGGCCTACGATCAGGATGAAGAGGGTCAATTCGTCGTGGAGAAGATCTCCATGCTCACCCTGACCGGGGAGGCCGAGCCAGGAGACTTTGCGGTTATGTACCGCACGAATGCCCAATCGCGTGCCATCGAGGAGGCCTTCTTGAGGGCCGGCCTACCCTACCGGCTCGTCGGCGCCCAGCGCTTCTACGGGCGCAAGGAAGTCAAAGACCTCATCGCGTATCTGCGCCTGATTCATAACCCCGTGGATCAGGTAAGCTTGGAGCGCGCCATCCGTACGCCCCCTCGGGGTATCGGTGACAAAACGCTCGCCGCACTCTGGGCCGCCGCCGACCAGGCAGAGGCAACCCCGATCGACATTCTGCTCATGCTCGGTCGAGGGGTAGAAGTCACGGGGATTTCCGCCAGAGCCCGTACTCCGCTCGCCCAATTCGGCGCGCTGCTCAGCGGCTGGCTCGAGATCAAGGACCGAGTCTTGCTGGATTCCCTGATCGACCGGGTGCTCGAGGACGTAGAGTATCGTGGGTATCTGGGCAGCGACGAGGATCGATGGGCCAATGTGATGGAACTGCGCGGTGTGGCTCAGGAGTTCAGCGAGCTTGGCCTGGTCGAATTCCTACAGCAGGTGGCCCTGGTTTCCGATCAGGACACGCTGACCGAGAACCTGAACGCGCCCACTTTGCTGACCCTGCACGCGGCAAAAGGCTTGGAGTTCCCCATTGTGTTTATCGTCGGGCTTGACGAAGGCGAGCTTCCGCACTATCGCTCTCAGGATGACCCGGAGGCCATGGCGGAGGAGAGGCGTCTTTTCTACGTTGGGCTGACCCGCGCCCAGGATCGAGTGATCCTGCTGCGCGCCTTCAGGCGACGCTCGCGAGGCGTGTCGTCATTGACCGATCCTTCTCGCTTCCTAGACGATCTCCCCGCCGATCTCATCGAGGGTGACCTGATTGGGATGCGCACTCCGGCTCAGGCCGGATACGACAGGGAAACCAGTTGGCAAGGGCGAGTACCGGCGCCCACCGAGGCCCGTTTTCAGGCCGGCATGCGCGTGATCCACCCCCAGTTCGGCGAAGGTATCGTGCTTGAGACTCAGTTGGAGTACGACGATGAGGAGGTCACCGTCAACTTCGAGGAGGTGGGCGTCAAGCATCTCGTGGCTTCCATGGCGAGCTTGGAGATCGAAGATCCATGAAACTTGTCGCTCGATACCCATTCCCTCGCGCCAAACCGATATGACATCCCCCTCGAGTAGCTCGTGAAGATCTTTCTAACCGGAGGCGCGGGGTATATCGGATCGGCAGCCGCCGCGACGCTGCTGGATGTCGGCCATCAGGTCACCGTCCTCGAATCGCTGGTGACCGGCCATCGAGCGGCCGTGCCACACGGCGCGAACTTCATCGAAGCCGATCTCAGCGATCACGAGGCCGTCTTTGACGCCTTGAAGAGCGAGCCTTACGACGCGGTGATGCACTTTGCGGCATTTGCAGAAGCCGGCGAAAGCATGAAGGAGCCTGGGAAGTACTTCGAGAACAACGTCCACAACTCGCTGTGGCTATTGGAGGCCTGCGTTCAGGCCGAGGTCAAGCGGCTGGTCTTCTCCTCTTCGGCGGCCGTGTACGCCTCAAGCGATGAGCTTCTCACCGAGGATGCGCCGCTCAAACCCGGCAACCCTTATGGGCAGACCAAGCTAATGGTAGAAGGCCTTCTCGATTGGTACCGGCGCGTGCATGGGCTTGGTTATGCCGCCCTGCGGTATTTCAATGCAGCTGGCGCCTTGCCCGATCGCGGCGAAGCCCATAACCCCGAAAGTCATCTGATCCCGCTCGTTCTTCAGGTGGCGCTCGATCAGCGCCCCGAGGTCCGGATCTTCGGCACCGACTATCCCACGCCGGACGGTACCTGCATCCGCGACTACATCCATATCGCAGATCTAATCGCCGCCCACCTGCTCGCCCTGGAAGCGCTCGAGCCCGAGAGTCAGATGATTTACAACGTCGGGAACGGCTCCGGCTATTCGGTGCGGGAGGTGGTCGAGACTGCCCGCCAGGTCACGGGTCATGTCCTCCCCGCCGTCGAGACCGACCGCCGCCCCGGCGACCCGCCGCGCCTGGTCGCCGGTTCGGACAAGATCCGGTCTGAACTTAGCTGGTCTCCCAAGCGTCCGGAGCTGGAGGACATCATCTCCAGCGCGTGGGAATGGCACCGCGCGCATCCGCACGGATACAAATGAGGCCGAATGCTATAATCGCTGCCCGGTAATTCTGCGTGAGAACGCGCGGTTCGATCGGCCCCAAATGACGGGCCTCCCCCTGGAGCAACGCATGTCGTATCAGCACTCATCAGTCCCCCCCGATGGGGAAAGTATTGCGATGGAGAATGGCCACCTCACCGTGCCATCGCGCCCCATCGTCCCCTTCATTGAAGGCGACGGCACTGGACCCGATATCTGGCGCGCCTCGGTGCGGGTGTTCGATGCGGCGGTCGAGAAGGCTTATGGCGGCGAGCGAGCCATCGCCTGGATGGAAGTCTATGCCGGGCAGAAAGCCTTCGATCAGTTTGACGAGTGGCTTCCGGACGAGACGGTACAAGCTTTCCGGGAATTCCTCGTCGGAATCAAGGGACCGCTCACGACACCCGTAGGCGGCGGAATCCGCTCGCTGAACGTCGCACTGCGAAAGTTGCTTGATCTTTACGTCAGCCTGCGCCCGGTTCGCTACTTCGAAGGGGTCCCCTCGCCGGTGAAGAATCCGGGCGATGTGGACATGGTGATCTTTCGCGAAAACACCGAGGACATTTATGCGGGCGTTGAATTTGAGGCCGGCACCGAAGGTAACAAGAAATTTCTGGCCTGGTTAGAAAAGAACGAGCCAGAGGCCTACGCCAAGATCCGCTTCCCGAACAGCTCGGGACTGAGCCTCAAGCCCATATCTCGAGAGGGCACCGAACGTCTGGTGAGAGCCGCCATTGAGTACGCATTGGCGAAGGCACGCCGTTCGGTGACCCTGGTACACAAGGGCAACATCATGAAGTTTACGGAGGGCGCATTCCGAAACTGGGGTTATGAGCTTGCCGACCGCGAATTCGGCGACAGGGTCTACACCTGGGCACAGTGGGAGCGAACCAAGGCCGCCTCCGGTGAAGAGAGGGCCAATGCCGAGCAAGACGCGGCGCTCGCGAGCGGACGCCTGCTCGTCAAGGACGTCATCGCCGATATCGCGTTTCAGCAGACCCTCACCCGCGCCGGCGAATTCGACGTGATCGCCACCATGAACCTGAATGGCGATTACCTTTCCGACGCGCTGGCGGCTCAGGTGGGCGGCATCGGCATCGCGCCAGGCGGCAACATCAACTACGAAACCGGCCACGCCATCTTTGAGGCCACCCACGGAACCGCCCCGAAGTATGCCAACAAGGATGTCGTCAATCCAAGTTCGGTCGTGCTTAGCGGGGAGATGATGCTACGCTACCTGGGATGGACCGAGGCTGCTGACCGGATCATCAGCGGCATTTCGGGCGCCATCACGGCGAAAACGGTCACTTATGACTTTCACCGCCTCATGGAGGGTGCCACTAAGGTCAAGACCTCCGAATTTGGCGACGCAATCATCGAGCATATGTAAGCGA
>JAPUGV010000158.1 GCA_027298025.1 Chloroflexota bacterium | reverse complement strand
TGATCGTTGGGCCGCAAACCCAACTGCGTCTCGAGGGCATTGATGCGGTGGGTAAACATGTTGCGGGCCAGCAAAGTGCAGTCCCCGCCTTTGGAGATCTGACTCCGAACGAGATTTTCGGAGTCGGCAAAAGCGCTCTCTGCGCCGGAGAGATTCCCCTGTCCCATCAGCAAGGCGGCCTTCTGCTCGTGAAAACCCCAGTCCTTCGCACGCGCTTCAATGGCGGCTTCGACCTTGGCGATGTCCCCCGTCTCAACCGCCTCGCGCACCTGGAGATTCAGTTCCTCCAGATTCGCCACCACGCTGCCGGCATCCAACGCGGCGGCGACATCTGAGTCACCAAACGGCAGCCCAAATAATTGCATCACGGCCTGACCATAGTTGATGTTGCCAGCATCGTCGATGACTCCGTTGGCTCGGCCCCACTCCTCGCCGACTGCGAACAGCCAATCAACATCTTCCTGCGTGCAGGCGCTGAGCATCGGGGTGATCAGCACGAATCCGACGATCAAGGAGGTTCGCCGCAGCCGAGAACTGAGAGTTGTGGAGACGGAATGCATGATTACGATTCCTGTATCAGCTCCAGTATTTCCTGAAAGCTAAAGCTTCCAGGCCCGATACTGACTTCGCGCAAGAATTGCTCGCGGCTGATTTCGCCCTCAGCAAGCATATCGATGGCGGTCTGAGAGGCGGTGATCGCCACCAGACATTGCCCATTTTTATCGCGATAATCGATCGTCACGCGTTCAATGCCGAGTTGCTCCATGCGGTTGTCCTCCCGCATGCGTCGGATAACGCTCATCATGGTCATCTCATTGGCGGAGGCGCTTCCCATGCCCGTGAAGCCTTCTGCCTCATCTAACGTGACGACTGCAATCTGCCCCGCGCTCCCTTGAATCGGGATCACTATCGCTCGCGCTCCAGCGATACCAGCATCGAGCAGGATTTGGGACACCACACGGCTGGCAAACGGATCCGGTGCGCCCGAATAGAGCTCTTCCGCACGTGAACGGAACAGCTGGTTCCACAGCCTCGGGCCGCCCAGTATGCCGGCGACGGCACAACAGGAAAACAACACTGCCAGGCCGAAACAACCGAAACATCCCAGCCGGGGCCAGTTACGTCCTTCTTTCGGAGCGGGGGGCTGAGGTTGAGCGGGCTGAGCGCCCTGCGGGGGCGCGGCAGGGCCAGGCGGCGCGGCGGGGCTCGGTTCCGAAGGCGGTGCCGGAGGCTGCGCGGGTTCAGTGCTCAAAAAGACGGCTGGGGAGTATTAGCGGAATTTTACTACAGCACTGATCCACATCAGTACTGGGCAGAGCGGGCTGCTAAATGGTACAAATTGCGTCTGAAATAGTTCTGCCCTCAAACAGCCTGATCCAAAGGGAGTTCGAAGACGATGTCTTTCGATCCCGTATGCCTGATGGAAGTGGAGCAGGCTACCGCCTCTCGGTCCGCGGGACCGGCTCAAGGCTGCCGCAAGACGAGGTTGTCAAACAGCACCCGGCTGCCGCCTGAATCGTAGGTCGCCCCTAGCAGAGCCACGTCTCCGCTTAGAAACGTCGAGTCTCTGACCTCGGCCAAGGTCACTCCGTTGACCACGAGCTCCAAGGCATCCCCCACGCAGCTCACCCGGATGTGATTCTCCGCGCCCGGCCCAGTGTTGATCGCGGTGGAGAACATCCAATCGGTTAGCTGCACAAACTCCCCAGCAAAAAGCGCATAGACTACATACAGCCCGTCATTGCCGATTTCGAAGGCGTACTGATTATCCGCGTCCTGGTAGCGGCAGACCAACCCCCAGCTGTTGTCCGGCGTCGGAGTGTCGATCCGTGTATCGACTTCAACCACGACGTCGACATAATCGCCACCAGCAAGCGACCAGGTCCAAAAGTCGGGCAGGAAGACATCGATGAAGTACTCGCCTTCGAGGTAGCCGACCGCACTTTCGCCATCCGAGTTGATCAGCCATCCGCCGCCCGGGTCCGCGAAATCATCAAATAGAAGCACATCCGGAAGCGAAGCATAGTCCGGCGTCTCTACTCGCAGGTTATCGAACAGGACGCGTGCCCCTCCACCGTCATAAGTGCTGACCGTCAAGCCGATGTCACCCGCAGTCAGCCGATCGTCCGTAACGCTGGCAACCTCCTGGCCGTGCAAGGAAAGGCTCAGAGTGTCACCCACACAGGAGGCTGAGAGCCTATTTTGAGCGCCGTCACCGGTAGCAATCGATGGCAGCTGTGACCATTCCAGCAAAGAAACAAACTCCCCCTGAAGGAAGGCGTAGATCGTGAAATACTGGTCGTCGCTGATCTCGAATCCGTAGTAGTTGTCGACATCCAAATATCGACAAACCACGCCCCAGCTGTTATCGCCCGCGCTCGCGGCTTGCTCCGTGCGTACATCTATCACAACATCGCTCAAGCTGAGTCCCGGGGTTGAGAGCGCGATCTGGTCTGAATCTTTTAGATCGAAAGAGAAGGCCTCGTCCCGGTAGCCATACGCCGAGGAGGCGGATTCGTTGATCTCCCACCCACTACATTCGTCGCTAAAGTCATCGAAAAAGATCCCCGAGCCAGGATCCGATTCGATGACTGGCAATAATGTCGCCTCGCCTGCCAGGCTCAATTTGTAGGTCGCCTCGACTTTTGTGCGCGGCGCCATGGCGGCAATCACCACGGTTGCCGCACTCTGATCGGGGCCGAGGACAAAACGGGCGCTGGCCGAGCCATCATCCGCGACCCTGAGCTTAAGCACTTCGCCGGGTAGAGCGACATAGACGGCCCAATCCTGGTCGACGGCCTGTCGCGTGCGCACAAAGCCCTCACCTACCCATCCGCCATCGCCGATGTCGACATCGTATAGGTAGTCCAGTTCTGGAATGACGATGTCGTCGATCGCCCAGCCATGCCCGCTATGCGGGGAGGCGGTTACGTACTCGAACCTGACCCGCACTTCAGAGTCCACGTACGGGGTCAAGTCTATGCGCTCGGACACCCACTCTGGGCGGGCACGGTTGCCGCTGACTCCGGTGTAGTTCGGCCCATAGTCGAACGCCGGATCGTAGCTGGTGTGGATGCCGTTCAAGAATTTCCAGGTCTGACCCCCGTCCGCCGAAATCGAGACGTAGCCGAGGTCCACATAGGGCTCGATATCGTGCCAGGTTTGGAAAATAAGGGTGGCGCGTTCCAAGCCGGTGAGATCGAAAGACCGAGTGAGAGTCGAGTGCACATTGTCTCCGCGATTTGACCACCAGAAATGCGTTCCGCTAGCGGCATTGGTCGGGATCGCGCCCACCTGAGCGGAACCTCGGAATCCAAGTTCCACTTCGCCCGCGCCCTCCAACCGCAGATAAGCCGCAGAATATTGAGGGAGGCGACCCTCGATGGTGCTTGGCAAAGTAGTAACTCGCCGAATGGGGCAGGCGGGGCGCAGCGTCTCTTGCGTATAGCCATAAGGGGGAACGGCACCTCCAAGTAGGTTGGCCACCGTCCAGTCCCCAAAAACCTCATGCGCGTCGATCCCTCTCTGGGCCAGCGACAGGCGGACTGCAGCCATGCCATCCTCCGGATGTCTGGCAAGTTCACGAATGAAATCGTCGCCGAATCGCTCCCATAAATACAGGAGAAAAAGATAGGAGCCTCCATAGTTGGGCAAGTTCTGGGCTGGATTGGAGGGCCAGGCATTGAGCTGAAGATCCGTGTTGGCAAGGAAGCTCGGGTGGGTCGTAGCTGTGTTGTATCCGACGATGCGCTCTGCAAGCTGAGCCAACCCCTCGTCCAGCCAGGTGCTTTCGCTCGGGTCGTTGCGCCACTGAATCATGTGTTCGAATTCATGCGCCAAGGTCGCCATGTAGTCATCTGAGCCGACCTCGAAGTCAGCCAGACTCACATAGAACATCTCGCGTTGGTTGGAGAACGGCTCGACCGCAGAAAGATACTCGTCGGCGGAGCTGTATTCGCCGACCGCGTCCGGAATCATGGACAGATGCAGAATGGAAAGTCTCGGGTCGTTGTCGACTCCGGGCGACCATTCCTGTCCGAAAAAATCGCGCAGGAGGGGCACAATCTCACGCGCGAACTGATCGGCGGCGGTCGTAAGAGCGCTGGGGTCGACCGCCAATCCGTCCTCTACCCACATTGAGACGAGTTCGTTCTGATAATGCAGCTCGGCCGTGATTTTGGTGAAGCCCGTATCGGTATCTTCATCGCGTACGAAGAATCCGTCGACGGATCCGACCTCGTGTCCGGGTGCCTGCGCCAGGCTGCGATTTGCGGGACCCTCGATCAGCCCATGCTCGAGCAACCATTCGACCGGATCATAGGACGGAACCGGGACCTCCAATTCAGCGCTTGCTTTCAGCGATGATTGGTCAACCGTGGGTTCGACGGCTAACTCGGCCGTGGGTGATGTGGGAACCAAGATGGCGGAGGTCTGTTCCGCCCTTGAGCCGCACGCAGAGACCGATAGTGCAATTCCTAGGAATGCGAGGGTTCGGGCGCGTGGGATGGACGTGCGGCTCATATTCGGTCTGGTGCAATTAGCAGCCCAAGGAATAGCCGTGCTAAGGCCCCGAGCCTGCCCACCCTAGGAAGTCAACGAAGACCCGGAATGAGAAGTATGACACAAGTAGTTGACGGGTGCTTTAATGCGTGCTATATTAGAACAGCCGTTCTATTCCCAACAATCGATTGTAGAGGAGGTCTCCATGCCGCACGGAAGCGTGCAACAGCCCGGAAAACCGACCACAGAAGCAGCCTATCTGGAGGAAATGACCAAAGCCGTCTTCCGCTCAGGATTTAGCTGGAAGGTGGTGGAAGACAAATGGCCGAATTTCCAGGCCGCATTTGATGGATTCGACGTCGGAAAAGTGGCCGAGTACGATGAGCGCGATGTCGACCGGCTGCTCGCCGATGCGGGGATCGTGCGCAATGGCCGCAAAATCGAGGCGACGATCCATAACGCACGTGCAATGGGTGCGCTGACTCAAGAGTTTGGGTCCTTCCAGAAATACCTTCGTTCGATGGACGAGCAGGATTATGAGGCCACTGCCAAAGATATGAAGGACCGCTTCAGCTATCTGGGCAAGACTGGGACTTACACTTTTCTTTGGGGAGTAGGGGAAGAAGTCCCGGAATGGGAAGACCGCTAGGTCCGGGCCGCCGAATGCGAGTGGCCGACCCACTCCAAATCCAACCCGGCCATCATTCTTGCTCAAGGTGAGGGACCCTATTGTTACGCATACATTACGAAGAGATTGAAGCCCGCAGCGCAATCAATCGGGTCAAAGGCATGCCGTTTAGATGGAGCTTGAATCCCTACAAAGGCTGTGTGCACGGTTGCCACTATTGTTATGCGCGGCGCTATCATAATTTCCTCGATCTGGATGCCAGCCAAGACTTCCAGAGCGTGATCTTCATCAAGGCCAACTTACCGTATGTGCTGAGACAGGAGCTGCGGCGCACATCATGGGTGGGCGAGGAGGTGGCGATAGGGACGGCCACAGACCCCTACCAACCGATCGAAGGGCGAACCCGACTCACGCGCAGGTGCCTGGAGGCCTTCGCAGACCACTCCAATCCGGTCAGCCTGATCACGAAAGGTACCCTGATCGTTAGAGACGTCGATGTATTGTCCGATCTGGCCGAGCGTGGGGGCTGCACGGTTTGCTTCAGCATCACCACGCTCGACCGTGAGCTGTGGCAGCAACTAGAACCTGGGACTCCGCCGCCCGACCAACGGCTGCGAGCGATGGAGGTACTCGTTGACTCCGGTGTCCGGGCTGGGGTCTTGCTCTCGCCTGTGATCCCCGGATTGACAGACGATCCAGCCAATCTGGAGAGTGTCGTTCGGGCTGCCGCGGATCACGGCGCGCATTTTCTTGGCACGCGCATTCTGTACCTTCAGCCTGGCACGCGCGAGCATTTTCTTGGCTTCCTGAAATCCGAGTATCCGGATTTGCTTGCGGAGTATCGGCGCCTTTACCCGGGATCCTACGCTCCCAAGCGATTTCAGGAGGCAATCCGGAGTAATGTACGGTGGCTCAAGGAAGCGCATGATTTGCCGGATCGTCCGGCACAGCCATCGCGCGTGCTCCAGCAGCTTTCACTAGAAGTCTGAGACCCCATCCGAAGAGCGGATCAAGCGGTCCAGCAGGAACCGAGGATTGCAGTCACCCGCAAGCTTGCCCGCGCAAGGAGCCTAGGCCCTCCTCGTTGGCTTTCTCGACAGCTCTCCGGTGCTCGATCTGGCGCTGTTTGTCCACCCTGCACAAATCTGTGAGCATTTTCACTACGACCGGACTCATCATCTCAGCCTCTGCTCTCTCCGTCGCTTTGTAGTGAGCCCAGCTTAAGCAGTCGGTGTTGATCCACCGGGTTTGCAGCGTTTATCGAGCGTGTCATTGCTGCGTGCTAGAATCCGGGCAGAAATCCAAGAAGGAGAGAAAGAAATACGATGCTGAGCATGATCATTCGATATCCAATTTGGGTCGTGCGGAACCTATTCCGGCGCCTACGCAAACCCCCTGAGTACGTCACCTTCATGCTGTCCGGCGAATATTCTGAATACCCGCAACCGCCGGGAAATCTGGTCATGCGCCGCATCCGGCCTCCGAAAATCAGCCTGCTAGAGCTGGGTGAGCAGTTTCGTCTGGTGGCGGGTGACCCGCGCGTCCAGGGGGTCGTGCTGCATTTGCGTCCGCTCGATATGGCGCCCGCAGCGATTGAATCGCTGCGGGATCTGGTTGTGGAGCTGCGCGAGTCAGGCAAGCGTGTCGTGGCCTGGGCGACCTTCTATGCCTCATCCAATTATCTGGTGGCCTGCGCGGCGGATGAAATTCTCATGCAACCCTCCGGTGAGATCAATGCGCTGGGCATGGGCCGCACTTATTCATACCTGGCCAAAGCGCTGAAAAAGGTGGGCATGGAAGGCGACGTCCTGCCGATCTCACCCTATAAGTCGGCCGGGGACATGTTCAGCCGCAAAGACATGTCCAAAGAGGTACGCAAGATGGCCAACTGGCTGATGGATTCCGCTTATGAAGAGCGGCTGCGTGCCATCGGCGAAGGCCGAGGGATCGATGTGGAGGCCGCGCGCGAGCTCGTAAACCAAACTCCGATGCCCGATAACAAGGCTCTCGAATTGAACGGGGTCGATGCTTTGATTGGTGAGGAGGATCTACCCAAACATCTCGGGACAGATGCCAAGCCGGCGCGCTTGGCGACCTGGGAGGCGGCTCAAAAAACGCTGCGGCTTCCGGGACCGGTGCGGGGCGGCAGATATGTGGCTGTGATCCCAATAGAAGGCACGATTATGGATGGGAACAGCGGTCGACCTCCGCTGAAGCCTCCAATCGATCTACCGTTCTTGACAGAAACCAGGGCAGGGGACCTCACCGTCGTCCAGGCGGCGCGGAAGGCTTTGCGAGACAAGCGCGCGGCAGGAGTGGTGGTGTATGTAAACTCCCGGGGCGGCTCGGCCACATCATCGGAGGCCATGCGAGCCGCGCTGGAGAAGATCGACGAATCCAAGCCCCTAATAGTGAGCATGGGCCCCGTCGCGGCTTCCGGCGGGTACTGGGTTTCGACTCCCGCTCGGCATATCTTCGCTCAGCCCAGCACCGTCACCGGCTCGATTGGCGTCATTCTATACAAGATTATCACTCATGATCTTCTCGACCGGTTGTTCATCGGTCGTGAAAAGATCCTACGCGGAGAACACACCGATATCTTCGGCGTTGAATCCCGCTTCACTAAGGCAGAAAGACAGATGCTGTGGGGCAGCATCACGCGCATCTACGACCTGTTCTTGGATCGCGTAATGGCGAGCCGCGGGATGACCCGCGAGCAGGTGGATGAGCTAGGCGGGGGCCGGGTCTGGACCGGCCGACAGGCATTTGACAACGGACTGGTGGACGAAATCGGCGGGTTGGGTGCGGCCATCGCCAAGGCCAGGGAATTGGCAGGACTGTCGCCCAAAGCTCCCGCAAGGCTGGTAACCGTGGGAAAGGCGCAGCTGGTTCCGGCCTCCCAGCCTGCGGCGATGCTGGAGTATGTGATGGAAGGAGCTCGTTTTCTCCAGGGAACTCGTCCGTTGTGCATCTCTCCACTGACCCTGGATAAGGCGTAGCCTGAATCGTCGCCGATCTATTCTTCGCATAGCCACTGCATTGAAGTTTGAGCCGCGCCAAAACAGGCTCTTAGCCGCCGAGCAGCGAAGAGAAATTTCGACCGAACTTCCTGAGGGAGTCTCTAATAGACAGAGAATGGATTCGCCCGCCGGCCGTGGCGGGAAGCTGGTATCCGGACCAGCCTGAGGAATTGGCGCGGATCATAGACGGCTACCTGCAAAAGGTGCGCCCGGTGGATGGCGTACCGGTGGCGCTGATCGTTCCGCATGCTGGATACCGCTACTCGGGGCTGGTGGCTGCGCACGGATTCAAACAGATGGTAGGGGCCAATATCGATACGGCGGTGGTGATTGCCTCGGATCATCAGCCGCCGATGTCGCGCCCGATATCCGTATGGGCCAAGGGTGGGTACGAGACGCCATTCGGAGTGTTGCCCGTTAACGAGGAATTGGCCGGACGCCTAGTCGATCACGATGAAAGGATCCGCTTCGACCCCGAGACCCATTCGAGCGAGCATTCAGTTGAGATCGAATTGCCTTTTCTCAAGCAAGTGAGTCCGGACTGCCGAATTGTCCCGGTGATGATCGGGAGATCGGACGATGGTACCGTGCGCGTACTGGCGGAGGCATTGCTGGAGGTCCTTCCCAGGGAGGGTGTGGTCGTCATTGCCAGTTCTGATCTCTCACACTATCCGTCTTACGAACACGCGCGCAAGGTCGATGAAGCTACATTGGCAGCTATCGAGCTGGGCGAACCGGCGGAACTGGGGCGCGTGATCGAGGAAAACATGGCGAAAGGAGTTCCCAACCTCGCTACTTGCGCATGTGGCGAATTGCCGATCCGGGTGGCCATGCAGGTCGCGGCTGGGCAGGGCGCCGATCGCATTAGCCAGCTCCGCTATTCCAATTCAGGCGATGTTGAAAATGGCGATCGAGAGCGAGTGGTTGGCTACGGTGTAGTGATGTTCTGGCGCTATGAAACGCCCGAACTGACCGCGGATCAGCAGAGCATGCTGCTCGATCTGGCTCGTGGGGCGGTCTCCGCGCATCTTCACGGTGGCGAGCTGCCCCGGGATCCACTGACCGGACCGGAGTTCGAGAGGCTCAGCGCAGTGTTCGTCACACTTCGTGTGGGAACAAAGCTGCGTGGGTGCATCGGTCAGGTTCGAGCCGACACGCCACTCTATCAGGCAGTTCGAGAGCAGGCGATTGCGGCCGCCACCGGCGATCCGCGATTCCCTGCTCTGCAGGAGCAGGAACTGAGCAAACTTATCTACGAGATTTCGATCCTCTCTCCGCTAGAGCGCATAACGTCCGAGCGTGAGCTTGAGGTGGGCACGCATGGTGTAGCACTTCAACGGGGCAATCGGCGCGCGGTGATGCTACCCAAAGTGGCAGCCGATCGTGATTGGGAACGCGGGAAGCTGTTGGAGAACCTGTATGCGAAGGCCGGGCTGCCGGCCGATGAGTGGAAGGATCCGGCCGGACTGTATCGCTTCACGACTATAGAGATAGAGGAGGGCTAGCAGATAATGGGGACCGTGGAGCTGATCCTGTTTGCAATCATGGGCCTGCTGCTTTTGGGCATGATCGGCCTGAGCATTTTCGCGCTGACGCGCATGAACGAAATCTCGCAGCGGCTCAATGAGAACACACGCGTGCAGCAGGGAACCACCGAGTCATTTGCTGAGATCCAGCGCACGCTGGGCCAGCTCACTGAAGACGGCCGACGAATGGAGGAAGTGAGCAAGGAGGTGTCGGGACTCAGCGACATCGCGAGCAAATACATCTTGCCCGATGAGGGCACCTTCGACTTCGCACTGATGTATATCCCGGCTGAGAACGTTTACTACGAGACCATCATCAAAGACGAGCAGCTGGGGGATGATGCCAGTATCCTGAGTCACGCCATGCAGAAGCATGTGATCCCCGTGTCACCGAACAGTTTTTACGCGTATTTGCAGGCGATCGCGCTGGGCTTCCGCGGGCTGCAAATCGAGAAACAGGCCAAGGAGATCATGGGATTCCTCGATCGCTTGATGGGGGATATTGGGCGTTTTCGTGCGGACTACAACACGCTGGGCGGCCACCTGGAAAATGCGCGCAAGAAGTACGACGAGGCGGAGCGACGCCTTGGGCGCTTCGAAGAGAAGCTGGGCAGCGCACGCGAATCCAGAACCTCGATATCGGGCCAAGAGCGAGCTCGGCTCGAGTCCGACCTAGACTGAATCCCTTACCGAACCGCGCTCCTGCGCATCCCTCCTGTGAGTAGCGAGCGAGCACGGAACTGATTTAGGGGATCACTCCGCGCATCGCTACCCCGACGAAAGCCATCCCCAGGATGACGACCGCGCCCCCGAAAATGGACCGCTCCACCATCCGCTCGCGCCCATGGCGATCGGCCAGTGAACCCCAAATGGGCGAGGCCAGCATTATGGTGAACGCCTGGGCTGAGAAGACCAACGCCGCCAACAGCTCCAGCGGTGGGGAGGTGCTGTTCCCTAATTCATCAATATAGAGCGGGTGAAACGGGAAGATGCTGGAAAACCCGACCGCTGTGACCTGCTGGACGAAGAATAGAATAAAGAGGGTATGTTGCCATCCCGGTCAGGCTCGATCCGGGATCTGCATGATTAGACAGCGGATGGATTGTTACTGCGGAAACCTACCGGGAAAACGCAGTGTTTGCCCTCGCCGTGTTCCGCGGGGTGGCCGCACGATCGTTTCCGCGCTTGATAGAGATTAGCTTATGTGCTAAACTCACGCCAGATTTAGCGAATTAGCTAACTTCCAGCGCGATGAAGTATAAGAGCTAAGCCTATACAATATGAAGCATAATCACTTAATACGATCGTGATGAAGCCTAGCAACTACATTGCACTCATCGGCGATGTGGTGGGTTCACGAAGCGCAGGCGACCGCAGCCGACTCCAGGATCAGCTGGGTGGCGGCGTGAGGGACGTCAACACGGCCTTTGACGACACCATCGCGGCGGAATTCGTACTCACCGTCGGAGATGAATTTCAGGGCCTACTGAGCTCCGCCACCGCCCTGGACCTCATATTGGCCACGCTGCGGACGCACGCCTTTCCGGCCGAGCTGCGGTTTGGAGTGGGCGTGGGGCCGCTCGAGACCGCGCTGCGCAGCCAGGCCATTGGGATGGACGGCCGCGGCTTTCACAACGCACGGCAGGCGATCGAGCGAGCCGCAGAGCGCCGCACACCGGTGGAGGTGCAGGCCCAGGGGCCAAAAGCTCCGTTTGAGATCTATTCTCTGCTCTACGGGGTCATACGGAGCCGCTGGACGACACGACAGCGAGAAGTCGTGGATCTATCTGCCTCAGGTCTGGAGGGGCGCGAAGTGGCGGAGTACCTGTCGATCACGCCCAGCGCCGTGAGCCAGCATCTAAGGGCGGCGGGGGCCAAGGAACTGAGAGCGGCAACAGTCGAGTGGCGCGCTCAGATCGAGCACGCGCTGCTGGAGGAGGCCTAGATTGGCTCTCGTGCTGCTGGCCGCGCTCCCCATTCTCCTAACGGAATACGGTTTCCAGTCGCGTGCTGGAATCATCGAAGGGTTCACCGCTAAATGGCGACCAACACGCACGCTGGTGAGATTCGCCTTCTGGTTCCTGGTGCTGTTCGCGTTCGGATTGCAGCCGTTGGGCTACCTGCTGGTGGGGCTTGGAGTCGTGCTGAACGAGCTTGGCGCCGTAGTCCTGCGGCGGCGGGTGCGCATAGACGTCGAAAAAGGCAGGCCGCACGCGCTGCCACACACGCACATGATCCCATTCGTGATCGGGATCCTATTTTTCGCGATTTCGTTCATCCTCGGCCAACCGAATCGAGTGCAATTCGTAGCGGAGCCAATCCAATTTGGATCTTTAGCTCCGCCGCTTATCATTTTCAGCGTCATCGCGCTCTGGGGATGGGCCACGATGGTCACGGTCAGCGTCGTAGACCTCGTCCGACCCGGTCAAGTGCGAGAGGATTCCGATCGAGTCGGAGCGGGAGAGGTTATTGGCGTGTTGGAGCGAATGGTCACCTTCGTGTTGGTCGCTAGCGGGGCCTTCACCGCAGTGGGATTCGTGATGGCGGCCAAGGCCGCCGCCCGCTTCCCGCTCTTCAAGGAGAAGGCGTTCGCGGAGTACTTTCTCATTGGCACGCTAACCTCGGTTGGATTGGCCTTGCTCCTCGCCCTGCTGGTCGTGGCTGGCCTGTAGAGCTCTGGCCAGGCACGTTGACAACCTGGTTGCTCCCCCGTAGGATGGGGCCAGGTCGCGCCCGATCGAATCCCTGACATGCGAATTCTCTTCGCCGTCGCTCTGATCCTTGCGCTCCTGGTTACCGTTTTTGCGGTTCAGAACAACCGGCCCATCACCATCAGCTTCCTGTTCTGGAGCATTGAGGGAGCCCTGGCGCTTGTACTCATGATCACCCTTGTGCTGGGGATCGCGATCGGGGTGCTGTTGATGACACCGGGCTCCGTTCGCAGCCGGCTACAGGCCGGGGGACTGCAACGCGCGGTTCGTTCGTTGGAACAGGAGAAAGCAAGCGAAGCCGTTCCCCCTGATCCTGCCCAACCTGGTGTGGAGGCAAGCGAGCCCGTCGAAGATAATTAGTCGCCAAAAGAGCTCTCCTGGAAGTAATAAGCGGCTCAACGGGTGCGTCTATTAGGCAGTTACCCCTCTTGCCTGACCTAATGCACTTGCTTAGCGCTCTTCCGAGGACGGCGAGAGGCTATCGAAAGCGAGGACAAACCAAATGCTTGCGACTTTCCTAAAGCGGAGGAAGCTCTGGCTTCCGGGATTCGTGCTTGTGCTTGCCGCCTGCTCACCCACAATTGAGGTTGCTGTGAACGATCTATCACAAATTGACGATACCCAATCGGAGTCTGTCCCTGCGGGGGCCGAAGGAGGATCCGTGGCTCCCGCTCCCGATGCAGATCCATTCGAGGGGGTTAACATCCGGTTCAATGTCCAATACTGGCCGGACACGGACTTCAGCAAACACATTGTCGACCTGAGCGAGTTCTCCTCCGGGGGACCCCCGCCAGACGGCATCCCAGCCATCGATAATCCGGTTTTTGAGAGCGTGGCGGACGCGGACACCTGGCTGGGCCTGGATTGGCCAGTGATGTTCTTCGAGCTAAATGGTGTGGCGAAGGCCTATCCCTTGGCGATCCTGATTCACCACGAGATCGTGAATGACCTGGTTGGGGAAACACCCGTATTACTCACTTTCTGCCCCCTATGTAATTCGACGATCGCCTTTGATCGCCGATTGGCGGACGGGACGGTCCTCGACTTTGGGACGACCGGCAACTTACGAAACTCTGACTTGGTCATGTACGACCGGCAGACTCGATCCTGGTGGCAGCAGTTCACGGGTCAGGCCATCGTGGGCGAATTGACCGGAACGGTCCTTGAGGTCCTGCCCTCACAACTCATCGGCTGGAGTGAGTTCAAGGAGCGCCATCCAGACGGAGAAGTGCTTTCAAGAAACACCGGAAACGTGCGAAACTACGGCCGCAATCCCTATGCCGGCTACGACTCGATCGGCAGCAATCCCTTCCTGTTCGATGGCGACCTGGATGGCCGCTTGCCGGCTGTCGAGCGAGTGGTAGCGATTGAGGTGAGTGGCACCGATGTCGCTTATCCCTTCACTCTGCTCCGCGAGCTGCAGGTCGTGAACGATACGGTGCAGGGTATTCCGCTCATCGTGTTCTGGCAGTCGGGAACCCGAACCACCTTTGGGAATTCGGATCAAGATACAGGCTCCACGGCGGTCTATCTGCGTGAGCTGGACGGTGAGGTCTTGAGTTTCCAGGCAGTCGAGGGCGGCTTCCGCGACGAACAGACAGGAAGCCTGTGGAACCTCTTTGGCGAGGCGGTGGAGGGACCGCTCGCCGGAAGTGAGCTGGAGCAGGTAGTTTCGGCGGAACACTTCTGGTTTGCATGGTCGGTATTCAAGCCGGACACGCTCATCTGGCAGCCGCCCATAGCTTAGGCCGAGGCGGAAATCGAAACGGTACAACAAGAAACGGGTCGACTCCTCAGTCGGCCCGTTTTTGCTTCCCCAAGGATCCATCCGATCACGGCGGGCCGAGGTGCTCCTGATAAAAGGCCACCGCGCGTTCAATCAGCTCGATACTGCCAAAGCCGATGAAGGTATGCGGCTCGCCCGGGTAGCTGAAGCACTCGACGATCTTTCCCAGCGCCGTGAGGCGCTGACAGAGATCGTCTGACCACGCCGGCGGAACCAGCTTGTCGTCTTCCCCGTGGTGGATGCTGATCGCGGCTTGAATATCATTCAGATAGTAAAACGGTGAAATGCTCGCCAGAGTCTGCGCAGGCGTATTGAGCTCGAACAAACCACGCTCACCCTCTGACCATTCGAAGATTTTCTCAAAATTGAGATGCTCGTCGGCGTTCATAGAGCCGTAGAGCACGGCTGCCTGGACCGGAGCTTGTGATGCGATCACGCGCAGGGCGATCCCGCCGCCCATGCTGTGGCCAAATAGGCCGATCGATTGAGGATCGGCATATTCCAGCGGTCCCGGAATGCCAGCTTGCTTCTCGATCAGCGCGATGAGATTGAGCACGTCCACCGCGTATCCGACCCGGAAGAAATTTGGGCCGGATTCAGAGGGCGGGTAGTTTCGGTAGTTGGGGTGCAGAACCAGGAATCCCTCAGCCGCCAGCGAGTCTGCGTAGCGCGCGGTGTATGTCAGTGTCTCGTATTCCTCCGGATCGATATACCCGTGGAGCACGAGCACCATCGGAAACGGTCCTTCCCCCCGCGGCAGATTGAGAAACCCGTGTGTGGCCACTCCGTCGCTCGGGTATTCAAATAGATACCGACTGAACCTGGACGAGACACGCTGTTCTGACTCGAACTGGATCCACCCTGCTCCGTATGAGCGTGACCTAAGGTCAGCGATCGTCAGCCCACTGTACGGATTGGGAGTGGGAGAGATTGTGGGAACTGCAGTATGGGAGAGCTCTGGTTCCGCTTCCTTATTCGTGGACCTTGCGGGTTTGGCACTAGTGGTGGGAAAGGGAGTCGGCGCGACCGGGCCGCTGCAGGCGCTTAGGAGGATTGAAACAAGAATAGGCGTCGCGAAATATTTTCCTAAGACATTATTTCCCGCGCGTGTGAGATGGAAACGAATCATGGTTCAGTCCAGGCCGACTGCTTGCGCATAGCCATCCCCAATTCCGGTGAGGAGCCGCAAGGCGTGTAGCGAGCGCTAGGCAAACGGATTGCCTTCCTCCTGCTCACCCTCGAAGACTCGCACTGCAACGACCTCCGCCTGAGCGGTCATCTCGCCATCGGAATATACCTGGCAGGTGAGATGAGTCTTGCGTCGCTTGATCTCCACGACCTGAGCACGAAGCGTGAGAGGGCGGTCGTTGGGGGTGGGCTTGAGATAGTCCACCTTGATGCTGGCGGTAGCGTATCGGTAATACGGCTCCGAGCCGAGCGACCGTCCTTCTTCACGATATGCAGCAGCCATGGCCGTGCCCATGCAGTGGCAATCGATGAGCGTAGCCAGAATCCCGCCATTCATGATCTTGACCCAGCCCTGATAGCGTTCTTCTGAATTCCAGACGCAGACCGATTCGTCGCCCTCCCAGTAGCCCTGAATGTGTAGACCCTTATCATTGAATTTGCCACACCCGAAACACACGTTTCCCGGCATGTGGTCTTGAAAGTAGATGGATTCCGCCTCGGTCATCATGTGATCTCGCTAGGTGGCGCCCACGCGCGCTTTGAGCTTCCTCTAAAGCGTCCGATTTTTGGGCGTGGGACTATACCACAGCCCTCGATAGGAGCGCTGAAGCCTCGGGAGCAGCTAGAATACAATCGCTCCTGAACCCCCGTGAATTGAAACTCTACAGCAGCCTCTCCGACGAAGTGGAAACCCTCGAACCGAGCTCCGATCCGATCGGAATCTATGCTTGCGGGATTACTCCGTATGACACCACCCACCTGGGGCACGCATTCACCTACTGCACGGTTGACATCCTCATTCGTACCCTCGAATATACCGGAAGGACCACGCGCTACATCCAAAACGTCACGGATATCGACGACGAGATGCTGCGCGAGGCGGCCAATAGCGGCGAGGACTGGAAACTGCTCGGCGACCGCTGGACAGCACACTTCATTGAGGACATGACCGCGTTAAATGTCCGTCCCCCGGACGAGATGCCGCGCGCCTCGTCCGCCATCCCCGATATCGTGAAAGCGGTGCAGAGTCTCATTGAGGATGGGCATGCGTACGTTGAAAGTGGATCGGTCTATTACGATCTGGAGTCCTGGCCTGACTATGGAAAGCTTTCCAAGCTCTCGAAAGAGGCGATGCTCCCCATCGCAAACGAACGCGGCAACTTGCCCGACGATGCCAATAAGCGTCAGCCGCTTGACTTTGTTCTCTGGCAGGCCCAGGCTGCCGGCGAGCCGGCCTGGGAAAGCCCCTGGGGACCGGGAAGACCCGGCTGGCATATCGAGTGCTCCACTCTGGCCGGACGTCTGGGGGCGACAATTGACGTCCATGCCGGTGGGGGAGATCTCATCTTCCCACACCACGAAAGCGAGATCGCTCAGTCGGAGGTCCAACACGGCGTTCCACTTTCCCGCGTGTGGATGCACATCGCGATGGTCGAGCATGAGGGTGAGAAGATGAGTAAGTCTCTCGGAAACCTGATCCTCATCCGAGACTTGCTCGAGAGCTGGTCTCCCAACGTTATTCGCCTATATTTGGCCCATCACCACTATCGGGAAGCCTGGAGTCATTCGGAGCAGGAGCTGGAGATGGCTGCCGTGTGGGCGGATACACTGAGACGCTCGGTGCAGGAAAAGACGGGATCCGGGTCGGCGCTTGAATCTGCGGAGGCGGAAGCCGAGTTCGTGACGGCGATGGAGGCCGATCTCGATGCCACGGAAGCCATCCGGGTCATTCTTCGGCTCGCGCAGGAGATCCAGGCTGCAGACGAAGAGGGGCGAGCTGTTGGAGATGCCCAGGACTCGCTCAAGTCGCTGTCCGGAATCCTCGGATTACGGTTAACGCCGGGGCCGCCGGTGCCCGAACTTGTGGAACGCTGGCGCCGACACTTGTAGCTAGATGGCTCATCTGCAGCCCATTACCTCCGGGCTAGCCTCTTGAATTGGTCGCATCAAGCTTCCGATATACAATCAAGCTCATCTTTTTCGTTGACAGGAGCCCATCCTTGCAGGGCCTGATCGGTCAAGAGCTAGGCGGATATCGAATCGTTTCCCAGATCGGCAGAGGAGGCATGGCCACGGTCTTCAAGGCCTACCAGCCCTCACTCGATCGGTATGTGGCGGTGAAAGTGATGCCGCCCTATTACGCGGAGCAAGACGACACATTCATCAAGCGCTTCCGACAAGAAGCGAAGGCCATCGCTAGCCTGAGGCACCCCAACATCTTGATCGTCATTGACTACGGAGAAGAAAGCGAAACCACCTATATCGTTATGGAGTACGTAGAGGCCGGTACCCTGACCGCGCTTCTGGGAAAGCCGATGGTCCCGGAAGAGATGAGGGGGCTGATCGATCAGCTCGCCGGAGCGCTGCAGTATGCACATGAAGAAGGTGTCGTGCACCGGGATATCAAACCCAGCAACATCCTGCTGCCGAAGCCGCACTGGCCACTGCTCACCGATTTCGGTCTGGCAAAGATGGTGGGGGGCAGCCAGCTGACGCAGAGCG
>JAPUGV010000157.1 GCA_027298025.1 Chloroflexota bacterium | reverse complement strand
AACTCACGCATCAACACCGTCGTGGCCGCACGTAGCAGCGGATACACGCCCCCGCGATGGATCCGCGGCCTCTCATCTTGGCGACGTTGGTACCTTGCCGCACGCAACTCAGCCAGCAGGTCCCAGATGAACAGCAGCGCGATGCGCAGAACGTTGTACGGGCCCATGAACAACGGGTAGAAATCCTGCGAACTGTGCCGGTTTGGATCGGACAGCGTGCTGAAGGTGAACATCGCCATTGGAGCGTCCCCGGATACCAGGTTTGCTCGGCTGGCACCTCCCCGCGCTAGCAGGCCGTCTCCTCTGGAAAGCCGTCGCTCGAGTTCAGCTGCGTCGGCGGGTCGATTGGAGACCATCGTCTTCTGTCTATCCTTTTCATACCAGCGGAAGGCGGGAACGTCGTAGTTGCTGCCAAGCAAGATGCCGGCCTGGCTTGCGGACGTCTGGCATGGAACGTTGCATTCCCACCCGACAATCCGATAGCCCCCCTCACGCTCCATGCGTGCCAAGGTCGGCATAAACCCCTCTCGGATTGCACGTCTCAATATGCGTTCCGAAAGCCCGTCGATCTCCAGGAACACCATGCCAGGGTCGCTGCCCACTTCTTGGGGCAGTTTTAGATCGATGAAGTGGGAAAGCAGGTGTTGATAGTAGAAATCGTCGTCATCGATTCCGAATAGGTCGCTGAAGGAAACGTTGACCGCCGCCAAGATGGCCGAGACAGGCGCTATGAGCCAGATCGGGCTTATTGCGAATCCCGGCGCGTATTCGGTGGCGAGCCATACCACGAGAGCATTTATGGCGAGCGCCAGAAGCAAGAAGATTGGCAGGCTGGGAACGATCCCTAACCGCACAAGGATCGGCCTGACGAATGAGTTGACCAATCCGATGGCGACTGCGACCGCGAAAGCTGCGCCTCCGGTTTCGAAGGTAATGCCGCGGAACAGGACGATCATCACGATGAACGTGAGTGCTTCTATGGTCCATATCAGTACTATCCGCTGTGGCCAGGGAAGATGGCGTAGCCTAGGTACCCGCATTCCAAATCCCCTCAACAAGCTCTGCCCCTGCACCGGGCACGAGGACGTGAACTTCGACATTGGGCGCGATCTCGCTTGCGGCCCGCTTGAACTCTCTCGGGGGACGGGTAAGAAATGAAGGATTCAGCCAGCTCATGCCGATTGGGCTGTAGCTCCCCCAATGAATCGGGATCGCCATATGAGGCCGGAGCAGCCTCAATGCCTCCGCTGCTCTCCGCGGGTTCAGGTGTCCCCGGCTCAGCGTGGGTCCCCATCCCCAGACAGGCAACAGGGCGACATCGAGATTCGGCTCGAGACCATTCATTTCATCGAACAGATCTGTGTCTCCGGCGAAGTAGACGCTCTTTGAGCCCCTGATCACAAACCCCATGGGTTCGGCAGACGGGCCGAATGGGTATCGTAATCTCGAGTGACGCGCCTTCGTCCCAACGATCGTTACTCCCCCCGCCTCCGCTGATTCCCCCGCGTGCAGCTCCTGGACATTTTGAATTCCCGCTTGCACCAGTATCGGAACTGCTCCGGCTGGCGCGAGGACCCGAGGGGGTGGGTCCAGACTTCGTAGGGATGGCAAATGCATATGATCTTCATGAATGTGTGAAATCAGAACTAAATCAATCCGCGAAGTGGCGTCGCGATCGACCGGAGGTGCTTGGCGGCGGAGGTGGGCCACGCGGTTTGCGAAAAGTGGGTCCGTGAGAATTCGAACCCCCAGAGTGTCGATGAGAACCGTTGCGTGACCAATGTAAGTCAGGCGTGTCACCGTCGTTTCCCGTGTCGAAGTCGAATTTGGTTTCAGGCCATCGTCAAACCTCACCTGGCGAGCAATCGGCGTATGAACAAGCACTCTTTTCCGCGGAGCAGTCGTGTTGGTTCTGGCTGGATCCTAATGCCCTCGGTTTGAGGATAGATAAAAGCCCTACCTCCTCGACCGATGGGATGAGGGCTTCAATGGGGCGTTGGTTTCTTTGAGGCGTCGGTAGAGTGCTATAAGTGTAGCGGTTGTCAATAGCCCACCAACCATGAGAAAGAGACCGCTAAGCAGGTTATTGCTCAGAACGACGAACGAAATCGAGTAGAAGAAACCGACCAACCCTGCTAGGATCGCGGAGGAGCTGGCGATCCGTCCGAAGCCATTCGTAACTATCTGACCTCCTCCTTGCACACTTGCATTATGCCGTAGAATCGAGACCCATCAAGAGGCTTTCAATGAAAGCCGATCAAGTTCTCCAAGCTTGGACAGTCTGGACGAGCTAATTGCCGTCGGGGGCTGGAATATCGAGCGCCGGGTTTCGTTCAAAGAAGTCGAAGTGTCTCAGCTCGAACTCATTCCAGACCGTCGGCGTGACTGGCCAATCCTCCGCCCGGATGCATTAAGTTGCCAGCACAACCGCGGGACCGAAGGCTACCATCTGAACCAGACTAAGGAATTTCCCACTCCGATAGCGCCGCCTCAACCTCGCCGCACGGCCGTAACTCCAAATCGCGTCGCAAATGGCTCGGGCCACCGGTGGGCGTCCCGACACCCGGCGCAATCGCCAGGCACAGCGTCTCCGCATCAGAATCGCGCAGCCGGATCTGCCCGTCCTCATATACAAAGAGCTGCCGCGGCTGGTCAGTGCAGTCCCGAAGGCGAAGCTCAGCCCCGGCTGCGACGCTGTCGGCCTCAACGCACAGCTGGTAGGCTTCCATATAGATTTGTCCCACCGATGGATAATTGAAGGTGAAAGTTTCGTCTTCGGCGGCGCTTAGTTTGCAGGTATGCGCCTGGAGTGCGCTTTGCAAATTCAGGCTTGGGCCAGCCCCGGGAACATCGACGCAATAATATTCTGGCTCGTCCAGAGGGTTTTGTAGTTGGATCAGACCAGCAGTAGAGGCTAGTTCGCCTAACGGTTGCCGAGAAGGCGATGGATTAGTCGGTTGAGTGGTTGCTGTCTGGCAGGCTGCTAGGCTGCCCCCAATAAGCAGGTTAAACAAAACCAAGCGTAGAATTCCAAACCGACTCAGTTTCGAAATTTGCTCACTCAAATACGCTTTTCCCTCGTCTATCCCCATCAAGATCACCCCCTCATCCGCTATCGCCTACCGGTCGCAGAACCACGATTGGAAACTGGAGCGACGTCATACAATTTCAAGCGCCGGTTACCTGGTGGGCTGTTAGCATCCATCCTTCAAGAATACTCTGCTCATTTTCGGGTCCTTTCGATCTACCCGATACTCTCCAGCTTATCCCTCTAGTGATAGACCACAAAGGTTATCTAAGGATAGAGACGGGCTAACCTCGTCCGCGCTGAGCAAACGTTAAAGCACCAGTTCATGGTGGCTTGCTGTGCATTGCATCGTCGTTGCCAGGCAGAAGCAGGCTGTTGAAGTCAAGATGGGTTCAAAGATCTTTGAGAAGTGTAAGAATATTTATTGGGTCTCACATTTTCAATCTATAAGAGTCGGATAATAGTCCACAGGAGAAACCTAACCAAATTAGTAGAAAACCTTAGCCGGAAAATCCCCAAATGCGACCAAGGGTCATTTATCGCTATGTGAGGGTCTGCAAAACCCGCGATTGCCGCCAATCTTCCGGGTTCCGCCGAAAGTCACTGCGTATGCCCTTTTGCCGATCAGGTTCCCGAGAAGGCGCATGCTCAAAACCTATCTACCTGAATCTGATGGAGCCCTAGACGACATGTCTCCAATCGCAATCGAAAGGGGGCAGGTAGATGAGTCTTGAGAATCGGTATTCCGGTGTGTCAAACTCAGGATTCGGTTATGAGAAAGCTAATTCTCGCTCGCGATTGCGCAGAACCTACTTGTCTGTTTTGACAGACTAAATCCCTTCGATTATGAGAATGGTGGTTCTCGATTGACGACTGCTCCATCTGGATCCAATTGACGTCCATGTGGAATGCTATGAATTAGAAATGCGCCGCGTCCCGATTGCTTCCCTGTGTAGTGGAGCTTCTAGAGTCATAAGATCGATGGGGAGTGTTGAATCTGAAGTAGGTAAGAGACTTTTCAGGGATCTCGGCGCGGGAACATCGATCCAACCTAGGCGAACTGATCCACTGGTCGCGAACGCGAATCCTAGATTCGCGAACCACCAGCGCGCTCCCAAGCGAGAGCGGTTTCGTGCGTTACTAATGGACCAATCTGTTTGATCCAGCCGATTGGCCACTGCTGTCTGTGTTCGATCCGGCTGCGTTCAAGATCTTTGGTTATCCCACGATGGACAACCTTGCTTTGCAAGATGAAATGGTAGCGATAGTAGTTCTTCGGCACCGTCCGTACAGCCACCGGCAACTCCACCATTCTAAACGAAACCGCCCGCTGGCCAGCAGCAGAGAGAGTTTGGGACATCCTCAGTAAGATCGCGGCTCTGGGAATGACTGCGGTTGAGCGCGTACCGGGAGTCTCGGCTCCAGAACCATAGGCACGGAACGCCTGATCGGATCCCGCGTCCACGAGGAGCTGAGGCCGGGTCCGGCTCCACTCGCAGGGTGCTCCAGTGAGGGGTTAGCAGGCGGTACGGTTCACTAACTCCCAGGCGAATTGGCGCGTTCAAGTATCTCTTTGATGGTGGCCATTTGCCGCTTGCGAATTCGATAGTTATTTCGGCCAAGGATTGGCGCGAGCAACCTCATGAAGCCCTTACGTTCACCCTTATCGTGCACTGTGAACTCCGTCCCGCCTTGGGTAGCCTCGACACGAAAGGTGACTTCAGCATTTGACGCGTACCAATAATCTGCTTCGTACTTGTAAAGGGAGTTGGGCTCATAGGCAGTCACCTCCCACGTGACTTCACCCCCTCGGACAATCTGCTTAATCTGACTCCCGACACGCATTTGCCCGGCCGGCGTTTGCGCAGCATCCTGGACGTATGAGGCCCACTGAGGGATGTTCTGCGGATTCGTCACGTACTCAAAAACCTCAGCAGCTGGACGGTCAATAAGAATCGACAGCTCGTAATCAACCACTTGAACTCCTCCTCACGTTCGACATTTGTATCGGGCTAATAGTCTTGGCTGCCATCAGTGCGGCCTAATGGCGGCGAGCCGAGCCGCGGAGATTCGCTCCCCCGCGGCTAGTCCGGCTTCACGCAATCGCCTTCCGCTAGTTCAAGCACTGCGGGCGGCTACTCCTCGAAAGCGACTAGGGCATCCACACCGTGCGCGAAAATCCCATCCGGCCACGCGATTTTGAGCACCTTCCAACTCCTTCCCGCGTCCTGCGAGCTGAAGAGCCCATGATTGTTGGCGGCGTAGAATACGCCCGGTTCGTCGGGATGCGTCGCAAATCGGCTGGCGATCGTGCCCCGTGCATCGGGCAAACCCTCCATCGCCAGCTCAAACGGGTGGCCTACGGTCTTGCGGTACAGGTAGGCCTCGGCGTTGCTCGGCCGATAGGCGACGTATGGGCCGGAGGCACCGGAGACGACCACCGTGTCCGGA
>JAPUGV010000156.1 GCA_027298025.1 Chloroflexota bacterium | reverse complement strand
CGAGGGTCGGTTGACGATCTCCCCATCCAGCCACATGGCCGAAGATCCTCCGCCGTCCTGATTGATCCCCCATTCCGCATCGAGCCGATCGCGGCAGAAGCGAGCCAATTCATCGGAGGTCATGCCGATGCTGTAGCCGGGTTGGCGGCCATCTATGACTACAAAGAAAATATACTCGTCGTTGAGGCAAACCGCGGTACGAGGGTGGCGCGCTGTGGCACCCGCGTCGTGATCGTAGTTGACGATGTCGCCGTCACGCAGGAAGTTGAAGCTGCCGCCGATGCTGGAAAACGCCGAGTCCCAGCTCGAGGGGTGGCGATCGCGGCAGTCGCCGGAAGTGAAGTCGATCGAGCTAAGAATCCCGACGCGTTCTCCAATGCGGGCGTGCTCGGCCAGGCGCCTGCCTGCCCCTCCCCTGGCCGAAATCACGACATGATCAAAAGGTATGCGGGTGGAGCCTCCGTCGCGAATGCTGCGGATGTAGCCCTTCGCACGCGAGCCGATGCCTGCTGGCTGCAGCATTTCGACCAGCACTTCTATGCCGTTGTTGCCGGTGTGGGTGTTGGAGTCATATTGAGGCGTATAGATCACGATATTGTCGTCGTTCTGCCGGACATTGATGCCGCCCAGCTCCATCTTCTTTCCACGATCCAGGAAATACACCCATTGCTCGTCGTCAGGGTGCATCGCGCAGGCGCCAATGAAGGCCTCTCGGTCTCGATTGAAGGCGAACTCAATACCGCCACTGTGATCGCTAAATCGCTTGATATACCATCCGCCCTGGATCTGACCCGATTGAGGGACACCCGTGGACGGATCATAGAAAATGCCATTGATGGCTACCGCAACTTTGCCGGTGGCATCCCATCTGGCGCCCCAACCTACGATGGATTGGTCGTAGCGCTGCGCCATTCCACTGACCGTTTCTGTACCCTCGTATAGCTTGCCCTGCGCAACCATGCTGTCCACGATGATGTTTGGCGAACTCCGGTCCATGCGAGCCACGAAAGCCCGGTTAGGTCCTGGCAGGACGAATTGCTGAAAATCGATTCCCTCCGCGACGGACCCCCATTCGGTTTCAGAATGAGCGATATCGGTCGGCCAGAACATGACCAACCAGGTGATCGTCAGGAGAAAGGCAGTACGAAAGCGCATTTGGAAGACCGCGATTAAGTCTATCCAATTCTAGGGGTGATTGAGTAGTACGCAGGCCCTGTGAAAGGTAATTGAAGGGTGGGGCACTTTGGGCTAAGATTAGGCTCCGGCATCCCCATACAGCGCGTTAATAAACGCACAAAGCGATCACAGCGAGAGTGAGAGCGAATTCAAGCCTGACCCGGCTGGTCATAGGACTCGGCCCGTTCACCGTCGTAATCCTATTCTGGTTGCTCTTCCCCGTGCTGACTGATGGGGGAACTGCGGCGCAAATGGCCGTTCCTGGGGGGCTCTTCTCACGGCTCGTCCCGGACTACGGTTCCGACAATCTGGGAGAGGTCTTCCGGACGCTGCGGCTGACCATCATACGGGAAATCACAGGGGATCGCCTGGAGCAACAGCTGCTGCGCCCGGTCCCGACCGCCACCTGGCGGGATTTCGCCGGCGCGGCGCCGTACACGGCCACGCCGACCCACACGCCTACTTCTACGAACACCCCGACGCCAACTTCCACCGCAACGCCTACCCACACGGCGACCCCCAGACCTACCCGTACCAGTACGCCGACAGAGAAGCCTGAGGAACAGCCGCCCCCACCGCCGCCCCAACCGCCTCCGCCACCTACCAACACGCCCACGATCACGCCGACACCGTCGATCACGCCCTCTCCGACTCCCGTGGATAACGCCAAGCCAGACATCGAGGGCGCCACGGTCAATCCGCCGACAGGAGATGTGTGCGAACCAACGATCTTCGTAACCGATCTGCATCTGGTCGATCCGGCGCCTTCGTATGGAATGAAGACCGTTGTCTTAAGGTACCGCATCGTCGGGTTCACTGTGGACTTCATCGTATCGAGCATGTCGAAGACATCGGGCGGGGAATCGGGAGGGGGTTGGGATGCCCTCTACTCTGGCTCGATCACTTTCCAAATCGATAAGGGATGGGTACCGACGGAGGATTTCGAGGTTGAGCTCTCTGCGTCGGCAACCGACAAAGGAGACAACTCAACGGCGGATGACCTGGACGACTACACCATTCCAATGAGCTGCGCGGGATAGCAGCCATACAGCTGAAAGGGTGGCTCGCGAGCTGGTCCGTGCAGGGCCAGCTTTTGGATTCCGGCGAGCCTTCACTCGCTGAAGTTCATTCCTCCTTTTAGCCGGTTACGACGTGCAGGCCGGGCCCGATTCCGTAACGGTCCCGTCACGCCCTGAATCTATCTTAGATCTGATCCGGCTCGAGTCATTCGCATCGCGCGCATATCTTGAGCTGATATGAAAGGTGGGTCGCATCATGGCCGAAGCAGCTGCTAGCCCCCAGGTTGCCTGGTATCGCAGGTATGGCTGGGGCCAATCGTTCTTGGGATCGCGGCTGCGGTCTTCTTTGTCTCGGAGTCTGCAGGGCTTGGAAGTTTCTATTTGGGTGCGGTATTGATCGCGCTGATCGGCCAGGTCCTGTCCCGCCGACCAAAATGAATAAACGTGCCACGTCTGGGCTTTGGATCCCTGGGGTGATGATCCTAGGCCTCTGGTTGGCGACCTCTGCAACGGGGAGGGCGACATGCTTACCGGGCTTACATTAATTGCCACATCGGCGGGGCGCGGAGTTCGGATCGCGCGTCGGGGAGAGACGGACTGGTCTATAGAGACCGTATTGCCGAGCCAGGATGTTCGCTGCCTTGCCGCCGATCCACTCGACCCAGCTCATTGGTACGCGGGCACTCAGGGCAACGGGATTTTCGAATCGATGGATAGCGGAGCCACCTGGGCTCAGGCCGGGCTGCAGGGAATGATCGTGAAGTCCCTGGCTCTCGCACCGGATGCGATCTATGCGGGGACCAAACCCCCCAGGGTGTACGCATCGAAGGATGGTGGGCGCTCGTGGCCCGAGCGGGAGAACTTCAGACGCATTCCGGGCCGCCGGCTGTGGTGGTCGCCCGCCGAAGCGCCAGGAACGGCCTATGTCCAGTCGCTAGCAGTCTCGCCCAGCGAGCCGAATATGAACTTGGCCGGCATCGAATTCGGCGCGGTCATCCGAAGCGAGGATGGCGGCGAAACCTGGTCTCGCCATTTGAAGGGCACGTTGAGAGATTGTCACACGATGAAGTTCCATCATTCAGTCGGTGATTGGGCATATGAGGCGGGTGGGAGCGGGGGCGGTGCGAGCGTCAGCAGGGATGGGGGCGCAACCTGGACCAAGGTCAAGGAAGGCCTCGACCGTCACTATGCCGTCGCCTGCGCAGCCGATCCGGAAGAGCCGCATCTCTGGTACATCTCGGTGTCACGCGGCCCGGGCAAGGCGCACTCGCTGGGCAATGCCGAGGCCCATATCTTTCGCAAGCACGGAGGAGAACCCTGGGTCAAGCTAGAAAATGGGCTGCCGCAACCGCTCCACTCTATGCCCTACGGCCTGGCGACCATACCCGGCCGCTCGGGCCTTGTCATCGGAGCCTTGAAAAACGGACAGGTGTGGGCCTCTGAGGACCGCGGCGACTCGTGGAACCGTCTGCCCATTGAGCTGGGCCCGATCGGTCTCGGTCTGCTGGCGCTTGGATAGGTGTGAAGGATGATCGGATCAGAAAGCGGATATGTCCCGCGCCACTTGTTGAAAGGCGACTTTCGGATTCTGCGATCCGACCGCCGACGCGGCTCCGGCGAGTGTCATAAGGATCCTGCAGAACGTTGAGGGTGGCGTGGCCTACATCGGCTTCCCGGTGTGACTCCTAGCCGTGGGTTGACAGTTGCTCTAGCGAATTCACATTGCAACAAAGGAACCTGGCCGAGGCCAGGTTCCTCTTCTTCTCGCCGTCAGGCGCCCCCGGAGAGACTCGAACTCCCAACCTACGCATTCGAAGTGCGGCGCTCTATCCATTGAGCTACGGGGGCGCGGGGCGATTATACATTAGCGCTCGACGGCTCACTTCCGTATCCTCGTGGCGTTATTCGAATGGCAGCACCCATCCTGCTCCCCAACGAGGATCCAATGAGGAATGGGCCTCCGCACTGCGGACCGGGCGGTATCAATCACTTACGAATCCGTTCGATGGCTGGTAGATTCCACTGGT